>NZ_SPKP01000008.1:0-92364 GCF_023127835.1 Pseudomonas sp. B329 | reverse complement strand
ATTTCGACCAGGAAAGCGGACTGCACTACAACCGCCATCGCTACTACAATCCAGATATTGGTCGTTACCTCACGCCGGATCCGGTGAAGTTGGCGGGTGGGGTCAATGGGTACCGGTATGTACCCAATCCGACGGGATGGGTGGATCCACTAGGTCTAAATGCATGCCCCGGTGAAGATGGCTGTAAGCCCGAGATTGAAGCGCGTGAATCAGCCCAGGCAGTTCGAGTTAATGAGGGTCAACCAGAGCTACCAAAAGCAGGAGGAGCACAGCGAGCAGCCCGGTACTCGGCCAATTGGCAGACCGCTGACCTGAACGAAAATATCGTTAAATTTGCTGGACCTGACCCGATAGTAATAACTACAGATAAAGGAAAGAAAATATACAAAAACCCTCAGAGCGGGATTGAAATAGTGGAGGACCTTAATGGTAATTACTTTAGAATTCACGACCCGTCCTTGCCGGGATCCAGGCGTTATCTTAGTTTAGCCGGAGCAATCCCCAACAACAAAACCTCCTCTTCTGGCAAACAGATGGGAAGAACACAAAGCGAATACAATGAAGTCACACATTTTAAAAAAGGAAATTCTCGATGAAATTGATTTGTACGCCCTTGACTGGCGAAGCCATGTTTTTGCTAGACCTAAATGCGTGCCCAAACGACCAGATGGAGCGTGTGCTCCTCACAAGCATAGAGCACCAACAACTCTTGAAATCGGGAATATACGAGGAGATCAATGATTCTTTAAAAAAGATCATCGATGACTATGAGGACGAACACATTAACACTTCCGAAGAGCTCACTGAAATGCTAAGAATTTTAAAAAAAAAATCCTTGCCTGAAAACCCCGAACTATTAGAAAAAATAATCCATTTAACCCAGTTAGCTATCGATAGAAAAACCGGTGTTTTTTTCTACTTCTAGGCACTAGACGTGAAATTAAAGAAAGCACGAGTTATAGAAACCAGTATCCATATAGAAGAGGACGTAATACTGCTCATCGAGGGAGTCATCATTAATTGCTTCGTCAGCTATTCCCCACATGAGATAGAAGTCGGAAAGACGTATGACGTCGAGCTGACAATGAATCTATCTGACGATTACGAGATTGAAAGGGTTGAACCGAGAACACCACTGATTGAAAAGACAAATCCCGGATATGCTTACCTACTTTATGGAAACCTACGCGACACACAATTTCACAGCTTCGTCTCATTAAACGATGAGGACATTCACTACGACCATCCTGAATGTAACGAGCGCTTCATAAAACTAAAAGTCGACAGAATCGACGTCAGCTTCCGTTGAATATCAAACGCCCCCCTGAGAACGCACTCTGTGGCCCAGTAGCGCCTCGACGATGAGCCGAATACAAAGCACAATCAGCTCACAAAATGAGCCGAATACTCTCTCTATTCGGCTCACACGCCCCCAGGCGTCCCCTTATGAATCAACAACACGCCACCTGGCCGACCTACTGGAAAAAACTATCTGACACGCCTCCCCGAAGGCGGCCGCAGCACGCGTTATCAGATCAATCCCGCCCAGCAGTAACAGCCCCACTCATTTGCCCCAATCCCCCATGTCTGCTAGTGTCGCGCCGGTTTACCGTCTACCGGAATTGCCGCCATGGCCCGCAAAAAAGTTGCACTCGATTTCGAACAATCCCTCGCCGACCTGCAAACCCTGGTCGAGCGTCTGGAGAACGGCGAGTTGTCGCTGGAAGACTCGTTGACGGCATTTGAGCAAGGCATTGGCCTGACCCGCGACTGTCAGAGCGCGTTGGCGCAGGCGGAGCAGAAGGTCCAGGTGCTGCTGGAGCGCGACGGGGAGTTGGCGCAAGAGCCTTTCGATGCGGAACAGCCGGAATGATCAGCGCGTATCAGGCCAGTAGCCAAGCCCGGGTGAATGCAACGCTGGAGCCCTTGTTTGTTGCGCCAAGCCCGGAATTGACGCGCCTCTATGAAGCCATGCGCTACAGCGTGATGAATGGCGGCAAGCGGGTGCGCCCGTTGCTGGCCTATGCGGCCTGCGAAGCCCTGGGCGCGCCGGCGGCCGAGGCCAATGGCGCAGCGTGTGCGGTGGAGTTGATCCACGCTTACTCCCTGGTACACGACGACCTGCCGGCGATGGATGACGACGATCTGCGTCGCGGCCAGCCCACGACCCACAAAGCCTTCGATGAGGCTTACGCGATCCTGGCCGGGGATGGCTTGCAGAGCCTGGCGTTCAGCGCGTTGCTGGACCCGGCGCTAAGCAGCGTCAACGCCGAGATCCGCCTGCGCATGGTTACTGCTCTGGCCCACGCTGCTGGCCCGGCCGGAATGGTCGGCGGCCAAGCCATCGACATGGGTTCGGTCAGCCTCAAGCTGGATCAAGAAGCCCTTGAATACATGCATCGCCACAAGACCGGCGCGTTGATCGAAGCCGCCGTGCACCTGGGCGCCCTGGCCAGCGGCCGCGCCGACGCCGAGCAACTGGCGGCCCTGCAGACTTATTCCCGCGCGATCGGCCTGGCCTTCCAGGTGCAGGACGATATTCTCGACGTGGAAAGCGATACCGCCACCCTCGGCAAACGCCAAGGCGCCGATATTGCACGGGACAAGCCGACGTATCCGGCTCTGCTGGGGCTGGAAGCCGCCAAGGCATACGCCATTGAGCTGCGTGACCAGGCCCTGGATGCCCTGCGACCTTTCGACGCGGCGGCCGAGCCGCTGCGTGACCTGGCGCGGTATATCGTCGAGCGCCGCCACTGACAACCCCGGCCATTTGCGCCGCATATCGGCCAAGTTCGGCGCCCTGCGTGGGCAGTTTGCACCGCTTGAGGTAAACTGCCGCCTCTTCTATACCTATAACGATTCGCCTGATGCCCACGACGTTTCAAGAGATTCCCCGCAAACGCCCGTCCACGCCCCTGCTCGACCGCGCTGCCACGCCGGACGGCCTGCGTCGACTGGGTGAAGCCGAGCTGGAAACCCTGGCCGATGAGTTGCGCCTGGAATTGCTCTACACGGTCGGCCAGACCGGTGGGCATTTCGGCGCCGGGCTGGGCGTGATCGAGCTGACCATCGCCCTGCATTACGTGTTCGACACCCCGGACGACCGGCTGGTGTGGGACGTGGGCCATCAGGCATATCCGCATAAAATCCTCACCGGCCGTCGCGAGCGCATGGGCAGCCTGCGTCAGAAGGACGGCCTGGCCGCCTTCCCGCGCCGTTCCGAGAGCGAGTACGACACCTTTGGCGTCGGCCACTCCAGCACGTCCATCAGTGCAGCGTTGGGCATGGCGATTGCCGCCCGTCTGCAAAACAGCGATCGCAAGGCGATTGCCGTGATCGGGGATGGCGCGCTGACTGCCGGCATGGCCTTCGAAGCGCTCAACCATGCGCCGGAAGTGGATGCCAACATGTTGGTGATCCTCAACGACAACGACATGTCGATCTCGCGCAATGTCGGTGGCCTGTCCAATTACCTGGCGAAAATCCTCTCCAGCCGCACCTACGCCAGCATGCGCGAAGGCAGCAAGAAAGTGCTGTCACGTCTGCCTGGAGCGTGGGAAATCGCCCGTCGCACCGAAGAATACGCCAAGGGCATGCTGGTGCCCGGCACCCTGTTCGAAGAGCTGGGCTGGAACTACATCGGCCCTATCGATGGCCACGACCTGCCGACCCTGATCGCCACCTTGCGCAACATGCGCGACCTCAAGGGCCCGCAGTTCCTGCATATCGTCACCAAGAAGGGCAAAGGCTTCGCCCCGGCTGAAGTCGACCCGATTGGTTACCACGCAATCACCAAGCTCGAACCCCTCGATGCCCCCGCCGCTGCGCCGAAAAAGGCCAGCGGGCCGAAGTATTCCGGTGTGTTTGGCGAATGGCTGTGCGACATGGCCGCCGCCGACCCGCGCCTGGTGGGTGTTACCCCGGCGATGAAGGAAGGCTCCGATCTGGTGGCGTTCAGCGAGCGTTTCCCGTTGCGTTACTTCGACGTGGCGATTGCCGAGCAGCACGCTGTCACCTTCGCCGCCGGCATGGCCTGCGAAGGCGCCAAGCCGGTGGTGGCGATCTACTCCACCTTCCTGCAACGCGGTTATGACCAGTTGGTTCACGATGTGGCGGTGCAGAACCTCGACGTGCTGTTCGCCATCGACCGCGCCGGCCTGGTGGGCGAAGACGGCCCGACCCATGCTGGCAGCTTCGACCTGTCCTACCTGCGCTGCATCCCCGGCATACTGGTGATGACGCCCAGCGACGAAAACGAACTGCGCAAGATGCTCAGCACCGGCCACCTGTACAACGGCCCGGCCGCTGTGCGGTATCCCCGGGGCAATGGCCCGAATGCCGTGATCGAGAAAGACCTGGAGCCGATTGAAATCGGCAAAGGCGTCGTGCGTCGCCAAGGCAGCAAAACTGCATTCCTGGTGTTTGGCGTACAACTGGCCGAAGCCTTGAAAGTCGCTGAGAGGATCGACGCCACCGTGGTCGACATGCGGTTCGTCAAGCCACTGGATGAAGCCTTGGTGCGCGAGATCGCCGGTAGCCATGAGCTGCTGGTAACCGTGGAAGAGAACGCCATCATGGGCGGCGCCGGTGCGGCAGTCAGCGAGTTCCTGGCGCGGGAGAACATCCTCAAGTCGGTGCTGCACCTGGGCTTGCCGGATGTATACGTCGAACACGCCAAGCCGGCGCAGATGCTGGCTGAATGCGGGCTGGATGAGGCGGGTATCGAGGCGTCCGTTCGCGAGCGCCTGGCGCTACTGAACCTGTAATCAGCCCCAACTGTGGGAGCTGGCTTGCCTGCGATGACGGCGGCACATTCGCTAACAATGTGTCAGATACACCGCTATCGCAGGCAATCCACACAGTGGTTTTGCATGACCTTCCAATGCTATGGACAGCCCATGAAACGCCTGTGCCTTGCCCTGCTGCTTCTGCCCTGCGCTGACCTGCTCGCCGACACCCGCGACCAGGCCTTGAAGCTCTCCGATGTGGTCATCAGCGCCAACCGCCAAGTGCAGGCGCGTAATGACAGCAGCGCCGCCAACACCGTCTTCACCCGCGCCGACATCGACCGCCTGCAACCCAGCAGCGTCACCGACCTGCTCAGCCGCGTGCCGGGCGTGCAAGTTGCGCCGACCGGTGGGCGTGGCAGTCTGCCGGGGATCTTCATTCGCGGCACCAAGTCGGCGCAGAGCCTGGTGCTAGTGGACGGCCAACGCATCGCCAACACCACCTCCGGCGACAGCGGCTTGCAATACCTCAACGTCGATCAGATTGAACGGGTGGAAGTGCTGCGCGGTTCACGTTCGGTGATTTACGGCAGTGATGCGATTGGCGGGGTGATTCAGGTGTTTACCCGGCGCAATGCCGAGCAAGGCTTACAGCCGCGCTTGAAGCTCGGGTTTGGCAGTAACCAGACCTGGGAGCGCAGCCTGGGCCTGTCGGGCGGCGATGAACATACGCGCTTCAACCTGGGCGCAAGCCTGGATGAAACCGCAGGTATCAACGCGAGCCACGCGTCGTTCCCCAGTGACGGCGACCATGATGCCTACCGAAACCAGTCCATCAGCCTGAACCTCCGCCATTCGTTCAGCGATGAGCTGGAGGTAGGTTTCAATCTGCTGGATAACCGTGGCAAGTCGGAGTACGACAACAGTTATGGCCGCTACAACGGCGCCACCGGGCAGAGCGTCGGCCAGAAACCCTACACCGATTACACCGTCAGCAGCGCCAGCGGTTATGTCGATGCCAAGCTCAATGAGACCTGGCAGTCGCGCCTGGAGTTGGGCCACAGCGAAAACCGTGACACCAAGCGCGATACGCTCAGTGATGATTTCAGCGTGTTCAATACCTACCGCGACTCGGTCAACTGGCAGAACGACCTGACGCTGAATGAGCAGAACAACCTGATCGTCGGTGGCGACTGGTATGAAGACCGCTTCCACGGCTCCACCACCTTTACCGAAAACAGCCGCTGGAACCGCGCCGCCTTTGTGCAGCACCGCTTCCACAGCGAGTGGTTTTCCACCGAGCTTGGGCTGCGTCGCGACCAGAACCAGCAGTTCGGCGGTCAAAATAGCTGGAGCGGCACCCTGACCGTACCGGTCAACCCTGACAACGACCTACTCTTGAGCTACAGCGAAGGCTTCCGCGCGCCGACCTTCAACGACCTCTATTACCCCGACACGCAGTACAGCAACCCCAATCTGCAGCCCGAGACATCAAAGAGCTACGAGCTGCAATGGCGCAGCCAACTGACCGACAGCACACGGGTGGAAGCCTCGCTGTATCGTACCGACCTGAGCGACGCGATCATCCTTGACGCCGGCAAGCCGCAAAACGTGGCATCGGCGCGGATCAACGGCTTTGAAGCGGCGCTCAAGCAAGAAGTGTTTGGCTGGCAGGGCAACCTGGGCCTGTCGCTTATCGACCCGCGTGACCGTGACAGCGGCCACACCCTGGCACGTCGCGCTCGGCGTACATTGAACCTGGATCTGGATCGGCAGTTCGACAAGCTGGGCGTTGGCGCGAGCTGGCAGGCGATCAGCAGCAGCTACGATGATGAAGCCAACCGCAACCGTTTGGGCGGGTATGCCTTGTTGGGGCTACGCAGCAGTTGGGCGTTGAACCGAGAGGTGTCGTTGTCGCTGAAGGTGGATAACGTGCTGGACAGGTCTTATGCCCGGGCGAAGTACAGCTACCTCGGCGAGGCTCAGAATTATCGTGAAGAAGGTCGGGTGTGGATGGTTGGGCTGACATGGACGCCTGAGTTCTGAGGGACCTGCACCGACGTCATCACAGGCAAGCCAGCTCCCACAATTGAAATGCATTCCCCTGTGGGAGCTGGCTTGCCTGCGATAGCGGTTTCACAGGTTAGGCGATAAAACCTGACACAACCGCCCCACCGCCTCCAACATCTGCCCGCTGGGCCGCTCCAGGCCCTTGTCCGGCACTAATCGCACCCGCGAAGACATCATCGGCCATGCCTTCCACCCTTGTCTCTGAGCTTGATCACCCACCAGGATCACCTCGGGATCACGCGCCAGCACCGACTCGATATTGACCTGCGGCGCCGGCAACTTCAGATCATCAAACACATTACGCGCCCCGCACACACTGAGCGCATCGCTGATGATCTGCCCACCACCCACGGTGTACAGCGGTTGGTTCCACACTTGGTAAAACACCCGCAACGGCTCGGCCCGCTGATAGCGCTGGCGCAACTCGGCCAAGCGCTGGCGTAGTTGTGCAGCGAGCTGGCGCCCTGCCTCAGCTCGGCCCAATTGCTCGGCAATGGCCTGGACCTGAGTAGTCAGTTGCGCAAGGCTATGGGGCTCGGCGATATACACCGGGATATTCAACCGCTGAAGCTGCTCACGCTGGGCCGGGCCGACGCTGCCGGGCCACAGCAGGATCAGGTCGGGCTTCAGGCTGAGCAGACGCTCCATATCCAGTTGGCCGTAATGCCCGACCGACGCAACCGTTGCCAGTGCTGTTGGCCGCTCACCACCATCAAGCACACCCACCAACAGGTCGGCTGCGCCCAGCTCAACGACGATTTCAGACAGCGACGGCGCCAGGCTGACCACTCGTTCGGCTGCCATCGCCTGAACACTCAATACGAGCAGCAGTGCCAGCCAGTAGCGGCTCATCCCAGTTGACGCGGAATGCGGTAGAGGTAAAACAGCACCATGGTCGACATTGCCAGCAGGAACAGTGGCACCGCTTCCAGCCCCACGAACACCGCCAGCGCACCGATCCAGGCCGGTAGCGCGGCTACCAGCAAAGCCGTGCGCCGACGCGCCGCCAGGGTGATCCAGGCAGCAGGTTCTTCAGGGGTATCGAGGGCTTTGGAAGTAGCGATCAGCGCATGTTTATAGCCGTGAAAATAACGCAGGCTGAGAAACATCGAGGCCACGCCGGCAATGAAGAACGGCATGGCCAGCACGGGCAGCAGGGGTTCAGCACGGCCAAACAGCAGATTGATCACAAACAGGGGCAGCAATGCCAAAGCCAGGTACTGCCACCAGTTGAAGGATAACCGCCGTTTCACCTGGCCGCGAGTCACGCGCGGTCGACCTCGCCCTGGTGCTCGTTGCCCATCATATGGTCGAGCTTGCTGGCTTTGGTCGCCAGGTAGAGCTTGTTGTGCGGATTGTGCCCGGTGTGCAGCGGCACGCGCTCGGCCACGGTGATGCCCATCTCGGTCAAGGCTTTGACCTTGCGCGGGTTGTTGGTCATCAGGCGCAGGGATTTGACCCCCAGGTGCTCAAGCATCGGCAGGCAGATGGCGTAGTCGCGCTGGTCGGCGGCAAAGCCCAGGCGCTCGTTGGCTTCCACAGTGTCGGCGCCGCCATCTTGCAGCTCGTAGGCGCGGATCTTGTTCAACAAGCCAATGCCACGGCCTTCCTGACGCAAGTACAGCAGCACGCCACGGCCTTCACGGGCGATGGCTTGCAAAGCGGCTTCCAGTTGCGAGCCGCAGTCACAGCGCTGGCTGAACAGCGCATCGCCGGTCAGGCACTCGGAATGCACGCGCCCCAGCACCGGCGCGCCATCCGTGATGTCGCCGAGGCTGAGCACAACGTGCTCGCGCCCGGTGGCTTCTTCGAGAAAGCCGTTCATGGTGAACGTGGCAAAAGGGGTAGGCAGCTTGGAAGCGGCGACGAAAACGACGGGCACCGTGTGCTCCTGATTTCAGATTTCACAGAGGCGGCCATTGTAACAGCAGGTTCCTACAGACGCTTAAGCTGAATTATCGCTGATAAAGATCAATAGGTTCGATTGGCCTTCGCGTCAGTTCTATGGGCCCGGAAACGGATACGGCTGTTTCCAGCGCGCAAAAGTCGCTTTGAGCTCGCCGGTCTTGACCAGGGCGGCCAAACGCTGGTCATACACCGCCATCAACGCCCTGCCGCGCTCGGTATCGGCAAAGGCTATGTAGAGCGGCAACTCGGCGATATGCGTAAGTTTGAACAGCGCCGGGTCTTGCGCCTGGCTGAGTACATACTTGGCTTCAGTGAGGGCATCGATATAGAAATCGGCGCGACCGTATTGCAGCATTGGCAGGATACCGTCGCGCCGTTCGATCTGGTTGAAGCGGCGCACATTGGGCAGGTATTGCTCGTACTTGTAGCCACGCACCCAGGCCAGGCGGTAGTCGCCCAGCGTCGCCTGTGTCGGCGTAGGCGCAGTGGCGAGCCCAAGGGCGTATACGTGGTCGGCGTCGAAGTTCCAGCGGGGGTACAACACCCCGCTGACTTCATTGCGATAGGTGCCGACGCATCCATCCACCTCGCCACGCTGGGCCAGGCCGACCGAGCGGGTGTAGGGCTCGCTGCGGGTCTGCAGGGTGATGCCTATTGGCTCGAAGATCTGGCGCACCACGTCCCAGGCCAGGCCGCTGCCATCTTTATTGGTGTAGTCGTTCCACTCTTCGCCGGCCAGCATGACCTTGCCGGGCACCGACGCCTCATCCGCCTGAAGTACAGAGGTAAAGGCACACAGAGCGATCAGCAGCCAGCAGCGCACGACCATAGTGACGGCTTCCTACGTGGTAATCATCAGATAAAGGGTAGCGCAGGACGCTGGCTACGGCGTCTCGCGAAAATGCTGATAGCCGCGCACGGCCGGTGTAATGTCCTGACCATGGGCATCGAGCAGGGTCACGCCCTGCCCCGCTTCGACCCGACCGATCACGTGAATCGGCCAGCCGCCCGCTCGCAAAGGTGCCAACGCGGATATCGGCAAGGTAAATGCCAGCACGTAGTCATCGCCCCCGCTCAACGCCGCGACGCGGGCCTGATCCTCGCCGACAAATGTCAGTAAGGCGGTAGATAACGGCAACCTGTGACGTTCGATCACCAGGCTGACCGCCGAAGCCTTGGCGATATGCCCACAATCGGCCAGCAGCCCGTCGGAGATATCCATGGCCGCGCTCGCCTTGCCCCGCAACGTCAGCCCCAGGGCCAACTGCGGTTGCGGCGACCAGTAATGTGCCAGCAGCGGCTCGGCAACTGCCGCATCCGCCGTGCGTTGGCCCAAGACCAATGGCAAAGCACCAGCGGCATCGCCCAGTTCGCCGCCCACACACAGCAGGTCACCCGGCTGCGCACCACTGCGCGTCAACGCCTGCCCGGCCGGTACGCGGCCAAATACGGTCAGGGTCAGGCTCAGTGGCCCTCGGGTGGTATCGCCGCCCACCAAGCCCACGCCGCAACGTTGCGCCATGGCGTTCAGGCCTTGGGCATAGCGTTGCAGCCAATCGGCATCCACGGTCGGCGTGGTCAGGGCAAGGGTAAACGCGAGGGGGTCGGCGCCCATGGCGGCCAGGTCGCTCACCGCCACGGCCAGCGAGCGCTGGCCGAGCAGGTACGGGTCACAGGGGTCGGCAAAATGCACGCCGGCCACCAGCGTATCGGTAGAGACCGCCAGTTGCTCTCCGGCGGGCAGCGCCAGCAAGGCACAGTCGTCGCCGATCCCCAGGGCAATGCCATCGCCGCCTTGCGCACAAGGCGCGGCGGCGAAGTACTTGCGGATCAGCTCGAACTCGCCCATGCGGGACTCAAGCGCAGATTAGCGCTTGTGTTCCTTTACTTCGGCTTCACGCAGGCGCGGGGCCAGCTTGTCGAGCACGCCGTTGACGAACTTGTGACCGTCGGTCGAACCGTAGACTTTCGCCAGTTCGATGCCTTCGTTGATCACCACGCGGTACGGTACGTCAACACGCTTGAGCAGCTCCCAGGTGGACAGGCGCAGTACCGCCAGCTCAACCGGGTCCAGCTCTTCGAGGGTCAGGTCCAGGCATGGCGTCAGCGCAGCATCGATCTCGGTCATGTTGGCCGGAACACCGTGCAGGATGTCGTGGAAGTAGCTCTGGTCAGCAAAGGTGAAGTCGTTATCGACGCGAAATTGCGCTTCGATCTCGTTCAGCGAAGTGCCAGCCATATGACGCTGGTACAGCGCCTGGGTGGCGAGCTGACGGGCCGCACGGCGCTTTTCGCTTTTCGAAGGCTTGCCGGCATCGGCTGGACGCTCGTCACGCGGGTTGAAACGATCGCTTTCGTCGGAAATCACTTGGCCTCCAACTGCGACAGCAGGCTGACCATTTCCAGCGCGGACAAGGCAGCTTCAGCGCCCTTGTTACCGGCTTTGGTGCCGGAACGCTCGATGGCTTGCTCGATGGAATCAACGGTCAGTACGCCGAAAGCGACTGGCACGCCGAACTCCATGGACACCTGGGACAGGCCCTTGGTGCATTCGCCGGCTACGTATTCGAAGTGCGGGGTGCCGCCACGAATGACCGCGCCCAGGGCGATGATCGCCGCGTATTCACCCTGCTGAGCAACTTTTTGCGCAACCAGTGGAATTTCGAAGGCGCCAGGGGCGCGGATAAGGGTGATATCGCTCTCGCTCACACCGTGGCGAACCAGGGCGTCAACCGCACCGCTTACCAGGCTTTCAACCACGAAGCTGTTGAAGCGGCCAACCACCAGGGCATAGCGGCCTTTGGGGGCGATGAAGGTACCTTCGATGGTCTTCAGGGTCATTCGACAAATCTCTTAAAGAGCCGGGACGCGAAAAGTGCGTCCCTCAGTGATGATTTAACCGCGAACAAGGGGCAGAAATCGCCGGCCTTTATTCGGAGGGCACGTATTCTACAACTTCCAGGTCGAATCCGGATATCGCATTAAATTTCATCGGTGCGCTCATCAGGCGCATTTTGCGCACGCCCAGGTCGCGCAGGATCTGCGAACCGGCACCGACGATGCTGTAGGTGGTCGGTTTTTTCACCGGCACGGCGTCGGCGGTTTCGCGGATATGTGCCAGCAATACGTCGCCGTCCAACGGGTGACCGAGCAACAGCACCACACCGCTGCCAGCCTCGGAAACCGCGGCCATGGCGGCGCGCAGGCTCCAGCGGCCGGGTTGCTTGACCATCAACAGGTCGCGCAGAGGGTCCATGTTGTGCACCCGCACCAGGGTCGGCTCTTCGGCGCAAATGTTGCCCAGGGTCAGGGCCATATGCACGTCGCCTTCCACTGAATCACGGTAGGTCACCAAATTGAATTGGCCCAGTTCGCTGTCCAGCGGCTGCTCGGCAATCCGCTGAACGGTACGTTCGTGGATCATGCGGTAGTGGATCAGGTCGGCAATGGTGCCGATCTTGAGGTTGTGTTCGGCGGCAAAGGCTTCCAGTTCAGTGCGACGGGCCATGGTGCCGTCGTCGTTCATCACTTCGCAGATCACCCCGCTCGGCTCGAAACCGGCCATGCGCGCCAGGTCGCAGGCGGCTTCGGTGTGACCGGCGCGAGCCAGGGTGCCACCCGGTTGAGCCATCAGCGGGAAAATGTGACCGGGGCTGACGATGTCTTCGGCCTTGGCATCTTTGGCGGCGGCGGCTTGCACGGTACGGGCGCGGTCAGCGGCGGAGATACCGGTGGTGACGCCAGTGGTGGCTTCAATCGATACCGTGAACTTGGTGCCGAAACCCGACCCATTGCGCGGCGCCATCAACGGCAGCTTGAGCAACTCGCAGCGTTCGCGGCTCATGGGCATGCAAATCAAACCACGGGCGTGCTTGGCCATGAAGTTGATGTGCTCAGGCTTGCACGCCTCGGCGGCCATGATGATGTCGCCTTCGTTCTCGCGATCTTCGTCATCCATAAGGATGACCATCTTGCCTTGGCGGATGTCTTCAACCAGTTCTTCGATGCTATTGAGCGCCACGCGGCACCCCCTTGGTCAGGATTTCAGGTAGCCGTTAGCGGCCAGAAAACTTTCGGTGATGTTGCCTGATGCAGGCTCTGCGGCCTTTTCGCCCAGCAACAGGCGCTCCAGGTAACGGGCAAGCAAGTCCACTTCCAGGTTCACCCGGCGCCCCGGCTGGTAGGAGGCCATGATGGTTTCGCTGAGGGTGTGGGGAATGATGGTCAGTTCAAATTCGGCGCCATTGACGGCGTTCACGGTCAGGCTGGTGCCATCAACGGTAATCGAACCCTTGTGGGCAATGTACTTGGCCAGCTCTTTGGGCGCACGGATGCGGAATTCCACGGCGCGTGCGTTTTCACTGCGGGTCACCACTTCGCCGACACCGTCGACATGGCCGCTGACCAGGTGACCGCCCAGGCGCGTGGTTGGCGTCAGGGCTTTTTCCAGGTTGACCGGGCTGCCGGCCTTGAGGTCGTTCATCGCGGTGCAGTCCAGGGTTTCCCGGCTGACGTCGGCGGCAAAGCCGTTGCCCGGCAGCTCAATAACGGTCAGGCACACGCCGCTGACGGCGATACTGTCACCCAGCTTGACGTCGCCGAGGTCCAGCTTGCCGGTTTCAACCAGCAGGCGCACGTCGCCGCCTTTGGGGGTCATTGCACGGATGCTGCCGATGGATTCGATAATGCCGGTGAACATTTCGCTCTCCTGAAAACGAGGGGCTGACGCTTAAGCGCAGGCCGGGAATTATACGCTCGCTGTCGGGACGGGAATGGCAGTGACTCGCCAGTCGTCGCCTACAGCGCGCATGTCAGTGATCTTGAGTTGGGGCGCGTCGACCAGCTTCTCAAGCGGCCAGTCCAGCAACGGCCGGGCAGCGGAGCCAAGGAACTTGCCGGCGATGAATATGACGTACTCATCCACCAGGCCCTGCTGGGCAAACGCGCCCGCCAGGCTCGGGCCCGCTTCCACCAGCACGTCGTTGACGCCACGGGCGGCCAATGCCACCAGCGCCGAGCGCAGGTCGACCTGGCCCTCCACACCCGGTACCACCAGGCACTCTGGGCCACGGGGAAACTGGTTCTCCGGGGCCACGCAGGTGATGACCAGTGCCGGGCCTGCCTTGAAGAAGGGTGCATTGAGCGGCACGCGCAAGCGGCCGTCGATCAACACGCGCAGCGGCGGGCGCGACATGGCCAGGGCGGTGGTTTGTTCATCCAGGCCCAACTCAGCGGCGCGCACAGTCAAGCGGGCGCCGTCGGCCAGCACCGTATCGGCACCGGTCAACACCACACTCGCCTCGGCACGCAGACGTTGGACGGCGGCGCGGGCAGCGGGGCCGGTGATCCATTGGCTTTCGCCGCTGGCCATCGCCGTGCGGCCGTCCAGGCTCATGGCCAGCTTGACCCGCACGAACGGCAAACCGTGCTCCATGCGCTTGAGGAACCCCGGGTTAAGCGCCCGCGCCTCAGCTTCCAGCACGCCGCTGCGCACCTCGATACCCGCCTGGGCCAGACGCTGCATGCCACGCCCGGCCACTTCCGGGTTCGGGTCCTGCATACCTGCCACCACCCGCGCCACACCGGCGCTCACCAGTGCATCGGCGCACGGCGGCGTACGGCCATGGTGGCTGCACGGCTCCAGCGTCACGTACACCGTCGCGCCACGGGCCTTTTCACCGGCGGCGCGCAGGGCATTCGGCTCGGCATGGGGCTCGCCGGTGCGCTCATGCCAGCCTTCGCCGACAATCTGCCCGTCACGCACGATCACGCAGCCCACCCGTGGATTGGGGTGGGTGGTGTACAGGCCCTTGCGCGCCAATTCGAGGGCACGCGCCATGTAATGGGCGTCGAGGACTGCCTGTTCAGACGTCATTGTTTGGAAGGCTCACGGGCCAGGCGGTCGATTTCTTCGCGGAACTCATTGAGGTCCTGGAAGCGTCGATACACCGAGGCAAAACGGATATAGGCGACTTCGTCGAGCTTTTGCAGTTCGCCCATCACCAACTCGCCGACCACCAGGCTCTTGACCTCGCGCTCGCCGGTCGCTCGCAGCTTGTGCTTGATATGCACCAGCGCCGCTTCCAGGCGCTCGACACTCACCGGGCGTTTTTCCAGGGCGCGCTGCATACCGGCGCGCAATTTTTCTTCGTCGAAAGGCTGGCGGCTGCCGTCGGACTTGATCAGACGGGGCAATACCAGTTCGGCGGTTTCGAAGGTGGTGAAACGTTCACCACAGGCCAGGCATTCGCGCCGGCGACGCACTTGATCGCCCTCGGCGACCAGACGCGAGTCAATGACCTTGGTGTCGTTGGCACCGCAGAAGGGACAGTGCATGGTTGGCAGGCAACAAAAAATGGGAGGGCCATGGTAGCGCATCCCCGTCGCAAGACAAGCCATAGCCTTTACGGTATATAGGCAGGCTTATATGTTTGATATTTTTTAAGCCACGGATTTTGTCCTTTCTGGAGCCGTACATGCAGTTACGACCACTCGTTCTACTCACGCTGTTCAGTTTTCTGGTCGCCTGCAGCAGCGAGGCCCCCAAACCAGCCGCGCCTCAACCGACACCGGCACAAGAGAAAAAAGTCCCGGGTATTGAAGACCTCGGCCCCCTGCCCGCCTATCAACGGGAAATCAGCGGCAGCCTGACCAATGTGCCCGCCGGCGCCGAAGTCGAGATGGCTCTGCTGGTGATCGACGACCGTTCGCGCCCGCAGCAACTGCTCGCCAGCAGCGTGCTGAGCGGCAATGGCAAGCCCCTGGCCTTCCGCCTGCGCTTCAACCCTGAAGCCTTCCCGGCCGGTGCACGCGTTGAATTGCGTGGCCGCGCCAGCCAGTCCGGCCAGTTGATCCTGCACTTGCCCGCCGTGCGCGTCACCCAAGCGATCACCCAGAGCACCGGCCCCCTGCAACTCGTCAAGGCGCCATGACGCCATGACGCCACCGCTGCACCTGCAGCGCGCCTTGAGCGAGTTGATCGGCGACGCGCAATTGGTGCCCTGCCCGCTACCGGGTACCGAATTGTCGCTATGGCTGCTCGATGCCGACAATATGGACCGCGCCTTCAGCCAGGAAGAAACCCGGCGCATCCTGCATGAGCCGCCCTACTGGAGCTTTTGCTGGGCCAGCGGCCTGGCGTTGGCGCGCTACCTGGCGGCGCATCCCGAGTGGGTCGCCGGCAAACGCGTGCTGGATTTCGGCGCCGGTTCCGGCGTGGCCGGGATTGCCGCCGTAAAGGCGGGGGCCCTGGAAGTAGTGGCTTGTGACCTGGACCCGCTGGCCCTGGCGTCTTGCCGCGCCAACGCCGAACTCAATGCGGTGGAGCTGGGCTATTGCGCCGACTTCTTCGCCGAAGCCGACCGTTTTGACTTGATCCTGGTGGCCGACGTGCTTTACGACCGCGCCAACCTGCCGCTGCTGGATCAATTCCTCACCCGTGGCCGCGAAGCGCTGGTGGCCGATTCGCGGGTGCGGGACTTCCAACACCCGCGTTATCAACGGCTGGAGGTTCTGGACGCGTTGACCCTGCCGGACCTGGCCGAGCCTTGGGAGTTTCGCAAGGTGAGTCTGTACCACTCGCGGCGCTGAGCCTTCGCGTTACAAATTCCCGGCAACAGATTGGCTAAGACAGGAAAAGGCGAGGCATGGAAAATGCCATCCTTCGCTCACGGATGGAAAATTTCCTGACATGTCCTGGCAGACAGTTTCGCTAATAACTTACGACTCAACGGCCTTGCCAAACGTCAGGCACCTGCTTAATCTTTGCGGCAATACACCCGCCATGCCTCTGGTTGCATCAGTAACCAAGCACAAATTGTGCGGGTTTTTTATGCCCGGTACTTTTTGGGCATGAGGTCATTCAGCAAACCTGCCATCGACGTTCCTGCCCAGCTGGGACTCCTCAAGCGGCGCGGACTGATAATTCACAATGAAGCTCGTGCCGAGCACTTCTTGCAATCCGTCAGTTTCTTTCGACTCAGCCCTTATATGCGGCCCTTTCAACAGCCTGACGCTATTGACCATCTTTTTCGTGAAGGTAGCCAGTTCCGCCAATTAACCCGCCTATACGATTTTGATAGAAGGCTTCGCTTACTGACCATGGATGCCATTGAGCGCGTCGAAATAGCCTCACGTTCGGTTATCAGTAATCACATGGGACCCGCCCATGGCAGTCATTGGTATCTCAATCCAGGGTTGTTCCACCTCAAATTTGATCATCAACGCCTGCTTGCAACACTGTCCATGAAGCAAGCCAGCGCAACCCGTGACTACCAGCGCGAATGCGAACGCATCGATAGATCACATGCCAGCGATGCACGAAAAGATCTTCTTAAACGCCAAAGGGCAAAAGAAAGTTATGCCCGTCATTACTCCGTGACCTACGTCCAGCCCGCGTTGATGCCGGGTTGGGCCATGTTGGAAGAATTGACACTGGGAGACTTATCCCATCTGTACAAAGGCTTGGCCAAGGACGCCGACAAGAAAGCGATCTCCAGGCGCCTTCTACTCCCGGCACCACTCATGCAGTCCTGGCTGCACACGCTGACCACTGTCCGAAATATCTGCGCTCACCATTCACGCATGTGGAACCGAGAATTGGGTATCCGTCCTGAATTGCCCAAAAAAGCCAGCTTTCCATGGCCGCAGTATTTGCTTCAACCGGGGACACATAGCCGCATGTTCTCCACGCTATGCATACTCAATCACCTGATGGGCCAGGTGAGCCCACATACTCGCTGGGGTCACAGCCTGCATCTGCTGATCGACGAGTTTCCCGACGTCCGTATCGAAGCAATGGGTTTTCCTCAGGACTGGTATCTGGACCCGTTTTGGCACGCGCATGATTACTGAATGCCAGGCGGCTTCCGATAGCTAGCGCCAGCCCTTATAGTTGCCCCCATTCCCGCTTTATTCGAGACGCCCCATGAGTGAGCCCACGCCGTACATCTTCGACGTCACCACCGCCAACTTCGACCAGGCGGTGATTCAGAATTCTTTTGAAAAACCTGTGCTGGTGGACTTCTGGGCCGAATGGTGTGCGCCATGCAAGGCGCTGATGCCGATGCTGGCGCAGATTGCCGAGAGCTATCGCGGCGAGTTGCTGTTGGCCAAGGTCGATTGCGAGGCCGAACAGGACATCGTCGCGCGTTTCGGCATTCAAAGCCTGCCGACGGTGGTGTTGTTCAAGGATGGCCAGCCGGTGGACGGGTTTGCCGGTGCGCAGCCGGAGTCGGCAGTACGGGCGATGCTGGAGCCACATGTGCAGATGCCACCACCGGCTGCGGCGGATCCGCTGGAACAGGCCCAGGCGCTGTTCAGCGAAGGACGCATCAGTGAAGCTGAAGGGCTGCTGGTGGCGCTGTTGGGCGAAGACAACACTAACGCCCCCGCGTTGATCCTGTACGCACGCTGCCTGGCCGAACGCGGCGAATTGGGCGAAGCCCAGGCCGTGCTTGACGCAGTCAAAAGCGACGACCACAAGGCCGCCCTGGCCGGGGCCAAGGCGCAGATCACCTTCCTGCGCCAGGCCGCAGACTTGCCGGACACCGCCGATCTGAAGAGCCGTCTGGCACAGAACCCGCAGGACGACGAGGCGGCCTATCAGTTGGCGATCCAGCAGCTGGCGCGCCAGCAGTACGATGCGGCACTGGAAGGTTTGCTCAAGTTGTTTACCCGCAACCGCAGCTACAGCGAAGGCTTGCCGCACAAGACGTTGCTGCAGGTGTTCGAATTGCTGGGCAATGAGCACCCGCTGGTCACGGTGTACCGCCGCAAATTGTTTGCCGCGTTGTACTAATCACCGATCCAACGGTACAGCGGCGTATCCCCGCCGCTGCTCACCTTGACTTTGGCGCTATGGCGCAGGCGCACCAACAGGCGCTTGCCCGCGCCTGCATCGCCTGCCAACCCTTCCAGTTGATCGAGTAATTCCAGACCGTTGAGCTGCCCTGCCTTGCGCAGCACCTCCTGGGCGCTCTGCCATAGGTCGTCGTTTTGTTTGACCGGCGCCGCGGTTGGCGCACTGGGCGTTGGGGCGGCCTGAAGCTGTGCGCCCAAGCGCGCCCAATCGCCGTCGTCCAGTTCCAGGGTCAAGTCCACCGGCAGGTCGCCGATGGTTCCACGAATTCGCAACATCGCTGTACTCCTGCATTTTTCTGACCGTCATGCTCCCATGCAGCTTGCGCAACACCAAGCAGGCGGTCAAACTCTCGGCTCTATTGTTATAAGATCACATAACAAAACTTTCATCCTGGAGCCCTCCCATGCGCCGTTTGCTGCTTGCTTTGCCGTTCGCCCTGCTGCCACTGGCTGTTGCCCACGCTCACGAAGAGCATGACCACGAGCACGGCAGCCTCGGCGCCCATGAACACGGGGTCGGCCGTCTCAATGCCGTGCTGGATGGCAAGGCCCTTGAGCTTGAACTGGACAGCCCGGCCATGAACCTGGTGGGTTTCGAGCATGTAGCGACCAGCGCCGCCGATAAAGCCAAGGTCGCCGGTGTACGCAAACAACTGGAGAACCCGTTGGCCCTGTTCAACCTGCCCAAGGCCGCAGGATGTGTGGTCAGCAGCCAGGAACTCAATAGCCCGCTGTTCGGTGACAAACCAGAAGCCGACCATGACGACGACGACCACGCCACCGACGGCAAAGGCGCCGCCGCCCACGAGCACCATCACGACCACAGCGAAATCCACGCCCACTACCAATTCACCTGTGCCACGCCGACGGCGCTGAGCAACCTCGATCTGAGCCAAGTGTTCAAGACCTTCCCCGCCACCAAGAAAATTCAGGTACAACTGATCGGCCCGAGCGGTCAGCAAGGTGTTGACGCGACGGCTACCGCCGCCACCCTGAAGTTCTGACTTGAAAGCACAGTCCATATGGGAGCTGGCTTGCCTGCGATACTGGCGACGCGGTGCAGCAGGCACACCGTAGCGACGCCATCGCAGGCAAGCCAGCTCCCACAGTGGATCGGCGCCATTTTCGACTACCAGGCGACACTGACTTCCCATGACTCAAGCGTTAATCGAACTGTCCGACCTGGGCTTCAACTGGCCTGGTCACCCGCAGTTGCTGGACATCCCCGCGTTCCGCCTGGAACCCGGGGAAACCCTGTTCCTCAAGGGCCCGAGCGGCAGTGGCAAGACCACGCTGCTGGGGCTGTTGGGGGGCGTGCAGAAACCCTGCCAGGGCAGCATCCGCCTGCTTGGGCAGGAGTTGACCGAACTCTCGGCCGGCGCCCGTGATCGTTTCCGTGTGGACCACACCGGCTACATCTTCCAGCAGTTCAACCTGCTGCCGTTTCTATCGGTGCGCGAAAACGTCGAGTTGCCTTGCCATTTTTCCAGGTTGCGCGCACAACGGGCCAAACAGCGCCACGGCAGTGTCGACCAGGCGGCTGCGACCTTGCTCGCGCACCTGGGCTTGAAGGACAAGGACTTGCTGGAGCGCCGCGCCGACTCGCTGTCCATCGGCCAGCAACAACGGGTGGCTGCCGCCCGTGCGTTGATCGGCCAACCGGAACTGGTGATCGCCGACGAGCCCACCTCAGCCCTGGACTATGACGCCCGCGAAGCGTTCATCCAGTTGCTGTTCGCTGAATGCCGTGAAGCTGGCGCCAGCCTGTTGTTTGTCAGCCATGACCAGAGCCTGGCGTCACTGTTCGACCGCAACCTGTCACTGGCCGAACTCAATCGCGCCGCCACGCCCGCAGAGGTTTGAGATGTATCTGTTTCGTCTAGCCATGGCCAGCCTGGCTAACCGCCGCTTTACTGCGATCCTCACTGCCTTCGCCATCGCGCTTTCCGTGTGCTTGTTGCTGGCGGTGGAGCGCGTGCGTGTCGAGGCGCGCAACAGTTTTGCCAGCACCATCAGCGGTACCGACCTGATCGTCGGGGCACGTTCGGGCTCGGTCAACCTGCTGCTGTATTCGGTGTTTCGCATCGGCAACGCCACCAACAACATCCGCTGGGACAGCTTTGAGCATTTCGCCGCCAGCCCCCAGGTGAAATGGGCCATTCCGATTTCCCTCGGCGACTCCCATCGCGGTTACCGCGTGATGGGCACCAACGAATCCTACTTCGAGCATTACCAGTACGGGCGCAAGCAAAACCTCGAACTGGCCAGCGGCCGCGCCTTCGCTACCGACCCGTTTGAAGTGGTGCTCGGCGCCGAAGTCGCCGACGCCCTGCATTACAAACTCGGCGACAAGCTGGTGCTGGCCCACGGTGTAGCGGTGGTCAGCCTGGTCAAGCACGACGACAAACCCTTCACTGTGGTCGGCATCCTCAAGCGTACCGGTACGCCGGTAGATCGCACGTTGCACATCAGCCTGGGTGGCATGGAGGCGATCCATGTCGACTGGCACAACGGTGTGCCGGCCCAGGGCAAAGGCCGCATCAGCGCCGACCAGGCGCGCAATATGGACCTGACGCCGCAAGCCATCACCGCGTTCATGCTCGGCCTGAACAACAAGATTTCCACCTTCGCGTTGCAAAGGCAGATCAATGAGTTCCGTGGCGAGCCGATGCTGGCGATCCTGCCGGGCGTGGCCCTGCAAGAGCTGTGGAGCATGATGAGCACCGCCGAGAAAGCCTTGTTCGTGATCTCGCTGTTCGTGGTGCTGACCGGCTTGATCGGCATGCTCACGGCGATCCTCACCAGCCTCAACGAGCGCCGCCGCGAGATGGCGATTCTGCGTTCGGTGGGTGCACGCCCCTGGCATATCGCGAGCCTGCTGATCTTCGAAGCCTTCGCCCTGGCCTTGTCCGGTGTGGTAGCAGGCGTGGGCCTGCTGTATGTCTGCATCGCCGCCTCCCGTGGTTACTTGCAGGCCAACTACGGGCTGGACCTGCCGATGTCCTGGCCGAGCGAATATGAATGGACCCTACTGGCGGGTATCCTCGCGGCAGCGCTGTTGATGGGCAGCGTGCCCGCGTGGCGCGCCTATCGACAATCTTTGGCCGATGGCCTGTCCATCCGTGTATGAGGAAGGCTTCGATGCGTCGTGCCCTGTTTGCCCTGTTACTGCTGACGGCCGTGCCCGTGTGGGCGGATGAACAGCCCAAGGACCTGTCCTGGCAGGAAATGATACCGCCGGATGCGCCACCGGAAGTGCCTAATATGAAGCCGCTGCACGACCTGTCGAACATGGCCGATGCCTTGTCCGTCGAGGCGGCGCCGGCGGCCAAGCAGGATCTGCCCAACGCGCCGGTGGTGCAGAGCCTCGACGGCCAGCACATCCGCCTGCCGGGGTATATCGTGCCGCTGGAAGTCAGCGAAGAGGGCCGCACCACCGAGTTTCTGCTGGTGCCGTATTTCGGCGCGTGCATCCACGTGCCGCCACCGCCGTCGAACCAGATCGTGCATGTCAAAAGCGAAGTCGGCGTGAAGCTCGATGAGCTGTACCAGCCGTACTGGATCGAAGGCGCGATGCAGGTCAAGCCGTCGACGAGTGAACTGGCCGACGCCGGTTACCAGATGGATGCCCAGAAGATTTACATGTACGAGCTGCAGGAGTAGCGCTGATCACCCTTTCATTGAGCTGAGTCAAAAGACCGAACGGAACGATCTTTACCATTGGACGTACAACTTTTAAACGTCCTTTGGAGCTCCCATGAACAAGTCTCTGCTCGGCGCGTCCCTCTTCGCGCTCGCCCTCGTCGCCCCGGTCGCACACGCTCACCAGGCGGGCGATATTCTGGTGCGTGCCGGTGCAATCACCGTCAACCCGGAGGCCGACAGCGGCAAAGTCAAGGTTGACCAGGGCCCGCTGGCCGGCACCAACCTGGGCGGCAAGGCGACCATGAGCAGCGACACCCAACTGGGCTTGAACTTCGCCTACATGATCACCGACCACGTCGGTATCGAATTGCTGGCCGCCACGCCCTTCGAGCATGACGTGAAACTCAAGAACACCGCACTGGGCGCCGCCAACGGCAAGCTCGGTTCGCTCAAGCACCTGCCGCCGACCCTGAGCGTCGTGTACTACCCGCTGGACAACAAGTCGGCATTCCAGCCGTACGTGGGCGCCGGTATCAACTACACCTGGATCTACGACGAACACGTCGGCGGTCGCGCTCAACAAGCCGGCTTCAGCAACTTCAAGGCCGAAAACTCCTGGGGCTGGGCCGCACAGATCGGCGCCGACTACATGATCAACGACAACTGGATGATCAACGCCCAGGCGCGCTACATCGACATCAGCACCAAGGCGACTGTGGATAACAATGCGCTGGGCCAGGGCACTCGGGCCAAGGTCAATGTGGACGTGGATCCGATGGTTTACATGGTGGGTATTGGCTACAAGTTCTAAGCAACACTGCATAACCCATGTGGGAGGGGGCTTGCTCCCGATAGCAGAGTGTCAGTCAACAGATTCATGGACTGACCCATCGCTATCGGGAGCAAGCCCCCTCCCACATTTGGTTTTGTAGCGTGTCAGCTGTGGCGGTAGAACCGGTCCAGCAACGCCGGAAGCCCCGCCCGCCATGCCCTTGGCTTGATGCCAAAGGTATGCAGGATCTTCTTGCACGCCAGCACCGCGTGCTGCGGTTCATCCGCCGCATCCGGCCGAGCCGCGTGGGCCTGGGCAGTGGGGGATTCAATGGCCAGCGCGTGGAAGTTGCGCGCCTCGGTCAGGATCGCCTGGCCCAGGGCCAACGGCGTAGTCGCCTCATGCCCGGCGTAATGATAGGTGCCCCACAGCGGCGCCGCGCAATCAAGCTGCTTGAGCACCGAGATAATCACCCGTGCGGCATCGTCCACCGGCGTCGGGTTGCCACGACGGTCGTCGGCCATCAGTAGTTCATCAGGTTTTTCGGCCCGGGCCAGGAACCGCCCGAGCGTGCCGTCGACACTGTCATCGAGCAACCAGCCAAATCGCAGCAGCACATGTTGTGGGCAAGTGGCGCGCACGCTCTGTTCGATACGCCACAACGCCTGGCCGCGCAGGCCCAGGGGCACCGGCTCGTCTTTTTCGCTGTAGGCGGTGGCGCGCGAGCCATCGAACACCCGGTAGCTGGACGGTTGCAGCAGCGTGATGCTGTGGTGCTGGCACAATTCAGCCAGGCGTTCGATGGCGAACTCCTGAGCGGCCAAGCGGGTTTCGCTCACGGTTTCGGCCTGGAACCAGTCGAAATAGTAGGCGAGGTTGATCAATGCATCGGGACGGGTGTCGTCGAGCAATTGGGTAAGGCTCGCGGCATCCCAGCCGTCTTGGGGCGGTTTGGGGGCGAGGAAACCGATGTCTTCCTCTGCACCGAGGCGAATCAGCGCCTGCCCGAGGGCATTCCCGCCGCCCAGTAACATAAGGCGCATTCGCATAGATTGAGCAGGCCCGGTCTGTTTGGAACGATGGTTATTATCGACAGGCGTGTGCGCCTTGCCGTAGGTAGTTGCCAGAATCGTTGCATTTTGCGGGTTTGTAGCGCAACCGTCACGGATAAAGTACGTGTTTGCAACTTGTTGGAGCAGGTGGCATCAATCACTTCATGAACCTTCCCGAATCAACGGCCAGCGCACTGGACGGTTTTCACCCCGCCGTCAGTGCCTGGTTTTGCAGGACCTTCCCCTCGGTGACCGGCGCCCAGGCCCAGGCGTGGCCGCTGATCCGCCAGCGGCGGTCAACGCTGATCGCCGCGCCCACCGGCTCGGGCAAGACCTTGACGGCCTTTTTGGCGGTGCTCGACGATTTGGTCCACCAAGGCCTGGCCAACGGCGGGCAACTGCCGGACGAGACCCTGGTGGTGTATGTGTCACCGCTCAAGGCGCTGTCCAACGACATCCAGATCAACCTGCAAAACCCGCTGGCCGGCATTACCGAGCAGCTTCAAAGCCTGGGCCTGCCGCCGCTGGTGATCCGCACCGCCGTGCGCACCGGCGACACCCCGCAAAAAGACCGCGCACAGATGCGCAAGCGCGCGCCGCATATCCTGGTGACCACGCCCGAATCTCTGTATGTGCTGCTGGGTTCGGATTCCGGCCGACACATGCTCGCCAGCACGCGTACGGTGATCGTCGATGAGATCCATGCCATCGCCGCCGGCAAGCGCGGCAGCCACCTGGCCTTGAGCCTGGAGCGCCTGCAAGCGCTGTGCGCCGAGCCATTGACCCGTATCGGCCTGTCAGCCACGCAAAAACCCATCGAAGCGGTCTCGCGGTTTTTGGTCGGCACCGACCGTGAGTGTGCCATCGTCGACATCGGCCATGCGCGCCCACGGGACCTGGATATCGAAGTGCCGCCAGTGCCGCTTTCGGCGGTGATGGCCAACGATGTGTGGGCCCTGGTCTACGACCGCCTCGCGCAATTGGCCCGCGAACACCGCACCACGCTGATTTTCGTCAACACCCGGCGCCTGGCCGAACGCCTGGCCCGGCATCTGAGCGAGCGGCTGGGCAAGACCGCTGTGGCCGCCCACCATGGCAGCCTGGCCAAGGAACTGCGCCTGGACGCCGAGCAACGGCTCAAGGCCGGCGAACTGCAAGTGCTGATCGCCACCGCGTCCCTGGAGCTGGGCATCGATATTGGCGAGGTGGATCTGGTCTGCCAGATCGGCTCACCCGGCTCGATCAATGGCTTTTTGCAACGCGTCGGCCGCTCCGGGCACCAGGTCGGCGGTACGCCCAAAGGGCGCTTGTTTGCCACCACCCGTGACGACTTGATCGAGTGCGCCGCGTTGCTCGACTGCGTACGCCGTGGCGAGCTGGATACCTTGCATATTCCAGTGGCGCCGCTGGACGTGCTGGCCCAGCAGATCATTGCCGAAGTCAGCGCCCGTGAATGGCCGGAACAGGCGCTGCTGGCGCTTGTTCGCCGCGCTGCGCCTTACGCCGAGCTGGATGAGCGCCACTACCAGGCCCTGTTGCAGATGCTCAGCGAGGGCTACAACGGCCGCCAGGGTATCCGCAGCGCCTACCTGCACCGTGACGCCGTGACCCACACCCTGCGCGGCCGCCGCGGTGCCAGGCTCACCGCCGTCACCAGCGGTGGCACCATCCCGGACAACGCCGACTACAGCGTGTTGCTGGAGCCTCAGAGCCTGAACATCGGCAGCGTCAACGAAGACTTCGCGGTGGAAAGCATCGCCGGCGACATCTTCCAACTCGGCAATACCTCTTACCGCATCCTGCGGGTCGAAGCGGGCAAGGTGCGTGTCGAGGATGCCCATGGCCAACCGCCGACCATCCCGTTCTGGCTGGGCGAAGCACCCGGGCGCAGCAACGAGTTGTCGGTGGCCGTGGCGCGCTTGCAAGGGCAAATCGACAGCTTGCTGGGTGCCACGCCCGGCGACCTGCAACCGGCCCTCGACTGGCTAACCGGCACCCTGGGCCTGCATCGCGCCAGCGCCGAACAACTGCTGGATTACCTGGCCCGGTCGCGCCAGGCCCTGAGCGCCCTGCCCTCCCGGGACACGTTGATCATGGAGCGGTTTTTCGACGCGTCCGGCGGCACCCAGTTGATCATCCACACGCCGTTTGGCAGCCGCATCAACCGCGCCTGGGGCCTGGCGTTGCGCAAGCGCTTCTGCCGCACCTTCAACTTCGAGCTGCAAGCGGCGGCCAGCGAAAACGCCATCGTGCTGTCGCTGTCCACCAGCCACAGTTTTGCCTTGGATGAGGTGTGGCGTTACCTCAACAGCAACAGTGCTGAACACCTCCTGATCCAGGCCGTGCTGGATGCGCCGCTGTTCGGCGTGCGCTGGCGCTGGAATGCCGGCGTGGCCCTGGCGTTGCCGCGCTACACCGGTGGGCGCAAGGTGGCGCCGCAGATCCAGCGCATGAAGAGCGAAGACCTGATCGCCAGCGTCTTTCCCGACCAGATCGCCTGCCTGGAAAACCTCGCCGGCGAGCGCGAAATCCCCCATCACCCACTGGTGGAACAAACCCTCGACGATTGCTTGCATGAAGCCATGGACAGTGAAGCCTGGCTGGCACTGCTGCGGCGCATGGAACGCGGGGAAGTCCGATTGATCAGCCGCGACCTGCCCGCCCCTTCGCCCATGGCTGCGGAAATTCTCAGCGCCAAGCCCTACACCTTTCTCGACGACGCCCCGCTGGAAGAGCGCCGCACCCAGGCCGTGCTCAACCGACGCTGGAGCGACCCGCAGAGCACCGATGACCTGGGCGCACTGGATGCCGAGGCTATCGCCGGCGTTCGCGAAGAAGCCTGGCCCGCGCCCAATGGCGTAGATGAAATGCATGAAGCGCTGATGAGCCTGGCGTGCATCGCAGCCCCTGAAGTTGCGCCGCAATGGGCCGCATGGCTGCACGCCTTGGCCAAGGCCGGGCGAGCCTGTCAGTTGCACAACGGCATGTGGGTCGCCGTTGAGCGCTTGAGTTGCTTGCAGGCGCTCTACCCTAACGATTTGCCACTGCTGCCCGGGTTCGACGAGCCCTGGGAGTTTGATGACGCGCTGTTAGAAGTACTGCGTGCGCGCCTCAGTGGTTTTGGCCCGTTGAACCTGGTCGAAATCGCTGCCCCCCTGGCGCTGCCCGTGGCGGCAATCACTCAGGCCCTGTCGCGCCTGGAGCAGGAAGGCTACGTGCTGCGCGGGCACTTCAGCCCCGGTGCCACGCAGGAACAATGGTGCGAACGTCACTTGCTGGCACGCATTCATCGCTACACGGTCAAGCGCCTGCGCCGAGAGATCGAGCCGGTGGCATTGCAGGATTTCATGCGCTTTCTGTTCGATTGGCAGCACCTGTCCGACAGCACCCGTGGCCAGGGCAGCGCCGTATTGCCGCAGATAGTCAGCCAACTCGAAGGTTATGCCGCCGCCACGTCGGCCTGGGACACTGACCTGCTCAGCGCGCGCATCAAGGATTATTCATCGACCTGGCTCGATGACCTGTGCCGCAGCGGCAAGCTGGTATGGACGCGCTTAAGCAACAAGGCCGGCGCCATGGCGTTGCGCAGCACCCCGGTGGTTTTGCTCCCCCGTAGCCAGGTGGCGTTGTGGAGCGGGCTGACCGAGCCCACCGACAGCACCACGCTGTCGCCCAAGGCGCAGAAAGTCCACTCGGCCCTGCGCGAACACGGCGCCTTGTTTTTTGATGAACTGGTGCCCGAGGCCCACCTGCTGCGCAGCGAGCTGGAGACAGCCTTGCAGGAACTGGTAGGCGCCGGCCTGGTGAATGCCGACAGCTTCGCCGGGCTGCGCGCCCTGACCACGCCCGCCAGCAAACGCCAGGCCCGCAGCAGTCGGCGTGGGCGCGGAGCGTTTGTCGGCGGCATGGATGATGCCGGTCGCTGGGCCTTGGTGCGCCGCTCCTCGACCGCCGCCGGCGCGCATTCGGCCGAAACCCTGGAGCATGTGGCGATGACCCTGCTGCGCCGTTACGGCGTGGTGTTCTGGCGCTTGCTGGAGCGCGAGGCGGATTGGTTGCCGAGCTGGCGTGAATTGCTGCGCACCTTCTATCGGCTGGAGGCACGCGGGGAGATTCGTGGCGGGCGGTTTGTCAGTGGGTTGGCGGGCGAACAGTTTGCGTTGCCGGAGGCGATACCCTTGCTGCGCGAGGTGCGGCGGCGGGCACATGACGGGAGCTTGATCGCGGTGTGCGGGGCGGATCCATTGAACCTTGTGGGCACGCTGCTACCGGGGGCCAAAGTGCCGGCGGTGAGCGGTAATCGGATTGTATATCGCGATGGGCTGCCGGCTGCGGTGATGGTCGCCGGCAAGCAGCAGGTGTTGCTGGAGATGGATCAGCAGGCAGTGCAGGAGAAGTTGATCAGGCGCTGACCTTTAGGCCCTCATCGGGAGCAAGCCCCCTCCCACATTTTGATGTGTGAACACATTCAAATGTGGGAGGGGGCTTGCTCCCGATGGGGCCGGAACAGCCACTCTCATCATTGCGGCCTGGCTTGCTCGGCCTCTGGCTCATCCTCCTGCGCCACACGCTTGGGCAACAACACCTGCTGTGGATAAGTCTGCGCAAAATGCACCTCGTCACAGTTATCCACAAGCTTTTTCAAGCGCTGATTGAACGCTCGACTCACCGCATATTGCCCACCCGATACCGTGCGGAATTGCGCCGTGAGCACCACGCCATTGAGGTCCATCTTGTCCACGCCGAACACTTCCAGTGGCCCTTGCAGGTTGTACTTGAGGAACACGTCGTCACGAATCGACTGGCCTGCTTCACGGATCAGCTCCACGGCCTTGTCCACGTCGGTGTCGTAGGTGAACTGCACCGAGAAGAACGCATAGGCGAATTGGCGCGACTGGTTGGTGACCGCCTTGATCTGCCCGAACGGTACCGAATGCACAAAGCCCTTGCCGTCGCGCAGGCGAAGGGTGCGGATGGTCAAGCCCTCGACGGTACCGGCGTGGCCGGAATCGAGCACCACCCAGTCGCCGATGGAGAGCGTGTCTTCGATGATGATAAACAGGCCGGTGATCACGTCCTGCACCAGCTGCTGGGAGCCAAAACCAATCGCCAGGCCGACCACCCCCGCACCCGCGAGTAACGGCGCGACATTGATGCCCAGATTGGCCATGGTGGTGATCGCACAGATGACCACCAGAATGATTTTCACCGCATTACGCAGCAGCGGCAGGATGGTTTTGACCCGCGTACTGGGCTGGCGGCTGGAGCGTTTGTTCACCGGCGGCTTGAGCGCTTCCTGAATCGCCGTATCGAGCACCACCCAGAACAGCCACGTCATCAGCAGGATCAGGCCGATACTGCTGAGCGAATCGCTGATCGCACGGCCCACTGAGTTGCGCTGGGCAAACTCGAACAGCGACACGCCCCAGATACGCCCCAGTATCTCGATAAAAGCGATGGCCATCACAATGCGCAATATCGCGTGCAACAGGCTGAGAAAGCGCTCCTTGTAGGCACTGCTGCGCTGTATCGCCACTTGGCTGCGCGACTTGAACAAGTGTTGCAGCACCGTGCTGAGAAATACCGTGCCGATCAGCAGGATGGTGGTCAACAAGGCGCAGCGCAGGGCCTTTTGATTATCGTCGCCGGCACCGATCAAGTTGATCGCCGAGACCAGTACCATCAACAGGATCGGCCAATACCACAGCCCGGAAAATACCCGCAGCGATTGCTGCAACGCCGGATGCTTAAGGCGCTGCGCCAACGGCCGGTTACGAATCAAATGCGCCACCGGGCGACGCAGGCGAACCACCAGCACACCGAAGATCACTGTCGCGAACAGCCCGGTAAACACCGCAACGCTGCTGGTGATGTTGCCGCCCAGCTGCCGGGCGATCTGCGGGCTGGTGAGCGCGTCGCTGAGAGCGGCAAGGAAGCCGATCAGGAACAGCGGTTTGGGGCAATAGTCGCGAATGATCTGCACCGCCGGGCGCTTGTGGCCGACATTGAACATGACGATCACGCACAGCAGCATGGAGGTGGAAAAGATGCCGCTACTGGTGGCGTAGGCAAAACACAGCGCCAGTGCCCGTCCTACGGAAGAGGCGAGAAAATGGCTGACATACAGCGTCAATGGCAGGCAGATAACCGCAGGGATGGTGTAAGGCACCACATACCCCAGCACGCCCAGCAAGCGTGCCCGCCGGCAAAAAAAGGCGCGCAGGCTCAAGCGCCGCACGATAAAGCGCCCCAGTAACGTCAGCAGCGCAAAAGCACCCACCCAAACGGCGGATAACAGCAGGAAATCCCCGGCCACACTCCACGGCGAGCGTGCGGCGGTCTGGTCGACCAGCCGCCCGACTTCATTCGCGGCCCGGTCGGCCCGCAGGCGCCACTCGTCGATAAAGTTCTGGTTCAGATCGAGCTTCTGCTGCACATCATCAATGCTGGAACTGATGGCCCCGAGCAGGCCGCCCTCCACCAGCAACTCGGGCTTGGCCGCCGCGTCGGACTCAGGCGCGGTGGCAGCAGCTTGCAATGCGCCGCTGCCGCAGAACAGCAGCGCCCCTAGCAGTAATGCAGTCTTTAAATTCAGCAAAACAGCGGGCTCCTTCAGAAGGGTCTGTAAGGAACTGACGGGTTTGAGCCTTGATCGTTCCCTGTGTTTGCGGGCATGTGATTCAAATTGCGGGAGGGGGCTTGCTCCCGATAGCAGGCTGTCAGTCAGCAACTTCATGACTGATGCACCGCTATCGGGGGCAAGTCCCCTCCCACATTTCGCACCCCGTACCGTCTGTAGGAACGTGGAAACTTTCCGCCAAATATCGCAGTCATCCCATAACGCACCCCACCTCCACAGGAGCAACCATGGCGGCGATTCATATCGGCATTTCCGGCTGGCGCTACACGCCCTGGCGCGGGGACTTCTACCCCGACGGGCTGACCCAGAAACGCGAGTTGCAGTTTGCGTCACGCGCCGTGAGCAGCATTGAAATCAACGGTTCTTTCTATGCGCTGCAAACCCCCAAGCGCTATGCGCAGTGGTACGCCGATACGCCTGAGGGATTCATGTTCAGCGTCAAGGCGCCACGCTATGTCACGCATATCCTGCGCTTGCGCGAGGTGCACATGCCCGTGGCCAATTTCTTCGCCTCCGGGGTGCTGGAGCTCAAAGAAAAACTCGGTCCAATCCTTTGGCAGTTCCCGCCCAGCTTCAAATTCGACGCCGCACTGTTCGAAGCCTTCCTGGCCGATTTACCCACCAACACCCAACAGGCCGCCGCCCTCGCCCGCCAGCACGAGCCGCGCCTGAACGGCAAGGCAAGCATGAAAGCCTATGGCAAAAAACCCTTGCGCCATGCCGTGGAAATTCGCCACATGAGCTTTGCGGTACCGGAGTTTGTGCAGCTGCTGGACAAGTACGGTGTTGCCCTCGTAGTGGCTGACACCGCCGGCAAGTGGCCCTATATCGAAGACGTCACCGCCAACTTCATGTACCTACGATTACACGGCGACAAGCAGCTCTACGCCAGTGGCTATACCGATGAAGCGCTCAAACGCTGGGGTGACCGTATCGAGCGCTGGGCGCACGGCAAACAACCGGCGGATGCGCACCTTGTCGCCCCGCAACGCAAACCCCGCGTGCGCAAACAGCGTGACGTGTTCTGCTTTTTCGACAATGACATCAAGGTGCGCGCGCCTTTCGATGCGCGCCAGTTGTTACAGCGCTTCGGGCTGGACAAGCACCTGCTCACGGCACCCGGGCAGTTGCCGGAACCGGGAGTGTTGCCATGACTCACCCCGAGCTGATCCCCGTGCCCCCCACCACCGCCATCACGCGTTTTACCGTGCTGACGGTGAATATCCATAAAGGCTTCACCGCCCTGAATCGACGCTTCATCCTGCCCGAACTGCGCGAAGCGGTGCGCAGCGTCGGTGCCGATATGGTGTTCCTGCAAGAGATCCACGGCACCCACGAGCGCCATCCCAAGCGCTATAGCGACTGGCCGAAGATGCCGCAGTACGAATTTCTCGCCGACAGCATCTGGCCGCAGTTTGCCTATGGTCGCAATGCGGTCTACCCCCATGGCGACCATGGCAACGCGCTGCTGTCAAAATTCCAGATCATTCGTTACGACAACCTCGACATCTCCCAAAGCGGCCATGAGAACCGCGGCCTGCTGCATTGCGTACTGCGCCTGCCGGGCGGCGAACGCGAGGTGCATGCCATCTGCATCCACCTGGGCTTGCGCGAGGTACATCGCCAACAGCAACTGCGCTTGCTTGAGCAGCGTATTGGCCAGATCCCGGCGGATGCGCCCCTGGTGGTCGCCGGCGATTTCAATGACTGGCGGCAAAAGGCCGACCTGAGTCAAAGCGGCCTGCAGGAGGTGTTCATCCACGCCCACGGCAAGCCTGCGCGTACGTTTCCGGCACGCCTGCCGTTACTGCCGCTGGATCGCATCTATGTGCGCAACCTGACCATCCACAACCCGCGCGTGCTCACCACGCGGCCGTGGTCGCACCTGTCAGACCATGTGCCCCTGTCGGTGGAGATTGAGTTATGAGCATTGCGGTAGAACATATCGCCACCGACCAGCCGCCGGATGACAGCAAGGCCCGCGACCTGGACTACGGCTGGCAGAGCGGCAATCGTGTGCAATTGCTGGAAAATGGCGAGGCCTATTTTCCCGCGGTGTTCGAGGCCATGCGCGACGCCCAGCGGGAAATCCTGCTGGAGACCTTCATCCTCTTTGAAGACAAGGTCGGTCATGAGCTGCAAGGCATTCTCATCGAAGCGGCGCAACGCGGGGTCAAGGTAGTGGTCAGCCTTGACGGTTTCGGCTGCGGCGAACTGAGCCCGGCCTTTCTGCGCGCACTGGCTGAAGCCGGCGTGATCGTGCAGATGTTTGACCCGGCATCCAAAACCCTCGGCATTCGCACCAACTGGTTTCGTCGCCTGCACCGCAAGATCGTGGTGGTGGACGCCAGCGTGGCGTTTATCGGCGGGATCAATTTTTCCGCTGATCACCTGGGGGACTTCGGCCCCGAAGCCAAGCAGGATTACGCGGTACAGATCATCGGCCCGGCAGTGGCCGACTTGCACCATTTCGCCCTCGCCCAAAGTGGCCGCCAGGTGCGCGCCCGTAGAGGTTGGCGCCGACGCCAGCAACGGCCTTCGCCATGGGCAGACGAGCACGGCGACGGGATGGTGCGCCTGATTTATCGCGACAATATCCAGCATCGCGACGACATCGAAGAAGCCTATATCCACGCCTTGAGCCAGGCCCGGCAGCGGGTGGTAATTGCCAATGCCTATTTCTTCCCCGGCTATCGCTTGCTGCGCGAGATTCGTAACGCAGCGCGCCGGGGCGTGCAGGTGCAGTTGATCATGCAAGGCCAGCCCGACGTGCTGCTGGCCAAGCTGGCGGCGCGCATGCTCTACGACTATCTGCTCAAGGATGGCGTGGTGATTCACGAGTACTGCCAACGCCCGTTGCACGGCAAAGTGGCGCTGGTGGACGACGAATGGAGCACCGTGGGCTCAAGTAACCTCGACCCGCTGAGCCTGGCGCTGAACCTGGAAGCCAACGTGCTGATTCGTGACCGCGCCTTCAACCAGCAGCTGTACCAGAGCCTGGAAGCCCTGGCACGAGACCATTGCCAGACCATGCCGGCCAAGCGCAAGCCGCGCCTGTGGTTGTGGCGCCTGACCGTGGGGTTTCTGGTGTTCCATGTCATGCGCCACTTTCCCGCGCTGGCGAGTTGGTTGCCGGCACACAAGCCGCGTTTGAAACCCATTGAGAGTCCGGCCCATGACGTCTGAGAAAAACGGCTCACGGTTCCAGCGCTGGAAGAAGCCCCTGACCATTGCGTTCTTCCTGCTGCTGATCGTGCTCTTCACCCTGCTTGCCCGGCGCATCGACTGGAGCGAAGTGCTGCAGACGTTGAGCGACTTCAAAGTCAGCACATTGCTGATCGCCGGCGCGCTGACGCTGTGCAGTTTTATCGTGTACGCCTGCTTCGATCTGATCGGACGGACCTACATTCGCCAGCCCCTGCGCTGGAAGCAGATCCTGCCGGTGGGCATTATCAGTTATGCGTTCAACCTCAATCTGAGCGCCTGGGTCGGCGGCATCGCCATGCGTTACCGGCTGTATTCGCGATTGGGGGTAAGCACCAGCAATATCGCCAAGATCCTCGGCCTGAGCCTGGCCACCAATTGGTTCGGCTATATGGCCTTGGCCGGGGTAGTGTTCAGCAGCGGGCTGGTCACCCTGCCACCGGGTTGGAAGCTCAGCACCGGCGCTCTGCAAGGTGTGGGCGTGTTGCTGGTGATCGCGAGCCTGGGTTACCTGGCGGCGTGCCGGTTTTCGAAAAAACGTGCGTGGTCGATCCGCGGCATCGAGATCAATTTGCCGTCGCTGCGCATGGCCTGCCTGCAACTGGCCCTGGGCGCCTTGAACTGGTCACTCATGGCAGCGGTTATTTTTACCTTGCTGCCCGCCAAACTCGATTACCCGCTGGTATTGGGCGTGTTGCTGATCAGCGCGATTGCCGGTGTGGTCACCCATATACCCGCCGGGCTTGGGGTGTTGGAGGCAGTGTTTATCGGGTTGTTGCAGCATGAGGCGTCGCGCGGGAGTCTGCTGGCCGGGTTGATCGCGTATCGGGCAATCTACTTTATTTGCCCATTGCTGATTGCGTTGGTGATGTACCTGGGGGTGGAGGCCAAGGCCAAGGCGTTGCGGGTGAAGAAGACACCCGCTTAACGTCTATCGGGATTGGATAATGCTCAACCGCTCACCCACTACCATTTCGGTAATCCAGTCCACCAGGATCGAGGTATAGGCCTGTTGCGACACCGGGTCGCTCAAGGCATGGTCCGCGCCGTCGATGATGCGGTGGGTCAGGGAGTGAGTCTGCTGGCACGCCGCGCGATAACTCATGATGGTGGCATGGGGCACATGGTCGTCGGTTTCCGATTCCACAATCAGCACATCACCGGTAAATTGCGCGCAGGCGTGCAGGGCACGGTTGGTTTCGGCACGTACCAACGTGCCGCGGTAATCCATCAGGTCGGCTTTATCCAGCTCACGCTTGGGCTTGAGCCATTCCTGGTCGCGGTACAGCGCGGGCACCCGCAGCGCCAGCCAACGCACGGGGCGCAACGAAGTGAGAATTGCCGCCAGGTATCCGCCATAGCTGGTGCCCACCACCGCCACTGCCGAGGTGTCGATGGCCGGGTGGGACAGCAGCCGGTCGTAGGCGGCCAGCAGGTCGCGCAGATTGTCTTCGCGGGTGACGCGCGATAAGGGAATGCCGGTGCCGGCGTGCCCCCGCAGGTCGAAGGTCAGGCATACACAACCCAGCCCCGCGATGCCTTTGGCGCGTTCCAGGTCGCGCTCCTGGCTGCCGCCCCAACCGTGCACAAACAATACGCCGGGCACTTTGGACTTGGGGCTGAGGAATGTCCCACTCATCTGTTCATCATCTACATCGATACTGATGCTCTCGCTTCTAGCCGTCATAAGATTGAACCGTCACATACTTGAGAAGAAAGTCGCTGTTTTCGGCCGGGCCTCGGTACACCTCAATGGCATCCGCCGGCAGCGCTTGATCCACGTAGGTTTCCACCGAGGACACGCGGATGGCCTTGAGGCTCGGGTTGTTGATAAAACTCTGCAGCGCCGCGACTTCCGCGCTGCTGGCCCCGCCCATGCGCCAGGACTGTTCGAGCACGCCGCTACGGCGCTGGCCGTTACTGTCCAGGCCCTGGGCGATGTCGTAATTGCGCCGTGAGGCGTAGAACCCCGGGTAGGCTTCGTCGGCAGCATTATCGAAAACCCGGGCTTGCTCGATGGCTTGCCGCACATCGTCAGGCAGGGCCAATTGCAGCAAGTCTTCATAGTAGCCGGGCACGACAAGCAAATTGGAGCCGCCGTAGACCTCCTCGCCCTGCCCGTCCCGGGTCAGGTATTGCTCGCCGCAATAGCTGAATACGTGCTCACCGATAAAGCTCTGGCCCACGCTGTGGGTAACCACGTCGTGCAGGTCTTGTTCCAGCACCACGCCGGCGCTGAACAACTTTGCGGCGTCAGGACGCGCCACTATCGCGTCGAACTCATCGAGACTGTGGATAACTTCCTGGCCCCGTCCAGCACAGGCGTGCACCGGTTTCATACGGATCGGGCCAATATAGAGCAAGCGCGCGGCGGCGGGCTTGGCGTCTTCCAGGGCGAACACACTCAAGCCATCCAACACAACGTCGCGTACGCGCTCGCAGAAGATCGGCGACCAACCTTCAGGTGCCTTTGCTTCAGGGCTCAACAGGCCGTGGCTGATCGCTTTGGTACAAATGAAATCGTGATCGACATAGCCCCCCCACAAATCTTGCGGCCCTCTGACGTCAAGCTTCAACGCCAGGGCGGGACCGACCAGAGTTTGCGTGGGTAGCAGGTACAGCTCGCGACCGGCGTGCATCTGGGGGTCGTAACTGCCACCAAACTTGAGCCCCAATATCTGCGCCAGCCAGCGGGCCAATGCGCGGTTGGTTTCAACCTCATGCAATGGCGCACCTTCGCGCGTCGAGTGTGCGACCACCAATTTGTTGCGATTTGTCGGGGTCATGCGTCCCCCTTGGCTATCCCGCCATGTGTGTGGTGGGAAAGTTGCAGGGATCAGGCCAACGCGGCTTTGTGAGGGATGTTTATCAAATCAATGAGTTGCACTAAAAGCGATGGCAGTTAGCCTGCTCTATTCTGCACGACGATGCCCCACCCCCCCTGCGTTCTGCACGATTCAAACGCCAAACCGGGTGCGGTAGTCGCTGGGGGTCAAGCCAGTAATCTTCTTGAAGAGTGCACGAAAAGCGCTGGGGTCCTGATAACCCACGGTCCAGGCGATGTGGTCGATCGTGCCGTTGGTGAACTCCAGCATCTGCCGCGCCTTGCCGACCCGCAGATGCTGGCAGTACTCGGTGGGTTTAAGCCCCGTCGCACTGCGAAAACGGCGCAAAAACGTGCGCTCTTCCAGGTTTGCCGCCTGCGCCATCGCCGCCACCGAAACATCCACTGCGCCACTGGCTTGCAGCCAATGCTGGACCTTCAGGATCGCACTGTCGCCATGCCTGAGGATCGGCGCAAAGTTGCTTCCGCACTGGCGGGCACTGTCGCTGTGTTCGATCACCAGAAAACGCGCAGTGTCGGCGGCGACACTGGGCCCCATCAGCCGGTCGACCAGGCGCAGGCCCAGTTCGGACCAAGCCATCAGCCCGGCGGTGGTGATCAGGTCGCCGTCATCGACGATGGGCTTATCCGCTTCCAGGCGCACTGCCGGGTAACGGGCCGCGAAGGACTCCGAGGACGACCAGTGAGCGGTGGCGCTACGCCCATCCAACAGACCGCTACGCGCCAACATGATCGAGCCAATGCACACACCGCCAAGCACCGTGCCGGCAGCATGCTGCTGGCGGATCCACTCCAGCAGTACGGGCGGCGCCTGGTCTTCGGTGAACTCGCCAATCGACGGCGGTACCAGCAGAGCCATCATCGATTGGGCCGGCGCTGGGTGGCTGTCGAACACGCGCGCAGGCGTGCCGTGGGCGTCTACCTGCCAGTGGCTGACCCGCAGCAGCGGCAGTTGCGCAGATTGGTACTCGACGGCGATGCGATTGGCGACCCCGAACAGGTCGGTCAGGCCATGCACGGCGGCCAGTTGCGCGCCCTGATAGATCAACACACCCAGTTCGAGCGTCGCGCGTTCCACGGCCATTGTCAGTTTTCCCCCTGTTATTGTCGGTGCGGCCAATTCTCAACCTCGGCGCCAGCTAAGATACTGGGCCCATCAACCCATCAGGAGGCAACATACATGGCCAAGCAAGCGCTCATCCTAATCGATATCCAGAACGACTACTTCCCTCAGGGCAAGTGGCCGCTTGACGGCGTAGAAGCCGCGGCGGACAAGGCGGCGCAGGTGCTACAGGCATTTCGACAAGCAGGCGATGCGGTGATTCACGTACGCCATGAGTTTGAAGGCGACGACGCGCCGTTCTTCACGCCCGGCTCCGACGGCGCCCGCTTGCACGACAAGGTGTTGAACGAGGGTGATGAACCGGTAGTGCTCAAGCATTTTGTGAATGCGTTTCGCCAAACCAACCTGCGCGAGTTGCTGGAGCAGCGCAGCATCACCGATCTGGTGGTGGTCGGCAGCATGAGTCATATGTGTGTGGACGCCGTGGTGCGGGCGGCGGCGGACCTGGGCTATAAGGTCACGGTGATCCATGACGCTTGTGCTACTCGCGATCAGGAATTCAACGGCCAGGTGATTCCAGCGGCGCAGGTGCATGGGGCGTACATGGCATCCTTGGCATTTGGCTATGCGGGCGTCATGTCGGCGCAGGAATACTTGCAGACGCAAACGGCGGCCGCGTGACCGCCACTTACGCCGATCACGTTAGCGTGTCGCGATGATGAACAGGCGCGGAAAGGGCAGCAACACAGTGCCATCGGCCAGGGCTGGATAAGCCAGGGCAATTCGCGCCTGATATTGCTGCAGGAAGGCGGCCTTTTCATCGTCGGTCAACGGCGCAAGAAAGGGCCGCAATGCCGACGCCTTGAACCACTCCACCACCGCCGCATGATCTGCCAACGGGTGCTGATAGGTGGTGCGCCACACATCCACCGTACTGCAGTGCTTGCTCAGCAACTCGTAGTAGTAACTCGCGGTGTGCCGCTCATTGTGTTTGACCGCGCCGATCTTCGCCGACCATGGGCCGTCGGCCGCCACTTCGCGGGCCAACCGGTGGGCGGGCTCGTCGAGATTGTCCGGGGTTTGCACCGCCAGCGTACCGCCAGGGTTCAGTTGTTTGACCAAGTGCGGGTATAGCGCGGCGTGGTCGGGCAGCCATTGCAGTGAGGCATTGGCCAGAATCACATCGAATTTTTGTGCTGGATTCCAGGCGCCGATATCTGCCAGTTCGAAGCTCAACGCCGGCAAGCGCTCGCGGGCGTCGGCCAGCATGTCGTCGGAGCTGTCCATGCCGGTGACTCGCGCTTGGGGAAAGCGCTCGGCCAGTACCGCTGTGGAGTTGCCCGGCCCGCAGCCCAAGTCGACGGCAGTGCGCACGTCGGTTTCGGGAATCGCCGCCACCAGGTCACGGACCGGGCGAGTGCGCTGTTGTTCGAACAGGGTGTACTGCTTGGCAGACCAGGTCATCGCTGCTTTCCTTCTTGTCAAAGAGGGCTACAGCCTAAATCTTGTGATCCTTGAGAACAAATGCCGCCAAGTGAGCACGCAACCGATCAAAACGCAGAGGGCTGAGGCTGCCATTGTTGCGCGGTGAGGGGGTTGTCCAGCTCCATCTGTATCAACTGGCCAACGGTTTGCCCGACCTTTTGCACGGCCATCTCGACCTTGCGGGTGGGTGGGTTGGCGAAGTTCAGCCGGATGCAATTACGGTATTTTCCCGCTGCCGAGAAAATATTGCCGTTGGCCACCTGCACATCCTGCGCTTCCAACAGTCGGTTGAGGGCGTAGGTATCGAACTCCCCGGGCAATTCGACCCACAGCGTAAAGCCGCCCTGAGGCTGGCTGACGCGGGTCCCCGCCGGAAAATAGCGCTTGACCCACTCACTCATCAGATCGCCGTTGCGCTTGTATTGCTTGCGCATACGCCGCAGGTGCAACTGGTAATTACCCTTGGCGATAAATTCGGCCACGGCCAATTGCGGTTGGGTGACGGTGGCGCCAGAGCCGATGAACTTCATATGCAGCACCTGGGGCAGGTAACGCCCCGGAGCGATCCAGCCGACGCGCAGGCCAGGGGCCACGGTCTTGGAAAACGAACTGCACAACACCACGCGGTTGTCTTCATCGAAGGACTTGAGCGAGCGTGGCCGCGGATAGCGATGCGACAGATCACCGTAGATATCGTCTTCGATGATCGGCACGTCAAAGCGTTGGGCCATGCGGATCAGCTTGAGCTTGCGCTCGTCGGGCATGATGTAGCCCATGGGGTTGTTACAGTTGGCGGTCAATTGGATGACCTTGATCGGCCACTGCTCCAGGGCCATCTCAAGGGCTTCCAGGTTGATGCCGGTCACGGGGTCGCTGGGGATCTCCAGCGCCTTGAGACCGGCCGCCTTGAGGATCTGCATCATCCCGTAATAGCTCGGCGAGGCGATCGCCACGATATCGCCGGGCGCGCAAATCGCGCGGATTGCGGTAGACAGGGCCTCCTGACAGCCACTGGTGACAATCAGGTCGGCCGGGGTCAGGCGAACACCCGCATCGATGGACAGCCGGGCGATCTGTTCGCGCAAGGCCAATACACCCTGGATGTGGCTGTATTGCAGGCTGGTGTTGTCGCTGCGCCGGCTGATACGGGCCATGGCGGTCAGCAGCGGCTTGAGGGTCGGCACGCTGATGTCCGGCATACCGCACCCCAGTTGCACGATACCGGCGCCTTGATCGAGGCGTATCAGTTCCTGGACCATGTCCCATTGGGAAATGTCCACCGGCCGCAGGATGGGTCGGCCCATCTGTGGCAAAGGTGCCACGCGCCGGTCCGACGGCACGAAATAGCCCGACTTGGGACGCGATACCGCCAACCCCGAACATTCCAATACACGGTAGGCCTGTTGCACGGTCGTCAGGCTGACGCCGTGCTCATGGCTGAGGGTGCGTACAGATGGCAACCGCTCACCGGGCCCGTACAGGCCCTGCTCGATGCGGCTGCTGATGAATTCGGCGAGGTTCAGGTATAGAGTCATAGGCCCGACTGTAGCTTCTGATCTGTCGCTTAAGAAGTTACAGATTGGCCTTTTTTTGAAAAATTTTCAGCATGAAACCCCAATCTGTATTCAAAAGATTGAGTTCTGCTGTATCTGCAATACACGTCGTCGCCTTGGGATGATAGGTCCCATAACAGTGCACGAGACCTTGGACAAGGTTGGTACAAATGTAGTTACAAAATAGTAAAGCAGCACTGTACGCACCAAATTTTCAGAAATGCCCTACAAAGCAAGCACCTGACAAACCAACCAGGTGTTTGAATCTGCCCAGCGAATACCAAATGGATCAAGCGCTATGACGACAAGGACGACGCTCACACCGCAGATGGCCGAGTACGAACAGAAATTCACCGATGCCGGTGAAGTTCGATGGCTGCCCTATTTGATGTACTTCCACCCCACTGACCATGCTTCCCCCGTGGTCAACACCGATTCATCCGGCTTTCGCTACTCCGAGTCATTGGGTACCCGCTATTCGGTGGTCGACGGTATCAAGGGTAATGGCCCGGTACGCCTGTTGGCGGGCAGCTCCACCGTGTTCGGCATTGGCGCCAGCGCCGACAGCTGGACCCTTGCTTCGCGCCTCACGAAGAACGATCCCCGTGGCCAGCGCTGGGTCAATTTCGGCGGCCGCAGCTTCAACTCTACCCAAGAGCTGGTGCTGTTCACCCTCAACCGGCACCACCTGCCCAAGGTGGATGAAATCGTGCTGTTCTCCGGTTTCAACAACCTTGGCCTGGCACGTCAGCCTCACGCCTATCGGGGCGAGCACGGCGCGTTTTTCAACTGCCATCAGTTTTTCGATGCCTTGACGCCACAGCAGCCGACCGCCAGCAACTGGAGCCTGTCGAATCTGTTCGGCAAGCCTCAGGAGCCCGAGCAACCCACGCCGCCGTCGATGCAGGAACAGATCGACTACGCCGCCAACCTGACCTTGCAGCACCTGGATATCTGGCGCGCCCTGGCCACCGACATGGGTGCGAAGCTGACGTTCATCCTGCAACCGCTCGCCGGCTGGGTCCGCGAGACCGGCAGCCATGAGGAAGAGCAACTGTTTGCCGAACTCGACCAACTCGGTAATTTCACCGAGGTGTATGGCGACATCCTGCAAACCTCGGTGCGCGAAGCCTACGCCCAGCGCTTGCGCGACGGGGCGCGGGCCATGGGGGTGGAGTTTGTCGACATCACGCCATTGCTGGCCGAGGCACTGGGCCCGCAAGACTGGCAGTTCGTCGACCGCATCCATTTCACCGATGCCGGCAACGACCTGGTTTCAAAACTCATTCTCGATGTCACCCGCTAAAAGGACTTGCACATGAAATCCATCAAGAAGTTTTTCCAGCGCCTGTTTGGAAAAAAGAAGAAGAAACCTGACTCCTCCATTTATCCGATGTTCTGACGCGGCACTGGAAGGTAATGGCTATGGATGGCTCGATTCCAACACGCATCCCCGCAGACGACAGGTGGCGCGAACTCTATCGTTTGGCGCTGGAGCCTGAATGTTTCCTGGATACGGAGTACCTCGACACCCTGCTGGGCAAAGACGTCGAGCCGGTGCAGCTGCCGCTGCTGTCACAGCGGATCGATGCGTGGCAGTCGGAACAGGCGTCGGCGTATGCCGGCGCCGCCACCGCCGCCGTCGAACAGCACAACGCCCGCGCTTTTGCCCAGGCATTGGCGGTTTATTCGGCACCGATGGCCTCGGTGCTCGGCTGCTGGCTGCAGGGCCTGAGCGCACCCGGGGTATTTGAAGACCCCGCGCAGCTGCGCCTGATGCAACTGTTTGCCCATGACATCGGCGTCGGCTACCCGAACGCCTCCCGCGGCCATCACTTCAACGCGTTGTTGGGCCAGCTACAGCTGACCACCTACGCCTTGGCGCCGGCGCAATTGGCGACCCTGCCGGACCTGCATGACGACGCGTTCGAACTGCCCGCGCTGTTGCTTGCCCTCAGCCGGCGCAGCGATGCCTACGGTGATGAACTCTGCGGTGTCGATTGGGCCTTGCGCGCCATCGGGCTTTGCCCGGGCTGGGCAGCCATGGGCCAGCTTGAAGGGCTGGCGCTGGAACTCGGCCGGCTGGATCTGAGCGCGTCATTCCCCGGCCTGGAACCGGCTTCGTTGCGCCATATCAGCCAATGGGTCGCGCACCGCATCATCGAGCAGGGCGAAGAGCGCCAGGCCCGTCTGCTACGCGGCGCCAACTGGCTGTTCGGCGCGCTGCAACGCTGGAATGCGCGGCTGTATAACGCCTCGCTGACCGCCACTTCGCCCCAACAGGCCATGGCGCATTTGATGCAGCGTCTGGCGCGGGTGGGCGCGGTGTATCACCAGAATTACCTGATTGAAGGGCGCAGCCTGGCCCTGTGGATCGAAGAAGCGCAGCGCGACCCGTTGCCCCTGCTGGATGTGCTGTCGCGCAGCCGTTTGATCGTGCCGGGCAACTCGAAAAAAAGCCTGCTGGTCACCAGCCTGGTGGCGCCGACCGGGCGCATGTTCCGCATCTTCAGCGAGGCAGACTTGAGCGTGATTCGCCAGTGGATCGACTGGTTGCCCCAGGCTGGCGCCACGCCGCAACTGCCACGCCAGCCAGTCGACAGCGCCGCCACGGTGCCCCGCCCTGACTCAGCCAGCCCTGCCGACACCGGACACTGGCCCAAGAGCCTGCGCGAAGCCTATTTTGTCTTGCAGGGGCGTGCGCTGCAGCCGGCCACCCGCCAGTTTGCCCATGCCTATGTGAGCCGTTGGCTTGAGCGTTCGCGCCAGTCGCTGAAGACGTCCGAGCGCCAATTGCCCGACCAGTGGGGCCCCAATGTGCTGCGCGCCTGGTTGCTGGACAAGCATGACCAGAACGGCCAACAGTTCGATGACAGCGACCCGGCGCAAATGCCCAGCCGTGAAGAAATCATCGAGTCGACCCTGCAACTGGCGCCGCTGACGCTGATCGACGGTGCGTGGCTGCAAGGCTTTACCGACCTGGGGCTGGCGTCTTCCCACGTGGGCTACACCCTGTTCCAGACCTATTGGGATGAATTGGGCAACGGCATCGAGGCGCTCAATCATCCGAAAATTTATCGCGATGGCCTGCGTGACATGGATTTCGAACTGGCCCCCACCGGTAGCCGTGAATTCGCCGAAGACCCGCGCCTGGACGAAGACTCCTTCCGCCTGCCCGTGTATTGGCTGTGCCTGGGCAAACTGCCGATGACGTTCATGCCCGAAGTGCTCGGCATGAACCTGGCGATGGAGCTGTCCGGCGTGGGCGGCAGCTATCGTTCGGCGCGGCGCTTTTTACGGCACTACGGGTTCAGCACGGCGTTCGTCGACCTGCACAACACCATTGATAACGTGTCCACCGGACATTCGGCCTGGGCTGCCGATGCGATCGATGCGTACATGCGTGCGTTGACCAGTGCCGAGCAGGTCGCCGCGCAATGGCAGCGCGTGCGCGTGGGCTATGAGTCCCTGGCGCCGATGCCAGGCAAATGGGCCTCGATGTTGCGTCGCTTGCGCCTCTCATCGGCCGACCATGTACTCCCGCGCCCAACCCGCACAGCGGCTTCAAAAGGCTATTTGCATCACTTGCCGATCACGCGGCAGGTATTGCTGCAAACCCACGAACAATAACGCCACGAGGAGCAATTATGTCTTTGGTAGAAGTGCATAACGAATGGGACCCCCTCGAGGAAATGATCGTGGGTATTGCCCATGGCGCACGCGTGCCGCGGCCGGACAAGGGCCTGTTCGCCCTCGACTACAGCGAGCACCACGACTCGCCCAATGAGATTCCGTCAGGGCCTTACCCCGAACAACTGGTTGAAGAAGCACAGGAAGACCTGGACGCCTTTGCCGCCTTCCTGGTCGGCCATGGGGTGACCGTGCGCCGGCCCAAAGAGACTTATCACGCGGCACTGTTCGGCACCGGCGACTGGAAGACCGACGGCGAATACAACTACTGCCCAAGGGACGTTCTGCTGCCGATCGGCAAAACCATCATTGAAGCGCCGATGGCCTTGCGCAGCCGTTACTTCGAACCTTTTGCCTACCGCGAACACCTGCAGGCGTACTTCGCCAGCGGCGCCAACTGGATTTCCGCGCCCAAGCCGGAACTGCCCGACAGTACCTACCGGGTCAACCCGCGGGAGGGCTCGATCATCGCCAACGATGAGCCGATTTTCGATGCCGCCAACGTGCTGCGCATGGGCCGCGACATTCTTTACCTGGTGTCGCGCAGCGGTAACCGCATGGGCTACGAGTGGCTCAAGCGCGTGCTCGGCGACCAATATCGCGTGCACGCCCTCAGCGGGTTCTACGACGGTACGCACCTGGACACCACCATCACCCTGGTGCGTCCAGGGCTGGTGGTGTTGAACCCCGAACGCATCGGCAAGGATCAGGTGCCCGAAGTGTTCAAGCACTGGGACATCATCTGGGCCCCCGACATGGTGGACACCGGTTACTGCTGGTCGTACCCGCGTGCCTCTATCTGGCAGGGCATGAACTTCATCATGGTCAACCCGTCGCTGGCGGTGATCAATGACCAGCAAGTGCCGCTGATTCGCGCACTGGAAAAACACGGCATCGATGTGGCACCGCTGAAGATGCGCCACGCGCGCAGTCTGAGCGGCGGTTTCCATTGTGTGTCCGTGGACATTCGTCGACAGGGCACGCTGGAAGATTACCGTTGAGCAGGGCATGACCATGCAGGCACTGGATTACTACTCGATCGTGCTGTTCGTGATTGCCACCTGTGTCACGCCAGGCCCGAACAACGTGATGTTGATGTCGTCCGGGGCCAATTTCGGCATCGGCCGTACCTTGCGCCATGTGGCCGGTATCAACATCGGCTTTCCGCTGATGCTGGTGGCGGTCGGGTTGGGGGCCGGGGCGGTGTTCCGCCAGTACCCGTGGTTGCATGACGGCTTGCAGGTGGTCGGCGCGTTGTACCTGTTGTTCCTGGCGTATCAGATTGCCAGTGCCCCCACCACCGATCTGGGTGACCAATCAGGCAAGCCTTTGGGGTTCACCGCTGCGGCGCTGTTCCAGTGGGTCAACCCGAAAGCCTGGGTGATGGCGGTGGGCGCAGTGCTGGCCTACACCTCGCCCTTGGGCTCGTACACGGTGCAGGTGTTTCTGATTGCGCTGTTGTTTTTTGTATTCGGTTCACCGTGTTCGATGGTCTGGGTGTTTTTCGGGCAGTACCTGCGGCGCTTCCTGACCCAGCCACAACGTTTGAAGGCGTTCAATATCACCATGAGCCTGGTGCTCGTGGTGTCCTTGATCCCGGTTCTACGAAGCCTGCCATTCGCGCAATGGTGGTCTTGATACGCAGAGAAGGTTGCCTACACGCCAGCAGTTCGATTGGCGCAGGCGACTCCATGGATTGGCGGAATGTGATGAGGATGCACAGTTAAATGGCTAATTATGTTTTAGGGATTTCTGCCTTCTACCACGACAGTGCTGCCGCCCTGGTCAAGGACGGCGTGCCCGTCGCTGCCGCCCAGGAAGAGCGCTTCACTCGCGTGCGCCATGACCCGGCGTTCCCGGCCCAGGCGATTGCCTATTGCCTGGACGCCGAGGGCATCAGCCTGGATGACCTGGAGGCGGTGGTTTATTACGAAGACCCCCAGGAAAAATTCTCCCGGGTGATTTCGTCGTTTGCCAGCGGCGGCATCGGCGGCGCACGTACGTTCATCAATGCGATGCCGGAATGGATTCGCTGGAAGTGGAACGTGCTCAAGTTCGTCGACGAGCAACTCGAAATCCTGGGCCGGGGCAAGGCGCCGCGCACCCAGGCCTCCCAGCATCACCGCTCCCACGCGGCGGCGGCGTTTTACCCGTCACCGTTCAAGAACGCGGCGGTGTTGTGCATCGACGGCATCGGCGAATGGCATTCGACCACGATCTGGCACGGCCAGGGCACCAATCTTGAACTGAAAAACTCGATTTCCTACCCCCATTCGGTGGGTTTGCTGTATTCGGCCATGACCTACTATTGCGGGTTCAAGGTCGACTCAGGGGAATACAAGCTGATGGGTCTGGCGCCCTATGGCCAGCCGATCTACGCCGACAAGATTCGCGACGAGCTGATCAATATCCGCGAGGACGGCTCGTTCACCCTGAACATGAAGTACTTCGAGTACCTGCGCGGTGAGCGCATGGTCGGCGAAGCTTTTGAAGAGTTGTTCGGTGGGCCGATCCGTCAACCCGAAAGCCCGATCTCACAGCGCGAGTGCGACCTGGCCGCGTCGATTCAAAAAGTCACCGAGGAAGTGGTGCTGGGCCTGGCCACTGCCGCGATCAAGCAGACCGGCGAGCGCAATCTGTGCCTGGCCGGTGGCGTGGCCTTGAACTGCGTGGCCAACGGCGTGCTCAGCCGCTCGGGGCGCTTTGATTCGATCTGGATCCAGCCGGCGGCCGGTGATGCCGGTTGCGCCCTGGGGGCGGCGTTGGACTTTGCCGTCAAGCACAGCGGTCGCCCGCACCTGGAAGGTGGCAAGTCTGATGCCATGAGCGGCAGCCTGCTGGGGCCGGGCTTTGGCGACGAAGAAATCGCCCGCTTCCTGCTGGAAAACCACTACCCCTTCACCCGCTATGACGACGCCGGGCTGTATGACCAGGTTGCCAGTCGCCTGGCCGAGGGCGCGGTGGTGGGCTGGTTCCAGGGGCGCATGGAGTTTGGCCCACGAGCCTTGGGCGCGCGTTCGATTCTCGGCGATGCACGCAACCCCGAGATGCAGCGCACCATGAACCTGAAGATCAAATACCGCGAGTCGTTCCGCCCGTTTGCCCCGGCCGTGCTGGCCGAGGACGCCGGCAACTATTTCGATATCTGCGAAAAAAGCCCTTACATGCTGATGGTCGCGCCGGTCACCGACTCGATCAAATCCCAGCAGTCGCGGCAAGAAGGCGGCCCGGAGCGCGGGCTGGGCAGTATCAACAATATTCGCTCGCAATTGCCGGCGGTGACCCACGTCGACCTGTCGGCACGGGTGCAAACGGTGACCGAGGAAAACAACGCACCGTTCACCTACCTGCTGCGCAGTTTCAAGGAACGCACGGGGTGCTCGGTGCTGGTCAATACCTCGTTCAACGTGCGCGGTGAGCCCATCGTGTGCAAACCCGAGGAAGCGTACGCCTGCTTCATGCGCACCGAAATGGACGTACTGGTTTTGGGCCGTTACGTGCTGGAACGCCCCGGCCAACCGGCCTTCGTCGAGGCTGTGGACTGGCGCAGCGAGATCCCGCTGGATTGATCCTTACCTTTAACTCAATGGAGCTTTTACCGTGCTGAGATTTCTTGCGTTTCTGATGTTTATCGTCGTGTTGCTGCCCATCGGGCTGACGCGTTCGGTGTTTCACTCTTCCCGTTTCGGCCGGCGCTTTCACCAGGCGCCGACAGCCTGGGATCACGCTGTGAGTAAACGGTAACGCCCATTGCCTGAGGAACTGCGCCCATGTCAAAAGTGATCTACAAGAACCTCAACAGCTCACCGATCCTGGCGGTCGGCGGGAGTGGGGTTTGGCTTGAGGATGCAACGGGCAAACGCTACCTCGACACCTGCGGCGGTGTCGCAGTGTCGAGCCTGGGCCATGGGCACCCGCGGATCGCCGCGGCATTCGAGCGCGAAGCGAAGAAACTGGCCTGGGCCCATGCGGGCAGCTTCACCACCGCTGCCGCCGAGGAGCTCGCTGAGCGCCTGGTGGCAGCCAGTGGCGGCCTGGCGCGTGCGCAGTTCTTGTCCGGCGGCTCGGAGGTGATGGAGCTGGCGATGAAAATCGCTTACCAGTACCAGTGCGAGCGCGGCTTGCCCGACAAATCAGTGTTCATTTCCCGCCAACAGAGCTATCACGGCAGCACACTGGGCACCTTGAGCATCTCCGGCAACCCGCAGCGCCAGTCGGTATTCGGTCGACTATTTGCACCCGCCGAGTTCGTCTCCCCCTGCTACGCCTACCGTGATCAACGGCCCGACGAAAGCCAGGAGCAGTACGCCACGCGCCTGGCCGATGAACTGGACGCCAAGATTCGTAGCCTGGGCAGTGAGAACGTCGCGGCGTTCTTTGCCGAGACCGTAGTGGGCTCCACCAACGGCGCGGTGCCTGCGGTGCCCGGTTATTTTCGCAAGATCAAGGCGGTGTGCGAGCGCCACGATGTGCTGCTGGTCCTTGATGAGGTGATGGCCGGCATGGGGCGTACCGGGCAGCTGTTCGCCTATACCGACGACGGCATCGTGCCCGACATGGTCGCGGTCGGCAAAGGCCTGGCGGCGGGTTACATGCCGATCTCGGCGCTGTTGATCAGTGACCGGGTGCATTCGGTGATGGCCCGTGGCTCGGGTGTACTGGGCAACGGCCAAACCCATGTCAACCACCCGCTGGCCTGCGCCATTGCCCTGGAGGTACAGCAAGTCATCGTCGAAGAAGACCTGCTGACGCAAGTGCGCCAACGAGGTGAGCAACTGCGCACCTGGCTCAGGGAAAGCCTGGCTGACCTGGATATCGTTGGCGATGTGCGCGGGCGCGGATTGTTCGTGGGCGTCGAGTTTGTCGAGAGCCGTTCCACCAAGGCGCCATTCAGAGGCGGCGGCGCCTATGCCGCGGCCCTCAAGCAAGAGGCGCTGCAACGCGGCCTGCTGATTTATCCCGGCAGCGGCACAGTGCAAGGCACACAAGGCAATCATGTGCTGTTCGCACCGCCGTTTATCACCAGCGAAGGGGAACTGGGGCAAATGGTCGAGCGCTTCAATGCAGTGGTCAGGGCTGTCGCGTACTAGCGATCGAGCGGGCTTACCGGGGGACGGTCGTTGTCACCCACATTAGCTGGAAAGGGAGAAATGAAGATGCAGACGATCGAACCATGCAAGGACAAAGTCCTGCTGTCGGTGTGCACTATGGACTGGTGTGATCACGGCGTGGAATTCGCCAAGACCGTGTTCTCCAACCTCGAGGTGTTTTGCTGGGACCCGGGCGATCCCTACCCTTATCACCTGGATGATTGGGAAGGCGACTGGATCATCTCCTACCGTGGCGACTTCATCTTCCCGCAGAGCATCTACAAGAATGCCCGCAAAGGCGCGATCAACCTGCACCCGGCGCCCCCCAAATATCGGGGCCTGGGCAGCCAGCATTACGCGATCTACTACAACGATGAAACCTACGGTTCGACCTGCCATCACCTGGCCCCTTCGGTGGACAGCGGGCAGATCATCGATGTGGCGCGCTTCAACGTCGCGCCCGCCGAGACGGCTTCCTCGCTGCGCCTGCACGTGGGCGCCTATTGCCTGCAGCAGTTCATTCACCTGCTCACCGACTACATCCTGCAGGGGCGGCCATTGCCGGTTTCGCCGGAAAATTGGGGCGAGCGCCTGTACAAGCAATCGGAACTCAAGCCCTGGATGGAGAAGATTCGCGCCCAAGAGCCGGATCATCGTTGCTTCAAGTAGCTTTTTTGACCATCACTTCAAGCCGCGGTGGCTTGGGGTGCTCACTGCGCGCTGGCGCCACGGGTATGAGTGCACCTATGTTTGAGTTTTCAAGTTTTGCAGCGGCACTGGGGGTCTACGTGATCGGCACCGCCAGCCCGGGCCCAGGCAACCTGGCCATCGCCAACACCTCCTTGAACTACGGGCGCACACCGGGCCTGGCGCTGGCGGCGGGGGTTATTTCCGGGTCGTTGTGCTGGGGCGCGATGACCGCTGCCGGCGTGTCGGCGCTGTTAATGTCCAACACCCAGATCATCCTGTGGCTGAAGGTGTTCGGCGCCTGCTACCTGTTCTTCCTGGCCTGGAAGTCGGTGCGCAGTGCGCTGGCGCATAACGCCACGACGGTGGCCAAAGCGCGAGCAAAACAGACGCGCAACCTGGGCTTCTATCTACAAGGGTTGGGCATTCACCTGACCAACCCCAAGGCGGCCTTGACCTGGTTCACCGTGACCACAGTGGGGCTGAGCGTCAACGCACCGGCATGGGCGAGTTTTGTGCTGGTGGCGGCCTGTGCGTTGTTGGGTTTCCTGATTTTCTGCACCTACGCCCTGGCGTTTTCCGCCCATTCGGCAGAACCTTTTTTTGCCCGGACCCGCAAGTCCTTCGGGCTGATTTGCGCAGCGTTCTACTCGATGGTTGCCATCGGCTTTCTCAGTTCGTTGCTCTGACTCCAACTTTAAGTGGCCTCCGTACACCTGTAACCGCGAAACCCGAGTGGCAGGTGACGTGCTAAGGCCCGTTCCAGGAAAAAACCATGTCCTTGTCGTTTGATTTGATGCTGGCGTTTGCTTTATTTGCGTTTGTCACGTCCGTCACCCCGGGCCCCAATAACGCCATGCTGCTGGCCTCAGGGGTTAATTTCGGCTTCCAGCGCACCATCCCGCATATCCTGGGCATCAGCTCCGGATTCCTGGTGCTGGTATTGGCGGTGGGGCTTGGGCTGGGCGCGGCGTTTACCGCCTATCCGGTGCTCTACACCATCCTGCGCTACGCGGGCGCGGCTTACTTGCTGTATCTGGCGTGGAACATCGCCCGTTCGGGCCCGGCATCCGAAGACACTGAAGGTAAAGGCAAGCCTCTGGGGTTCTGGGGCGCGGCGGCGTTTCAATGGGTCAATCCCAAGGCGTGGGTGATGGCAATCGGTGCAATCAGCACCTACACACCGTTGCAGGGCTACACCATGAACGTGGTGATCATCGCTACGGTGTTCGCCCTGATCAATGCGCCGAGCGTGGGGGTTTGGGCAGGATTCGGCAGTGTGTTGCGCAACGTGCTGCGCAACCCGCGCTGGTTACGCGTGTTCAACTTCGGCATGGCGGCGTTGCTGGTGATATCGCTGTATCCGTTGCTGCAGCAGACGAGCTGAGTTCCGGCGCTGTATTTTTTGCACCACCAAGATCTGCGCTCATAAAAAAAGCGAAGCCAAATCAATGGCTTCGCTTTTTTGGATTACGTTCTGAAAAGCTGAGGGTCAGAACGGAATATCGTCATCAAAGCTGTCGAAATCCTGAGCCGGTTGCGGCGCAGCCTGTTGTGGCGCTGGACGCGACTCACGCTGTGGCTGCTGGGTTGGCTGTGGACGCGACTGCTGTGGACGCGGTGCCGAGTTGGACATGCCGCCCTGGCCCTGTTGGTCGCCCTGTGGACGGCCGCCCAGCAATTGCATGGTGCCTTGCATGTCGACCACGATTTCGGTGGTGTAACGCTTGATGCCGTCTTTTTCCCACTCGCGGGTTTGCAGTTTGCCTTCGATGTAGACCTGCGAACCTTTGCGCAGATATTCGCCGGCAATCTCAGCGACCTTGCCGAACATCGACACGCGGTGCCATTCGGTTTTCTCGACCTTCTGGCCGGTCTGCTTGTCGGTCCACTGTTCGCTGGTCGCCAGACTCAGGTTGGTCACGGCATTACCGTTAGGCAAGTAGCGAACTTCGGGATCCTGGCCGCAAGTACCGACCAATATGACTTTGTTAACCCCACGGGCCATAACGTTCTCCTAGGCTGGGCGCGCTGTCGGCACTGGGTTGACCAGTTGCTCGAGCGTCGCGCGATCCAATAATTCGGTGTCCAATTTGATGTAAATGGCCGCCTCTTCAGCGACCACGACTGCATCCGTTACCCCTACGACGGCCTTCAGGCGCTCTACCAGACCAGCCTCGCGGATCGCCTCGGGCGATAGCGGCAAACGCAGACTTGTGACGTAGGGAGGTTCGCGCATGGTAACAGCAAAGACCAGCCAAAGTGCAGCCAGCCCGGCGCATCCGAGGAAGACAACCGACAAACCGCCATGCTGGAACATCCAGCCACCCATGATGCCGCCCAACGCCGAGCCAAGGAACTGGCTGGTGGAGTACACCCCCATCGCCGTGCCCTTGCCGCCAGCCGGTGAAACTTTACTGATCAGCGACGGCAGCGAAGCTTCCAGCAGGTTGAACGCGGTGAAAAACACCACCGTACCGATGACCAGTGCCCGCAGGCTATCGCCGAACTGCCAGAAGAATAGTTCAGTGAGCATCAATGTCGCGACGGCGCCGAGTAAAACTCGTTTCATTTTGCGTTTCTTCTCGCCATAGATGATGAACGGGATCATGGCGAAGAACGAAATCAGCAGCGCGGTGAGGTAGACCCACCAATGCTGCTCCTTGGGCAGGCCGGCTTTTTCCACCAGGGCCAGGGGCAAGGCGACGAAGCTGCACATCAGCATTGCGTGTAATACGAAGATACCTAAATCCAGGCGCAGCAGGTCCGGGTGCTTGAGCGTCGGCAGCAGCGCCTGACGTGCGACGCCCGATTCTCGGTGCTGCAGCGTGCCGGTAGAGCGCGGCACCATAAAGGCTACGATCACAATCCCGACCAGGGCCAGGCCGCCAGTGGCCAGAAACAACCCGTGCAGACCAAAAGCGCTCGTCAGCAACGGGCCGACCACCATGGCCACGGCGAACGACAGACCGATGGTCATGCCGATCATGGCCATGGCCTTGGTGCGGTGCTGTTCTCGGGTCAGGTCCGACAGTAAGGCCATGACCGCGGCGGAAATCGCCCCGGCGCCTTGCAGGATGCGTCCGGCAATCACGCCCCAGATTGAATCGGACTGGGCCGCAAGCACACTGCCAAGGGCGAACACGATCAAGCCAAGATAAATCACCGGGCGACGGCCAATGCGGTCGGAAATAATCCCGAACGGGATCTGAAAAATCGCCTGGGTCAGGCCATAGGCGCCAATCGCCAGGCCGATCAACGCGGGGGTAGCGCCTGCGAGATCCATTCCATAGGTCGCCAGCACCGGCAACACCATAAACATGCCCAGCATACGGAAGGCGAACACCAGGGCCAGACCGCTTGCCGCTCGGGTCTCGCCGCTACTCATGCGTTCGCTGTGGGGATCGTGCATGGAAAAACCTCGTGTGAACCGGCGGCGATTCTACCAGTCCCATCGAGTGAGAGGGTATATGCGGCGCTTTGCCGCGCAGCTTTCATCTAAGGCTGCAAGCGGCCTTTTGACAGTGTATATTCATCCAGTCTTTAGCCGTATACTCCGGCATTATTTACGCCCGCCGTGCGAGGCCATCTTGGACAAGATCCTGATTCGTGGGGCTAGAACCCACAACCTGAAGAACATCGACCTGACCCTGCCCCGGGACAAACTGATCGTCATCACCGGCTTGTCCGGCTCCGGCAAGTCGTCCCTGGCGTTCGACACGCTATATGCCGAAGGTCAGCGTCGCTATGTGGAATCCCTGTCGGCCTATGCCCGGCAATTCCTGTCGATGATGGAAAAGCCCGACGTCGACACCATCGAAGGCTTGTCGCCGGCCATTTCCATCGAGCAGAAGTCGACCTCCCACAACCCGCGTTCCACCGTGGGCACCATTACCGAAATCTACGACTACCTGCGCCTGCTGTATGCGCGCGTGGGTATTCCGCGCTGCCCGGACCACGATATTCCCCTGGAAGCCCAGACCGTCAGCCAGATGGTCGACCTGGTACTGGCCCAGCCGGAAGGCGCCAAGCTGATGCTGCTGGCGCCCGTCATCCGCGAGCGCAAGGGCGAGCACCTTTCGGTCTTCGAAGAGCTGCGCGCCCAGGGTTTTGTACGTGCGCGCATCAACGGCAAGCTCTATGAGCTGGATGAAGCGCCCAAACTCGACAAGCAGAAAAAGCATTCCATTGATGTGGTGGTCGACCGCTTCAAGGTACGCGCCGACCTGCAGCAGCGTTTGGCGGAATCGTTCGAGACCGCGCTGAAGCTGGCCGACGGCATTGCCCTGGTGGCGCCGATGGATGACGAGCCGGGCGAAGAGATCATCTTCTCCGCGCGCTTCGCCTGCCCAATCTGTGGGCACGCCATCAGCGAACTGGAACCCAAGCTGTTTTCCTTCAACAACCCAGCCGGCGCCTGCCCGACGTGCGATGGCCTGGGCGTGAAGCAGTTCTTCGATATCAAGCGCCTGGTCAATGGCGACCTGACCCTGGCCGAGGGGGCGATACGCGGCTGGGACAGGCGTAACGTCTACTATTTCCAGATGCTCGGGTCATTGGCCTCGCACTACAAGTTCAGCCTGGAAGTGCCGTTCAACCAGCTGCCGGCAGACCAGCAGAAGGTCATTCTTCATGGCAGCGGCTCGCAGAATGTCGACTTCAAGTACCTGAACGACCGTGGCGACATCGTCAAGCGCTCCCACCCGTTCGAAGGCATCGTGCCGAACCTGGAACGTCGCTACCGCGAGACCGAATCGGCAAGTGTGCGTGAAGAACTGGCAAAGTTCCTCAGCACACAGCCTTGCCCGGATTGCCGTGGCACACGCCTGCGCCGTGAAGCGCGGCATGTGTGGGTGGGCGAAAAAACGTTGCCGGCAGTGACTAACCTGCCAATCGGCGATGCGTGTGAATATTTTGGTGTCCTCAAGCTCACCGGGCGTCGTGGGGAAATTGCCGACAAGATCCTCAAGGAAATTCGCGAGCGCCTGCAGTTCCTGGTCAACGTTGGCCTGGACTATCTGTCACTGGACCGCAGCGCCGATACCTTGTCGGGCGGTGAAGCACAGCGGATCCGGCTGGCCAGCCAGATCGGTGCGGGCCTTGTTGGCGTGCTGTATATCCTCGACGAACCGTCGATTGGCTTGCACCAACGGGATAACGATCGCCTGCTCGGCACGTTGAAACACCTGCGGGACATCGGCAATACCGTGATTGTGGTCGAGCACGATGAAGATGCCATCCGCCTGGCGGACTACGTGGTCGATATCGGCCCGGGTGCAGGTGTGCATGGCGGACATATCGTTGCCGAGGGCACGCCTGCCGAAGTGATGGCGCATCCTGATTCGTTGACCGGCAAGTACCTGTCTGGCCGGGTGAAGATCGAAGTGCCCGCCAAGCGTACGCCGCGTAACAAAAAGATGGCACTGCATCTCAAGGGCGCGCGCGGCAACAACCTGCGCAATGTCGACCTGGAGATTCCGCTGGGCCTGCTGACCTGTGTGACCGGTGTTTCCGGTTCGGGCAAGTCGACGCTGATCAACAACACGCTGTTCCCACTCAGTGCCACCGCGCTGAACGGCGCGACCACCCTGGAAGCGGCGGCGCACGACAGCATCAAGGGCCTGGAGCACCTGGACAAGGTGGTCGATATCGACCAAAGCCCGATTGGGCGTACCCCACGCTCCAACCCGGCCACCTACACCGGGCTGTTTACACCGATCCGCGAGCTGTTCGCGGGTGTACCCGAGTCCCGCTCGCGCGGCTATGGACCTGGGCGGTTCTCGTTCAACGTCAAGGGCGGGCGCTGTGAGGCCTGCCAGGGCGATGGCTTGATCAAGGTGGAGATGCATTTTCTGCCGGACATCTACGTGCCGTGCGACGTGTGCAAAAGCAAGCGCTACAACCGCGAAACCCTTGAGATCAAGTACAAGGGCAAGAGCATCCACGAAACCCTGGAAATGACCATCGAGGAAGCTCGCGAGTTCTTCGACGCAGTGCCGGCGTTGGCGCGCAAGCTGCAAACGCTGATGGATGTGGGCTTGTCGTACATCAAGCTGGGGCAATCGGCGACTACGCTGTCAGGTGGCGAGGCACAACGGGTCAAGCTGTCTCGCGAGCTGTCCAAGCGCGATACCGGCAAAACCTTGTACATCCTCGATGAACCGACCACCGGTCTGCACTTCGCGGATATCCAGCAATTGCTGGACGTGCTGCACCGCCTGCGAGACCACGGCAATACCGTGGTGGTAATCGAGCACAACCTTGATGTGATCAAGACCGCTGACTGGCTGGTGGACCTTGGGCCGGAAGGTGGTTCCAAGGGTGGCCAGATCATCGCAGTGGGTACGCCGGAGCAAGTTTGCGAAATGCCACAGTCGCACACCGGTTACTACTTGAAACCGTTGCTGGCGCGCGACCGGGCCTGACTTTTTCTAGCCCAATAAAAAGCCCCTGTCACTTTGCGGTGACGGGGGCTTTTTTACAGCTGGGAATCAGAACTGCGATTGCAGGTAATTCTCCAGGCCAATCAACTTGATCAGGCCCAACTGTTTTTCCAACCAGTAGGTGTGATCTTCTTCGGTGTCGGCCAACTGCACGCGCAGAATTTCCCGGGTGACGTAGTCGTTGTGCAGCTCGCAAAGTTCGATGCCCTTGCAGAGCGCAGCACGAACTTTGTACTCGAGGCGAAGGTCGGCAGCGAGCATGTCCGGTACCGTGGTCCCCACATCGAGATCATCAGGACGCATACGCGGCGTGCCTTCGAGCATCAGGATACGTCGCATCAGTGCGTCGGCGTGCTGTGCCTCTTCTTCCATCTCATGGTTGATACGCTCGTAGAGCTCGGTAAAGCCCCAGTCTTCGTACATGCGCGAATGGATGAAATATTGGTCACGAGCTGCCAGTTCGCCCGTCAGCAACGTGTTGAGGTAATCGATTACGTCGGGGTGACCTTGCATCGCCCTACATCTCCCTGCTTGAAAGACTGTAGTTTGAACCATGATGACTTGAAGGTCACGGGATCAACGGCAGAAAAGTGAAGATTTCCGTAGAAAAGTAGCTGAAATAACGCAAAAACCGCCCAAATGAGGGCGGTTCTGCTTATCGTTTAGAGTCAGTTAAGCGATACACCCAGTGCCTTTGCGATTGCTTCTCCATAAGCCGGGTCGGCCTTGTAGAAGTGCTGCAATTGACGCTGGACCACATCGCTGGAAACGCTAGCCATCGCACCGGCAATGTTATTGGTCAGCAGGGCTTTCTGCTCATCATTCATCAAGCGGAACAGCGCGCCCGCATGGCTGTAGTAGTCCGTATCTTCGCGGTGATCGTAACGATCAGCAGCGCCGCTCAGGGCCAGTGCCGGCTCTGCGTACTGCGGGGCTTGCTTGGGCGCATCGGCATAGCTGTTTGGCTCGTAGTTGGGAGCCGCACCGCCATTACTGCCGAAGGCCATAGAACCGTCACGCTGGTAACTGTTAACCGGGTTGCGCGGCGCGTTTACGGGCAGTTGCTGGTGGTTAGTGCCGACACGGTAGCGGTGGGCATCTGCGTAGGCAAACACTCGACCTTGCAACATACGATCGGGTGACAGGCCAACGCCTGGAACCATGTTGCTCGGACCAAATGCAGCCTGCTCCACTTCAGCGAAGTAGTTCTGCGGATTACGGTTGAGCTCAAGCTCGCCCACTTCGATCAGCGGGAACTCTTTTTGCGACCAGGTCTTGGTCACGTCAAACGGGTTCTCATAATGAGCGTTTGCTTGAGCCTCAGTCATGATCTGGATGCAGACGCGCCATTTCGGAAAATCACCGCGCTCGATAGCACCAAACAGATCACGCTGGGCATAGTCAGGGTCGGTACCCGCCAGGCGTGCAGCCTCGGCCGGGGCCAGGTTCTTGATGCCTTGCTTGGTCTTGTAGTGCCACTTCACCCAGTGGCGTTCGCCCTTGGCGTTGATCAGACTGTACGTGTGACTGCCGAAGCCGTGCATGTGGCGATAGCCGTCTGGAATGCCACGGTCCGAAAACAGAATGGTGACCTGATGCAGCGCCTCTGGAGAGTGCGACCAGAAGTCCCACATCATCTGCGCGCTTTTCAGGTTGCTCTGCGGCAGGCGTTTCTGGGTGTGGATAAAGTCCGGGAATTTCAGCGGATCCCGGATGAAGAACACAGGGGTGTTGTTGCCCACGATGTCCCAGTTGCCCTCTTCGGTATAGAACTTCAGGGCAAAACCACGTGGATCACGCTCAGTGTCAGCAGACCCGCGCTCACCACCCACAGTGGAGAATCGCAGGAATGTAGGCGTTTGCTTGCCAACAGATTCGAACAGCTTGGCACTGGTGTACTGGGTGATGTCTTGGGTAACGGTGAACGTACCGTAGGCACCCGATCCTTTGGCATGCACGCGCCGCTCAGGAATGTTTTCACGGTTGAAGTGAGCGAGCTTCTCGATCAGATGGAAATCGTCGAGCAACAACGGGCCACGAGGGCCTGCGGAACGGGAGTTCTGGTTATCCGCAACAGGAGCCCCGCTGGCGGTGGTAAGGACTTTATTCTGGCTCATGCGCAATCTTCCTCAGGTCGGACTTTGAACTGCCGGCTAAGCGGCTTGGAGGGAGTATTGATCATCAACACTACGCCTACAAATTCATTAAATCGTATGCGTCGATAGAAAATAACTAACAAGACTCCGCTCGCTATAGTGCAGCGCACTGTCTATGGAAGCTTGTATAAGTTGCGCTTTTGTTACGCGCACAAAAAACCGGGCGCGAGGCCCGGTTTTTTGTTGCAGCTTGTCGTCTTACTCGGCGCTTACAGCTTCGCCGGCAGTAGCACGATCAACCAACTCGACGTACGCCATAGGCGCGTTGTCGCCAGCGCGGAAGCCGCACTTGAGGATGCGCAGGTAGCCACCCTCACGGGTAGCGTAACGCTTGCCCAGGTCGTTGAAGAGCTTACCAACGATAGCTTTCGAACGAGTACGGTCGAAAACCAGACGGCGGTTAGCCAGGCTGTCTGTCTTGGCCAAAGTGATCAGCGGCTCAGCAACGCGACGCAGTTCTTTAGCTTTCGGCAGTGTAGTTTTGATCAGCTCGTGCTCGAACAGCGACACCGCCATGTTTTGGAACATGGCCTTGCGGTGCGAGCTGGTACGGCTCAGGTGACGACCACTTTTACGATGACGCATGGTTCATTCCTTACCAAACTCACGTTCGGTGATTACGACGATCAGGCAGTCGCCTTGTCGTCCTTCTTAAGACTTGCAGGCGGCCAGTTGTCGAGGCGCATGCCGAGGGACAGACCGCGGGAGGCCAGAACGTCCTTGATTTCAGTCAAGGATTTCTTGCCCAGGTTCGGAGTCTTCAACAGTTCTACTTCGGTACGCTGAATCAGGTCGCCGATGTAGTAAATGTTTTCCGCCTTAAGGCAGTTAGCCGAACGTACAGTCAGTTCCAGATCGTCAACCGGGCGAAGCAGGATCGGATCGATCTCGTCTTCCTGCTCGATTACCACTGGTTCGCTGTCACCTTTGAGGTCGACGAACGCAGCCAACTGCTGTTGCAGAATGGTTGCAGCGCGGCGGATAGCCTCTTCAGGATCCAGGGTACCGTTGGTTTCCAGATCAATAACCAGCTTGTCCAGGTTAGTACGCTGCTCGACACGGGCGTTTTCCACCACGTATGCGATACGGCGAACCGGGCTGAACGAAGAGTCAAGCTGCAAGCGACCAATGCTGCGGCTTTCGTCTTCATCGCTCTGACGCGAGTCGGCCGGTTCATAACCACGACCACGAGCTACAGTGAGCTTCATGTTCAGGGCGCCGTTAGACGCCAGGTTAGCGATTACGTGATCGGGGTTAACGATCTCGACATCATGATCCAGCTGAATATCGGCAGCGGTAACCACCCCCGAACCCTTCTTCGACAAGGTCAGCGTAACTTCGTCACGGCCGTGCAGCTTGATAGCCAGACCTTTAAGGTTCAACAGGATTTCAATTACGTCTTCCTGTACACCTTCGATGGCGCTGTACTCGTGGAGCACACCGTCAATCTCGGCCTCGACTACTGCACAGCCGGGCATTGAGGACAACAGGATGCGGCGCAGCGCGTTGCCCAGGGTGTGGCCAAAACCACGCTCGAGAGGCTCGAGAGTAATTTTGGCGCGGGTTGGACTGACAACCTGCACATCAATGTGGCGGGGTGTCAGGAACTCATTTACCGAAATCTGCATGGATGCACCTATTTTCTAGCCCTTACTTGGAGTAGAGCTCGACAATCAGGCTTTCGTTGATGTCGGCGGACAGATCACTGCGAGCAGGAACGTTCTTGAAAACGCCCGACTTCTTCTCAGTGTCTACTTCTACCCATTCTACGCGGCCACGTTGGGCACACAGATCGAGAGCTTGGACAATGCGAAGTTGGTTTTTAGCTTTCTCGCGAACTGCGACCACGTCACCAGCACGAACCTGGTAAGACGGAACGTTTACGGTCTGACCGTTAACGCTGATCGACTTGTGCGATACCAGCTGACGGGATTCGGCACGAGTCGAACCAAAGCCCATACGGTATACAACGTTGTCCAGACGGCATTCGAGCAGTTGCAGCAGGTTTTCACCGGTTGCACCTTTCTTGCCAGCAGCTTCTTTGTAGTAGCCGCTGAACTGACGCTCGAGAACGCCGTAAATACGACGGACCTTCTGCTTTTCACGCAGTTGGGTGCCGTAATCGGACTGGCGACCGCGGCGTTGGCCGTGGATACCAGGTGCTGCTTCAATGTTGCACTTCGATTCGATCGCGCGCACGCCGCTCTTCAGGAAGAGATCGGTGCCTTCGCGACGAGCGAGTTTGCATTTTGGACCAATGTAACGAGCCATTCTTTACAATCTCCTGGATTACACGCGGCGCTTCTTCGGCGGACGGCACCCGTTGTGCGGGATTGGCGTCACGTCGGTGATGCTGGCGATCTTATAGCCACAGCCGTTCAAAGCACGGACAGCAGACTCACGACCTGGACCTGGACCTTTGACGTTAACGTCGAGGTTTTTCAGGCCGTATTCCAGCGCAGCTTGACCAGCACGTTCAGCAGCTACTTGAGCAGCAAACGGGGTGGACTTGCGGGAACCGCGGAAACCCGAACCACCGGAGGTAGCCCAAGAAAGCGCGTTACCTTGACGGTCGGTGATGGTCACGATTGTGTTGTTAAAAGATGCATGGATGTGGGCGATGCCATCAACCACTGTCTTTTTAACTTTTTTACGAGGACGAGCAGCAGGTTTTGCCATGATAATTTTCCTGTCGATTCGCTGGGGCGATTACTTGCGGATCGGCTTACGCGGACCTTTACGGGTACGCGCGTTAGTCTTGGTACGCTGACCGCGTACTGGAAGACCACGACGATGACGCAGACCGCGATAGCAACCGAGGTCCATCAAACGCTTGATTTTCATGTTGATTTCGCGACGCAGGTCACCTTCAGTGGTGAACTTCGCCACTTCGCCACGCAGCTGTTCAATCTGCTCGTCGCTCAGATCCTTGATCTTAGCGGCTGGGTTTACCCCAGCAACTGCGCAAATTTTCTGCGCAGTAGTGCGACCAACACCATAGATGTAGGTCAGCGAGATAACAGTGTGCTTGTTATCTGGAATGTTAACGCCTGCAATACGGGCCATTCAGTGGGACTCCAATTGACAGCTACCTACGCCCCGGAAGCCAAGAAATAGGGCGCGAGATAATATCGCTGTAATAACAAATAATCAACCCGGCAGCGCACTAGCTGCCGGGCTTCAAGCGGATCACACTCAGCCTTGGCGCTGTTTGTGACGCGGTTCCGCGCTGCAAATTACTCGAACAACACCTTCGCGGCGAATAATCTTGCAGTTACGGCACAGCTTTTTCACCGATGCACGAACTTTCATCACCAACTCCTCGAACCTTATGGGGTACTCAGCGCAACATGCCGCTGCCGTAGCCCTTCAGGTTGGCTTTCTTCATCAGGGATTCGTACTGGTGCGAAACGAGGTGCGATTGTACTTGGGACATGAAGTCCATCACAACCACGACCACGATCAGCAACGAGGTCCCGCCAAGGTAGAACGGAACGTTTGCTGCAACCACCAGGAACTGGGGCAACAGACACACGGCCGTCATATATAGAGCACCGAACAGGGTCAAACGAGTCAGAACGCCATCAATGTAGCGTGCCGACTGCTCACCTGGACGGATACCCGGAATAAAGGCACCGGACTTCTTCAGGTTTTCCGCTACGTCTTTCGGATTGAACATCAACGCCGTATAGAAGAAGCAGAAGAAAATAATCCCTGCACTAAACAGCAGAATATTCAACGGCTGACCAGGAGCGATCGACTGAGAGAGGTCCTGCAGCCAGCCCATATTTTCAGACTGACCAAACCAGGTACCCAACGAAGCCGGAAACAGCAAGATGCTGCTCGCGAAAATTGCCGGAATAACACCGGCCATATTCACTTTCAGCGGCAAGTGGCTGGTCTGCGCAGCAAAAACCTTACGGCCCTGCTGACGCTTGGCGTAGTGAACAGCAATACGACGCTGGCCACGCTCAATGAACACCACAAAACCGATAATCGCTACTGCCAGCAAACCGATAGCAACCAGGGCGAAGATATTGATATCACCCTGACGCGCAGACTCGAAAGACTGCCCGATTGCTCTCGGAAGACCGGCGACGATACCTGCGAAAATCAACATCGAGATACCGTTACCAACACCACGCTCAGTAATCTGTTCACCCAGCCACATCATGAACATCGCACCAGCCACAAACGTGGATACCGCGACGAAATGGAAGCCAAAGTCACCAGTGAACGCAACGCCCTGCCCTGCCAGGCCAACGGACATGCCGATAGCTTGAACCAGGGCGAGGACGACAGTGCCGTAGCGGGTGTACTGGCTAATCTTGCGACGGCCAGCTTCACCTTCCTTCTTCAACTGCTCCAGCTGCGGGCTGACGGCTGTCATCAGTTGCATGATGATCGACGCCGAAATGTACGGCATGATCCCCAGTGCAAAGATGCTCATCCGCTCCAGCGCACCGCCGGAAAACATGTTGAACAAGCTAAGAATGGTCCCCTCATTCTGTCGAAACAGGTCTGCGAGTCGGTCCGGGTTGATACCTGGAACCGGGATGTGTGCGCCTATTCGGTAGACGATAATCGCCAGGAACAGAAAACGCAGACGAGCCCAAAGTTCAGACATACCGCCTTTGCCGAGCGCTGAGAGAGCACCTTGCTTAGCCATTTATTCCTCGAACTTGCCGCCAGCTGCTTCGATAGCCGAACGCGCACCTTTGGTGGCGCCGATTCCCTTGCCGATAGTGACAGCGCGAGTCACTTCACCGGACAGCATGATTTTCACACGCTGTACGTTGACGTTGATCACGTTGGCATCTTTCAGGGTCTGCACAGTAACGATGTCGCCTTCCACTTTAGCCAGCTCGGACAGACGCACTTCTGCGCGGTCCATGGCTTTCAGGGATACGAAACCGAACTTAGGCAGGCGACGATGCAGCGGCTGTTGACCGCCTTCAAAGCCTGGAGCGATGGTGCCACCGGAGCGGGAGGTTTGACCTTTGTGGCCACGGCCACCAGTCTTACCCAAACCGCTACCGATACCACGGCCCGGACGATGCTTTTCGCGACGGGAACCCGGCGCTGGACTCAGATCATTGAGTTTCATCGATTAACCCTCTACACGCAGCATGTAGTAAGCCTTGTTGATCATCCCGCGATTCTCGGGAGTATCCTGGACTTCTACAGTGTGACCGATGCGACGCAGACCCAAACCTTTAACACACAGTTTGTGGTTAGGGATGCGGCCGGTCATGCTTTTGATCAGCGTTACTTTAACGGTAGCCATGATCAGAAGATCTCCTTGACAGTCAGACCACGCTTGGCAGCGATGGACTCAGGAGATTGCATAGCTTTCAGACCCTTGAAAGTGGCGTGAACCACGTTTACCGGGTTAGTCGAGCCGTAGCACTTGGCCAGAACGTTCTGAACGCCAGCAACTTCGAGGACAGCACGCATAGCGCCGCCAGCGATGATACCGGTACCTTCAGAAGCAGGCTGCATGTACACCTTCGAAGCGCCGTGAGCGGACTTCATTGCGTACTGCAGAGTAGTGCCGTTCAGATCAACTTGGATCATGTTGCGACGAGCAGCTTCCATTGCCTTCTGGATCGCGGCAGGCACTTCACGTGACTTGCCACGGCCGAAGCCAACACGCCCTTTACCATCACCCACCACGGTCAACGCGGTGAAAGTGAAGATACGGCCGCCTTTAACGGTTTTGGCTACGCGGTTAACTTGAACCAGCTTCTCAATGTAGCCTTCGTCGCGCTTTTGGTCGTTATTTGACATAACTTAGAACTCCAGCCCAGCTTCACGAGCAGCATCAGCCAGCGCTTTCACGCGACCGTGGTACTTGAAGCCAGAGCGGTCGAAAGCCACTTGCGAGACGCCAGCGGCCTTAGCACGCGTAGCGACCAGCTGGCCAACCTTTGTGGCCGCGTCGATGTTGCCAGTGGCACCATCACGCAGTTCTTTATCCAAAGTCGAGGCGCTTGCCAGGACTTTGTTGCCGTCGGCCGAGATGACCTGGGCGTAGATGTGCTGCGACGAGCGGAACACGCAGAGACGCACGACTTCGAGTTCGTGCATTTTCAGGCGTGCTTTGCGAGCGCGACGCAGTCGAGTAACTTTTTTGTCGGTCATTTGCTATGCCCTACTTCTTCTTGGCTTCTTTACGACGGACGACTTCGTCCGCGTAGCGCACACCTTTGCCTTTGTACGGCTCTGGTGGACGGAAGTCGCGGATCTCAGCGGCCACTTGACCTACCAGCTGCTTGTCGATGCCCTTGATCAGGATATCGGTCTGGCTAGGAGTCTCAGCAGTGATGCCCGCTGGCAGTTCGTAATCCACTGGGTGCGAGAAGCCAAGGGCAAGGTTCAAAACCGTGCCTTTTGCTTGCGCTTTGTAACCAACACCGACCAGCTGGAGCTTGCGCTCGAAGCCTTGGCTTACGCCTTGGACCATGTTGTTTACCAACGCACGCGTGGTACCGGCCATTGCGCGAGTTTGTTGATCGCCATTGCGAGCAGCGAAACGCAGCTCACCAGCTTCTTCAACGATCTCAACGGACGAATGGATGTTCAGTTCAAGAGTACCCTTGGCACCCTTCACCGAAAGCTGTTGGCCTGCGAATTTGACTTCGACACCGGCTGGCAGCTTAACGGGGTTCTTAGCGACGCGAGACATGCTTATCCCCCCTTAGAACACAGTGCAAAGAACTTCGCCGCCGACACCGGCAGCGCGCGCAGCACGATCCGTCATCACACCTTTGTTGGTGGAGACGATAGACACGCCCAGACCGCCACGAACTTTCGGCAGATCTTCAGCGGACTTGTACTGACGCAGGCCTGGACGGCTAACGCGCTTCACTTCCTCGATGACCGAACGGCCTTCGAAGTACTTCAGCTCGATGGACAGCAGTGGTTTGATTTCGCTGCTGATCTGATAACCCGCAATGTAGCCTTCGTCTTTCAGGACTTTGGCAACAGCTACCTTCAACTTGGAAGATGGCATGCTTACGACGGACTTTTCAGCCATCTGGGCATTACGGATACGAGTTAGCATGTCCGCTAACGGGTCCTGCATACTCATGGGCTAGACGCTCCTAATACAAAAAAATTAGCCTTGCGGCTACATATGTCGCCGAGAATCTCCGAGCACAAAAAACACGGGCTCAGGCGAGCCGCGTATTTTAGACACACTCCAGAAATGAAACAAGCCCCAAAAGGGGCTTGATCCAGATTCAAGGTCACCGGCGGTCAGTATCTTGCGATTCCGACCACCTGGACGTTGAAAGTACTTACCAGCTGGCTTTAACCAGACCTGGTACGTCACCACGCATTGCCGCTTCACGCAGTTTGTTACGGCCGAGGCCGAACTTGCGGTAAACGCCGTGTGGACGACCGGTCAGGCGGCAGCGGTTACGCATGCGCGAAGCGCTTGCGTCACGTGGCTGCTTCTGCAGAGCAACTGTAGCTTCCCAACGCGCTTCTGGACTTGCGTTCAGATCAACGATGATTGCTTTCAGTGCTGCACGCTTCTTGGCGTACTTGGCAACCGTGAGCTGACGCTTCAGCTCGCGGTTTTTCATGCTCATCTTGGCCATGGTCCTACTCCAATCAGTTGCGGAACGGGAATTTGAAAGCACGCAACAGGGCGCGACCTTCATCATCGTTCTTGGCAGTGGTGGTCAGGGTGATGTCCAGACCGCGGAGAGCATCGATCTTGTCGTAGTCGATTTCCGGGAAGATGATCTGCTCTTTCACGCCCATGCTGTAGTTACCACGACCATCGAAGGACTTGGCATTCAGGCCGCGGAAGTCGCGGACCCGAGGCAGGGAGATCGACAGCAGACGATCCAGGAATTCGTACATACGCTCACGGCGCAGAGTCACTTTGACGCCGATCGGCCAACCTTCACGGACTTTAAAGCCAGCGATGGATTTCCGAGCGTAAGTCACAACGACTTTTTGACCGGTGATCTTTTCCAGGTCGGCAACAGCGTGCTCGATGACTTTTTTGTCGCCGATCGCTTCGCCCAGACCCATGTTCAGGGTGATTTTGGTGACGCGCGGAACTTCCATCACGTTCCCGAGCTTAAGTTCTTCCTTAAGCTTAGGGGCGATTTCCTTCCGGTAAATCTCTTGTAGTCGTGCCATGGTCTAATCTACCTAGCAGTGTTCAAGCATCAACCGCTTTTTGGGTCGACTTGAAGACACGAATTTTCTTACCGTCTTCTACTTTGAAACCAACGCGGTCAGCCTTGTTGGTTTCGCCATTGAAGATGGCGACGTTAGAAGCGTCCAGCGGAGCTTCTTTCTCGACGATACCGCCCTGCACGCCCGACATCGGGTTAGGCTTGGTATGACGCTTGACCAGGTTCAGACCACCGATAACCAGACGGTTATTAGCGAGAACCTTAAGCACCTTACCGCGCTTACCTTTGTCTTTGCCGGCGATCACGATGATCTCGTCGTCACGACGAATCTTTTGCATGTCGGATCTCCTTACAGCACTTCTGGGGCGAGCGAGACGATCTTCATGAACTTCTCAGTACGAAGTTCACGGGTCACTGGCCCAAAGATACGGGTGCCGATCGGCTCTTGCTTGTTGTTCAGAAGAACAGCAGCGTTGCCATCAAAGCGGATAATGGAGCCATCAGCACGACGTACGCCGTGACGAGTGCGGACTACAACAGCAGTCATCACTTGGCCTTTTTTCACCTTACCGCGAGGAATTGCTTCCTTGACGGTAACTTTGATGATGTCACCGATACCAGCGTAACGACGATGGGAGCCACCCAGCACCTTGATGCACATAACACGGCGAGCGCCGCTGTTATCGGCCACATCGAGCATGGATTGAGTCTGAATCATATAATTTCTCCGACCCCTAGTCCTTAGACTTCCACAGCGCGTTCGAGAACATCAACCAGCGCCCAAGACTTGGTCTTGGCCAGCGGACGAGTTTCACGAATAGTGACTTTGTCGCCGATGTGGCACTGATTGGTTTCGTCGTGCGCGTGCAGCTTAGTCGAACGCTTAACATATTTACCGTAGATCGGGTGCTTAACGCGACGCTCGATCAAAACGGTGATGGTTTTGTCCATCTTGTCGCTGACAACACGGCCAGTCAGCGTACGGACAGTCTTTTCGGCTTCAGCCATGATCACTTACCTGCCTGCTGGTTGAGCACAGTCTTCACGCGAGCGATGTCACGCTTAACTTGCGAGAGCAGATGAGACTGCCCCAACTGGCCAGTTGCTTTCTGCATACGCAGATTGAACTGGTCGCGCAGCAGGCCGAGCAGTTGCTCGTTCAGCTGCTGTGCGGATTTTTCACGAAGTTCATTCGCTTTCATCACATCACCGTCCGTTTAACAAAGGAGGTGGCGAGCGGCAGCTTTGCAGCAGCCAGGGCGAAAGCCTCACGCGCCAGCTCTTCAGAAACACCCTCGATTTCATACAGGACTTTGCCTGGCTGAATCTGGGCAACCCAGTATTCCACGTTACCCTTACCTTTACCCATCCGAACCTCGAGAGGTTTTTTGGAGATCGGCTTGTCCGGGAATACACGGATCCAGATCTTGCCGCCACGTTTTACGTGACGGGTCAGAGCACGACGCGCTGACTCGATCTGACGAGCGGTGAGACGACCACGAGCTACAGACTTCAGCGCGAACTCGCCGAAGCTGACTTTGCTACCGCGCTGAGCCAGACCACGGTTGTGGCCTGTCATCTGCTTGCGGAACTTCGTACGCTTAGGTTGCAACATTTGGCGTACCCCTTACTTAGCAGCTTTTTTACGAGGCGCTGGTGCTTGTGGTTTCAGTTCTTCTTGGCGACCACCAATTACTTCGCCTTTGAAGATCCAAACCTTTACACCGATCACACCGTAAGTGGTGTGAGCTTCGTAGTTGGCATAGTCGATGTCGGCACGCAGGGTGTGCAGTGGCACACGACCTTCGCGATACCATTCAGTACGTGCGATTTCAGCACCGCCGAGACGACCGCTCACTTGGATTTTGATGCCTTTGGCACCAATGCGCATGGCGTTCTGTACGGCGCGCTTCATAGCGCGACGGAACATTACGCGACGCTCCAGCTGCTGAGCTACGCTCTGCGCAACCAGCATACCGTCGAGCTCCGGCTTGCGGATCTCTTCGATATTGATGTGCACAGGCACACCCATTTGCTTGGTCAGGTCCTGACGCAGTTTCTCAACATCTTCACCTTTCTTCCCGATAACGATACCTGGACGAGCGGTGTGGATGGTGATACGTGCAGTTTGGGCCGGACGATGGATATCGATACGGCTTACGGACGCGCTTTTTAGTTTGTCTTGGAGATACTCACGCACCTTCAGATCAGCGAACAAATAGTCCGCATAAGTCCGACCGTCTGCGTACCAGACGGAGGTGTGCTCCTTGACGATTCCCAGGCGAATGCCAATGGGATGTACTTTCTGACCCATCTCTTCGACTCCGTTACTTGTCAGCAACCTTGACAGTGATATGGCAAGACCGCTTGACGATGCGATCAGCACGGCCTTTGGCACGTGGCATGATGCGCTTCAGCGAACGCCCTTCGTTGACGAAAACGGTGCTGACCTTCAGGTCATCAACGTCTGCGCCTTCGTTATGCTCGGCGTTGGCTACGGCCGACTCCAGCACTTTCTTCATGATCTCGGCGGCTTTCTTACTGCTGAAAGCCAACAGGTTGAGCGCTTCGCCCACCTTCTTCCCGCGGATCTGGTCGGCGACCAAGCGGGCTTTCTGGGCGGAGATTCGAGCGCCCGACAACTTAGCGGCTACTTCCATTTCCTAACCCCTTAACGCTTGGCTTTCTTGTCTGCCACGTGCCCACGATAAGTGCGGGTACCGGCAAACTCGCCCAGTTTGTGGCCGACCATGTCTTCGTTAACGAGAACTGGGACGTGTTGACGACCGTTGTGTACTGCGATGGTCAGACCGACCATTTGTGGCAGGATCATCGAACGACGCGACCAGGTCTTAACTGGTTTGCGATCGTTCTTTTCCGCCGCCACTTCGATCTTCTTCAGTAGGTGAAGATCAATAAAAGGACCTTTTTTCAGAGAACGTGGCACTGTCGTATCCCTCTATTTACTTGCGACGACGGACGATCATTTTGTCGGTACGCTTATTACCACGAGTCTTCGCGCCCTTAGTCGGGAAGCCCCATGGCGATACCGGATGACGACCACCAGAGGTACGACCTTCACCACCACCGTGTGGGTGGTCAACCGGGTTCATGGCAACACCACGAACGGTTGGGCGAACGCCACGCCAGCGTTTGGCACCAGCTTTACCCAACGAACGCAGGCTGTGCTCGGAGTTCGAGACTTCGCCCAGGGTCGCACGGCATTCAGCCAGTACTTTACGCATCTCACCAGAACGCAGACGCAGGGTCACGTAGACACCTTCACGAGCGATCAGCTGAGCCGAAGCACCAGCGGAACGAGCGATTTGCGCGCCTTTACCTGGCTTCAATTCGATGCCGTGTACGGTGCTACCAACTGGAATGTTACGCAGTTGCAGAGCGTTGCCCGGCTTGATCGGCGCCAGAGCACCTGCGATCAGCTGGTCACCAGCACTCACGCCTTTAGGGGCGATGATGTAGCGACGCTCGCCATCTGCGTACAGCAGCAGAGCGATGTGAGCAGTACGGTTTGGATCGTATTCAATACGCTCGACAGTGGCAGCGATGCCATCTTTGTCGTTGCGACGGAAATCGACCAGACGATAATGCTGCTTATGGCCACCACCGATGTGACGAGTGGTAATGCGACCATTATTGTTACGACCACCAGACTTCGATTTTTTCTCGAGCAGCGGTGCGTGAGGAGCGCCTTTATGCAGCTCCTGGTTGACCACCTTGACCACAAAACGGCGGCCAGGGGAAGTCGGTTTGCATTTAACGATTGCCATGATGCACCCCTTCCTTACTCAGCACTGCTGCTGAAATCGAGATCTTGGCCTGGCTGAAGGGAGATAACTGCCTTCTTCCAGTCATTACGCTTGCCCAGACCGCGAGCAGTGCGCTTGCTCTTACCCAGAACATTCAGGGTAGTAACACGCTCTACTTTCACGCTGAACAGGCTTTCGACGGCCTTCTTGATTTCCAGCTTGGTTGCGTCAGTTGCAACCTTGAAAACGAACTGGCCTTTCTTGTCAGCCAGAACCGTAGCCTTTTCGGAAACGTGCGGGCCAAGCAGAACTTTAAATACGCGTTCCTGGTTCATCCCAGCAGCTCCTCGAATTTCTTCACGGCCGACACGGTGATCAACACCTTGTCGTATGCGATCAGACTAACTGGATCGGAACCTTGCACGTCACGTACATCAACGTGTGGCAGGTTGCGAGCAGCCAGGTACAGGTTCTGATCAACAGCTTCAGACACGATCAAAACGTCGGTCAGGCTCATGTTGTTCAGTTTGCCCAGCAGATCTTTGGTTTTTGGACTTTCGACAGCGAAGTCCTGAACCACGACCAGACGATCAGTACGCACGAGTTCAGCAAGGATGGAGCGCAGAGCTGCGCGGTACATCTTCTTGTTGAGCTTCTGAGAGTGATCCTGTGGACGAGCTGCGAAAGTGGTACCGCCGCCACGCCAGATTGGGCTACGGATAGTACCGGCACGAGCACGGCCAGTGCCTTTCTGACGCCAAGGGCGCTTACCGCCACCACGTACGTCGGAACGGGTCTTTTGCTGCTTGCTACCTTGACGGCCGCCGGCCATGTAGGCCACGACTGCTTGGTGAACGAGCGTCTCGTTGAATTCGCCGCCAAATGTCAGTTCGGAAACTTCGATCGCTTGAGCGTCATTTACATTTAATTGCATGTCAGCTTCCCCTTAACCGCGAGCCTTGGCCGCTGGACGTACAACCAGGTTGCCGCCAGTAGCGCCAGGAACAGCACCCTTGACCAACAACAGATTGCGTTCAGCGTCGACGCGCACTACTTCGAGGGACTGCACGGTCACGCGCTCAGCGCCCATATGACCGGACATTTTTTTGCCCTTGAATACACGACCAGGAGTCTGGCACTGGCCAATAGAGCCCGGGACGCGGTGGGAAACGGAGTTACCGTGAGTGTTGTCTTGACCACGGAAATTCCAACGCTTGATCGTACCCTGGAAGCCTTTACCTTTGGACTGACCGGTTACATCAACCAGTTGACCAGCGGCGAAGATTTCAGCGTTGATCAGATCGCCAGCCTGGTAGTCGCCGTCTTCAAGACGGAACTCCATAACAGTACGACCAGCTGCAACGTTTGCTTTAGCGAAGTGACCTGCTTGAGCAGCAGTCACGCGCGAAGCACGACGCTCGCCGACAGTGACTTGCACTGCACGATAGCCATCGGTTTCTTCAGTTTTGAACTGGGTGACGCGATTCGGTTCGATCTCAATGACCGTGACCGGAATGGAGACACCTTCTTCGGTGAAAATACGGGTCATACCGCATTTACGACCGACTACACCAATAGTCATGTTGTAAACCTCATGAGTGTACGGGGCTTTCACCCGCTATGGCCGCCCATTTCAGAGCGTTACACGACTAAGACCCAAGTCTTAGCCGAGGCTGATCTGTACTTCCACACCGGCCGCCAGATCGAGCTTCATAAGTGCATCAACGGTTTTATCCGTTGGCTGGACGATGTCCAGTACGCGCTTATGAGTACGGATCTCGTACTGGTCACGCGCGTCTTTGTTGACGTGCGGGGAGACCAGAACGGTGAACCGCTCTTTACGGGTAGGCAGTGGAATTGGACCACGCACTTGAGCACCAGTACGTTTCGCGGTTTCCACGATTTCCTGGGTGGATTGGTCGATCAGGCGATGGTCAAAAGCCTTCAACCTGATACGGATTTGCTGATTTTGCATTGGATTTCAGACTCCGGCTGCTATTCCCACCGGGCGCAATACGCCCGTTAAAAGGAGGCGCAATTCTATAGACGCCCTAGATAGGTGTCAACCCAATAAAAAAGCCCCCGCTAAGCGGGGGCTTTCTCAAAACATCAAAGCTCACTCAAAAGAGAGATTACTCGATGATTTTAGCTACAACGCCAGCACCAACGGTACGGCCGCCTTCACGGATTGCGAAGCGCAGACCGTCTTCCATTGCGATGGTTTTGATCAGGGTAACAGTCATTTGAATGTTGTCACCTGGCATTACCATTTCAACGCCTTCTGGCAATTCGCAGTTACCGGTCACGTCAGTAGTACGGAAGTAGAACTGTGGACGGTAGCCTTTGAAGAACGGAGTATGACGGCCGCCTTCTTCTTTGCTCAGAACATAAACTTCTGCGGTGAACTTGGTGTGCGGCTTGACCGAACCTGGCTTAACCAGAACCTGGCCACGCTCAACGTCGTCACGCTTGGTACCACGCAGCAGAACGCCGCAGTTCTCGCCAGCACGACCTTCGTCGAGCAGCTTGCGGAACATTTCAACACCGGTGCAGGTGGTGACGGTAGTGTCACGCAGACCAACGATTTCCAGTGGATCCTGAACGCGAACGATACCGCGCTCGATACGACCAGTCACAACAGTACCGCGACCGGAGATCGAGAATACGTCTTCGATTGGCATCAGGAACGGCTTGTCGGTCAGACGAACTGGTTCTGGGATGTAGCTGTCCAGAGTTTCAACCAGTTTACGAACGGCAGTGGTGCCCATTTCGTTTTCGTCGTTGCCTTCCAGAGCCATACGAGCAGAACCGATGATGATCGGAGTGTCGTCACCTGGGAAGTCGTAAGTGCTCAGCAGATCGCGCACTTCCATCTCAACCAGTTCCAGCAGCTCAGCGTCGTCTACCAGGTCAGCCTTGTTCAGGAAAACCACGATGTACGGAACGCCAACCTGGCGGGACAGCAGGATGTGCTCACGGGTTTGTGGCATCGGACCATCAGCGGCCGAGCAAACCAGGATCGCGCCGTCCATCTGGGCAGCACCAGTGATCATGTTCTTCACATAGTCAGCGTGACCTGGGCAGTCAACGTGAGCGTAGTGACGAATAGTCGAGTTGTACTCAACGTGCGCGGTGTTGATGGTGATACCACGAGCTTTTTCTTCTGGTGCGCTGTCGATCTTGTCGAAGTCAACACGAGCCGAACCGAAAACTTCGGAGCAGACGCGAGTCAGAGCAGCGGTCAGAGTGGTTTTACCGTGGTCAACGTGGCCGATGGTGCCAACGTTTACGTGCGGTAGGGAACGATCAAATTTTTCTTTAGCCACGACAATTAACTCCTTGCCTAAAGGACTGAATCAGCCTTGTTTTTTGGATACAGTTTCAGCGATGTGCGCCGGAGCTGTGTTGTATTTTTTGAATTCCATAGAGTAGCTTGCGCGACCCTGGGACATGGAGCGAACGTCGGTCGCATAACCGAACATCTCACCCAACGGAACCTCGGCGCGAATCACTTTGCCGGAAACCGTGTCTTCCATACCCAAGATCATGCCGCGACGACGGTTAAGGTCGCCCATGACATCACCCATATAGTCTTCAGGTGTAACAACTTCTACCGCCATGATTGGCTCAAGCAACTCACCACCGCCCTTCTGGGCCAGTTGCTTGGTTGCCATGGAAGCAGCCACCTTAAACGCCATCTCGTTGGAGTCGACGTCGTGGTAAGAACCGTCAAAAACGGTTGCTTTCAGGCCGATCAGCGGATAGCCGGCAACAACACCGTTCTTCATCTGCTCTTCGATACCCTTCTGGATAGCAGGGATGTATTCCTTAGGAACCACACCACCTACTACTTCGTTCACGAATTGCAGACCTTCCTGACCTTCGTCAGCAGGAGCAAAACGGATCCAGCAGTGACCGAACTGACCACGACCGCCGGATTGACGAACGAACTTGCCTTCGATTTCACAGTTCTTCGTGATGCGCTCACGATAGGAAACCTGAGGCTTACCGATGTTGGCTTCGACGTTGAACTCACGGCGCATCCGGTCAACCAGGATGTCCAGGTGCAGCTCGCCCATGCCAGAGATGATCGTTTGACCAGTCTCTTCATCAGTCTTGACGCGGAAAGATGGATCTTCCTGAGCAAGCTTGCCCAGAGCGATACCCATTTTTTCCTGGTCATCCTTGGTCTTAGGCTCTACGGCAACCGAGATAACCGGCTCCGGGAAGTCCATGCGAACCAGGATGATTGGCTTGGCAGCGTCGCACAAAGTCTCACCAGTGGTGACGTCCTTCATGCCGATCAGGGCCGCGATGTCACCAGCGCGTACTTCCTTGATCTCTTCGCGAGCGTTTGCGTGCATTTGCACCATACGGCCCACGCGCTCTTTCTTGCCTTTAACCGAGTTGATCACGCCGTCGCCGGAGGCCAACACGCCCGAGTAAACGCGAACGAAGGTCAAAGTACCCACGAATGGGTCTGTAGCGATCTTGAACGCCAGAGCCGAGAACGGCTCGTTGTCGTCAGCATGACGCTCCATCTCTTCTTCCTCGTTATCAGGGTTGGTACCCTTGATAGCAGGAATGTCGGTTGGAGCAGGCAGGTAGTCGATAACGGCGTCGAGAACCAGGGGAACACCCTTGTTCTTGAAGGAAGAACCGCAAACAGCCAAGACGATCTCACCAGCGATAGTACGCTGACGCAGAGCGGCCTTGATTTCCACGTTGGTGAGCTCTTCACCTTCGAGGTACTTGTTCATCAGCTCTTCGCTGGCTTCAGCCGCAGCCTCAACCATGTTGTTGCGCCACTCGTCAGCCAGTTCCTGAAGCTCTTCAGGGATAGGCTTGCGAACAGGAACCATACCTTTATCGGAATCGTTCCAGTAGACAGCTTCCATATTGATCAGATCAATCTGACCCTGGAAGTTATCTTCAGAACCGATCGCCAACTGGATAGGCACCGGAGTGTGACCCAGACGCTGCTTGATCTGACCGATCACGCGCAGGAAGTTGGCGCCAGCACGGTCCATCTTGTTTACATAAACAAGACGTGGAACACCGTACTTGTTGGCTTGACGCCATACGGTTTCCGACTGAGGCTCAACACCCGAGGTGCCGCAGAACACAACGACAGCGCCGTCGAGTACACGCAGGGAACGCTCAACTTCAATAGTGAAGTCTACGTGGCCCGGGGTATCGATTACGTTGAAGCGATGCTCGTCTTTGTACTGCTTCTCGGAACCTTTCCAGAAGGCGGTAATAGCAGCAGAAGTAATGGTAATACCACGCTCCTGCTCCTGAACCATCCAGTCTGTGGTCGCGGCGCCGTCATGCACCTCGCCCATTTTGTGACTTTTGCCGGTGTAAAACAGTACGCGCTCGGTGGTGGTGGTTTTACCAGCATCCACGTGAGCGACGATACCGATGTTACGGTAGCGGCTAATCGGAGTAGTACGAGCCATAAAGCCCTCGCAAAATTAGTGAAGCTAAAATTAGAAGCGGTAGTGCGAGAAAGCTTTGTTAGCTTCAGCCATACGGTGCACGTCTTCACGCTTCTTAACAGCAGCACCTTTACCTTCAGCAGCGTCCAACAGTTCGCCGGCCAAACGCAGAGCCATAGACTTCTCGCCGCGCTTACGGGCGAAGTCTACCAACCAGCGCATTGCCAGAGCGTTACGACGGGACGGGCGAACTTCAACCGGAACCTGGTAAGTAGCACCGCCTACACGGCGCGACTTCACTTCGACCAGCGGAGCGATGGCGTCGAGAGCTTTCTCGAAGATTTCCAGGGGGTCGCTGTTCTTGCGTTCTTTAACCTTTTCCAGCGCGCCATAAACGATACGCTCGGCAACGGCTTTTTTGCCGCTTTCCATCACGTGGTTCATGAACTTGGCCAGAATTTGGCTTCCGTATTTTGGATCGTCAAGCACTTCGCGCTTGGCTGCTACGCGTCTTCTTGGCATGGATAAGCCCTCAAACGGTCTTCAGGTTCGCTCGGAATCGGTGCCCTTTCGGGACGCCTCCGACCTTACTCTTATCGACTCAGAAAATAAGATGATTCAGGTTTACAAAAAGCCGCTACTACTTAGGCTTCTTGGTACCGTACTTCGAACGACCCTGGTTACGACCTTTAACGCCGGAAGTATCCAAGGAGCCGCGTACGGTGTGATAACGAACACCTGGCAAGTCTTTTACACGACCGCCGCGGATCAGTACCACGCTGTGCTCTTGCAGGTTGTGGCCTTCACCGCCGATGTACGAGGAAACCTCGAAACCGTTGGTCAGACGCACACGGCATACTTTACGCAGTGCCGAGTTAGGTTTTTTCGGCGTGGTGGTATACACACGGGTGCATACGCCACGACGTTGCGGGCAGTTCTGCAGCGCAGGTACGTCGGATTTCTCGACGATACGCTTACGCGGCTGACGTACCAGCTGGTTGATAGTTGCCATCTACTAGCTCCACTGTTGTCTTGCGACGCTATTGTCTTGCAAGAAAAGCAAAATGGCAGGAACGAATTCCCGCCAAATTTAGGGGTACAAGAGTCTAAAGAGGATCTTGTCCCCAGTCAAGGCAAGGCCCCGACCTCCCCTCGCGCCGAACCGGGGCAAAAATGCCTCGATCCGACGAACGGGAGTGTCAGGGCCCAGACTCATCTATCGCAGAACTCAGTTACCGCTTGAGTTCAGTGCTTCGGTCAGTGCAGCTTCCACTTCACTGGCGCTCACGCGCAGCGGCTTGTCAGCATCACGGCGACGCTTACGCTCGCTGTGGTAAGCCAAACCGGTACCCGCCGGGATCAGACGACCCACGACCACGTTTTCTTTCAGGCCGCGCAGGTAATCGCGCTTGCCGGTTACCGCTGCTTCGGTCAGTACGCGAGTGGTCTCCTGGAAGGAGGCCGCCGAGATGAACGACTCAGTGGACAACGACGCCTTGGTGATACCCAGCAGCACGCGAGTGAACTTGGAAACGAATTTCTCTTCGTTCGCCAGGCGCTCGTTTTCTACCAGTACGTGAGTCAGTTCCATCTGGTCGCCCTTGATGAAACTGGAATCGCCGGATTCAGCGATTTCAACTTTACGCAGCATCTGACGCAGGATGGTCTCGATGTGCTTGTCGTTGATCTTCACGCCTTGCAGACGGTAAACGTCCTGGATCTCGTTAACGATGTACTTGGCCAGAGCACTCACACCCAGCAGACGCAGGATGTCGTGTGGATCGCTCGGGCCGTCGGAGATAACTTCACCGCGGTTTACCTGTTCGCCTTCGAACACGTTCAGGTGACGCCACTTCGGAATCAGCTCTTCATACGGATCGCTACCGTCGTTCGGAGTAATGACCAGACGGCGCTTGCCTTTGGTTTCTTTACCGAACGCGATGGTGCCGCTGACTTCAGCCAGAATCGACGCTTCTTTCGGACGACGAGCTTCGAACAAGTCGGCAACACGCGGCAGACCACCGGTGATGTCACGGGTCTTCGAAGTTTCTTGCGGGATACGCGCGATAACATCACCGATCGCGATCTTCGCACCATCCGCTACACCGACCAGGGCGTTGGCTGGCAGGAAGTACTGAGCGATTACGTCAGTGCCTGGCAGCAACAGATCCTTGCCGTTGTCATCAACCATCTTCACGGCAGGACGGATGTCTTTACCGGCAGCTGGACGATCTTTGGCGTCGAGTACTTCAATGTTGGTCATACCGGTCAATTCGTCAGTCTGACGCTTGATCGTGATGCCTTCTTCCATGCCCACGTAGGTCACGGTACCTTTCATTTCGGTAACGATTGGGTGAGTGTGCGGATCCCACTTGGCCACGATTGCGCCAGCGTCGACCTTGTCACCTTCTTTAACCGAAATCACAGCACCGTACGGCAGCTTGTAACGCTCGCGCTCACGACCGTAGTCATCAGCGATTGCCAGCTCACCGGAACGGGACACAGCAACCAGGTGGCCATCCACTCGCTCAACGTGCTTGAGGTTGTGCAGGCGGACGGTACCGCCATTCTTCACCTGAACACTGTCGGCTGCGGAGGTCCGGCTTGCCGCACCACCGATGTGGAACGTACGCATGGTCAGCTGGGTACCCGGCTCACCGATGGACTGGGCAGCGATAACGCCGACCGCTTCACCGATGTTTACCTGGTGACCACGAGCCAAGTCACGGCCGTAGCACTTGGCGCAAATGCCATAGCGGGTTTCGCAGCTGATCGGCGAGCGAACGATCACTTCGTCGATGCTGTTGAGTTCGATGAACTCGACCCACTTTTCGTCAACCAGGGTGCCAGCAGGAACGATAACTTCCTCGGTGCCTGGCTTGAACACGTCACGGGCAATTACACGACCCAATACGCGCTCACCCAGCGGCTCTACAACGTCACCGCCTTCAATGTGCGGAGTCATCAGCAGGCCGTGCTCGGTGCCGCAATCGATCTCGGTTACAACCAGATCTTGTGCAACGTCTACCAGACGGCGAGTCAGGTAACCGGAGTTAGCGGTTTTCAACGCGGTATCCGCAAGACCCTTACGAGCACCGTGAGTGGAGATGAAGTACTGAAGTACGCTCAAACCTTCACGGAAGTTCGCAGTGATCGGCGTTTCGATGATGGAGCCATCCGGCTTGGCCATCAGGCCACGCATACCGGCGAGCTGACGGATCTGCGCAGCAGAACCCCGTGCGCCCGAGTCGGCCATCATGTACATCGAGTTGAAGGATTCCTGGTCAACTTCGTCGCCGTGACGGTCGATGACTTTCTCTTTCGAGAGGTTGGCCATCATCGCCTTGGAAACTTCGTCGTTCGCCTTGGACCAAAGGTCGATCACCTTGTTGTACTTCTCGCCCTGGGTTACCAGGCCGGAGGCGTACTGGCTCTCGATCTCTTTCACTTCGTCAGTGGCGGCACTGATGATGCGAGCTTTTTCATCCGGGATAACGAAGTCGTTAACACCGATGGAAACGCCGGAGATAGTGGAGTAAGCGAAACCTGTGTACATCAACTGGTCAGCGAAGATAACGGTCTCTTTCAAACCAACCACGCGGTAGCACTGGTTGATCAGCTTGGAGATCGCCTTCTTCTTCATCGGCAGGTTGACGACATCGTACGACAGACCTTTTGGCACAACCTGGTACAACAGCGCACGGCCGACAGTGGTGTCGACGATACGGGTGTTGCTCACGCTGCCGCCGTCACGGTCATTGACGGTTTCGTTGATCCGCACTTTGACCTTGGCGTGCAGTGCGGCTTCGCCGGCACGGAACACACGGTCAACTTCCTGCAGGTCAGCGAACACACGACCTTCGCCCTTGGCATTGATCGCTTCACGGGTCATGTAGTACAGACCCAATACAACGTCCTGCGACGGAACGATGATTGGCTCACCGTTGGCTGGCGACAGAATGTTATTGGTCGACATCATCAACGCGCGCGCTTCCAACTGGGCTTCCAGTGTCAGCGGTACGTGCACGGCCATTTGGTCGCCGTCGAAGTCGGCGTTGTACGCGGCACAGACCAGAGGGTGCAGCTGAATAGCCTTACCTTCGATCAGTACTGGTTCAAACGCCTGGATACCCAGACGGTGAAGGGTCGGTGCACGGTTGAGGAGAACCGGGTGTTCGCGGATCACCTCGGCGAGAACGTCCCAAACCTCTGGCAGTTCGCGCTCGACCATTTTCTTGGCCGCTTTGATGGTGGTCGCGAGACCGCGCATTTCCAGCTTGCCGAAGATGAATGGCTTGAACAGCTCAAGTGCCATCTTCTTGGGCAGACCGCACTGGTGCAGACGCAGGGTCGGGCCTACGGTAATTACCGAACGACCGGAGTAGTCAACACGCTTACCGAGCAAGTTCTGACGGAAACGACCTTGCTTACCCTTGATCATGTCAGCCAAGGATTTCAGAGGACGCTTGTTGGAACCGGTGATAGCGCGGCCACGACGACCGTTGTCGAGCAAGGCATCGACAGCTTCCTGCAACATACGCTTTTCGTTGCGCACGATGATGTCCGGAGCGGACAGGTCAAGCAGGCGCTTCAAGCGGTTGTTACGGTTGATCACGCGGCGATACAGGTCGTTGAGGTCGGACGTCGCGAAACGACCACCGTCCAGCGGTACCAGCGGACGCAGGTCTGGCGGCAGAACCGGCAGAACGGTCAGCACCATCCACTCTGGCAAGTTGCCGGAACCCTGGAAGGCTTCCATCAACTTCAGACGCTTGGACAGCTTCTTGATCTTGGTTTCGGAGTTGGTTTGCGGAATTTCTTCGCGCAGACGGCCAATCTCGTGCTCCAGGTCGATAGCGTGCAGCAGCTCGCGGACAGCTTCGGCACCCATACGGGCATCGAAATCATCACCGAACTCTTCCAGCGCTTCGAAGTACTGCTCGTCGTTCAGCAGCTGACCCTTTTCAAGGGTGGTCATGCCTGGATCGATAACGACATAGCTCTCGAAGTAGAGAACGCGTTCGATATCACGCAGAGTCATGTCCATCAGCAAGCCGATACGGGACGGCAGCGATTTCAGGAACCAGATGTGGGCAACCGGCGAAGCCAGTTCGATGTGCGCCATACGCTCACGACGAACCTTGGCCAGTGCGACTTCAACGCCGCACTTCTCGCAGATCACACCACGGTGCTTCAAGCGCTTGTACTTACCGCACAGGCACTCGTAATCCTTTACCGGGCCAAAGATCTTGGCGCAGAACAGGCCGTCACGCTCAGGTTTGAACGTACGGTAGTTGATGGTTTCCGGCTTTTTAACTTCACCGAACGACCACGAACGGATCATCTCAGGCGATGCCAATCCAATACGGATGGCGTCGAACTCTTCGACTTGACCCTGGTTTTTCAGCAAATTCAGTAGGTCTTTCAAGGCCTTTCCTCCTGGCGGAGCAGAGAGCGGACCAAACGGCCACGCTCTCGATTCGCGTCACGTGTTATTCGGTTTCCAGATCGATATCGATGCCGAGGGAACGAATTTCTTTGATCAACACGTTGAAGGACTCGGGCATGCCCGGCTCCATACGGTGATCGCCGTCCACGATGTTTTTGTACATCTTGGTACGACCGTTCACATCGTCCGACTTCACTGTGAGCATTTCTTGCAGAGTGTATGCAGCACCGTATGCTTCCAGTGCCCAGACCTCCATCTCCCCGAAACGCTGACCACCGAACTGAGCCTTACCACCCAGCGGCTGCTGGGTAACCAGGCTGTACGAACCAGTAGAACGAGCGTGCATCTTGTCGTCTACCAAGTGGTTCAGCTTCAGCATGTACATGTAGCCAACAGTAACCGGGCGCTCGAACTTGTTGCCGGTACGACCGTCGAACAGCTGCATCTGGCCGCTTTCCGGCAGGTCTGCCAGTTTCAGCATGGCCTTGATTTCGCTTTCCTTGGCACCGTCGAACACCGGGGTAGCCATTGGAACGCCGCCGCGCAGGTTCTTCGCCAGATCCAGGATTTCCTGGTCGGAGAAGGTATCCAGCTCTTCGTTGCGACCGCCGATCTCGTTGTAGATCTCGTGCAGGAACTTGCGCAGGTCTGCGACCTTGCGCTGCTCTTCGATCATACGGTTGATCTTCTCGCCCAGACCTTTGGCCGCGAGGCCCAGGTGGGTTTCAAGGATCTGACCAACGTTCATACGCGAAGGTACGCCCAACGGGTTGAGGACGACGTCGACCGGGGTGCCATTGGCATCGTGCGGCATGTCTTCAACCGGCATGATCACGGAGACCACACCTTTGTTACCGTGACGACCGGCCATCTTGTCGCCCGGCTGGATGCGGCGACGGATTGCCAGGTAAACCTTGACGATTTTCAGCACGCCTGGAGCCAGGTCATCGCCCTGCTGCAGTTTGCGCTTCTTGTCTTCGAACTTGTCGTCCAGCAGACGGCGGCGATCAACGATGTAGGCCTGGGCCTTCTCGAGCTGCTCGTTCAGAGCGTCTTCAGCCATGCGCAGTTTGAACCACTGGCCGTGCTCAAGACCGTCGAGAATTTCGTCGGTGATGTCCTGACCTTTCTTCAGACCTGCGCCGCCTTCGGCCTTGTGGCCTACCAGAGCGGAGCGCAGGCGTTCGAAGGTCGCGCCTTCAACGATACGGAACTCTTCGTTCAGGTCCTTGCGGATCTCGTCGAGCTGGGTCTTCTCGATGGACAGTGCACGAGCATCACGCTCAACGCCGTCACGGGTGAAGACCTGTACGTCGATGACAGTACCTTTGGTACCGGTAGGTACACGCAGGGAGGTGTCTTTAACGTCGCTGGCTTTTTCACCGAAGATGGCACGCAGCAGCTTCTCTTCCGGAGTCAGTTGGGTCTCGCCTTTCGGAGTGACCTTACCCACCAGGATGTCGCCTGCGCCAACTTCAGCACCTACGTAAACGATACCGGCTTCGTCCAGCTTGTTCAGTGCAGCTTCACCCACGTTCGGGATGTCTGCAGTGATTTCCTCAGGCCCAAGCTTGGTGTCACGTGCCACACAGGTCAGTTCCTGAATGTGGATCGTGGTGAAGCGGTCTTCTTGAACCACACGCTCGGACAGGCAGATGGAGTCTTCGAAGTTGAAGCCGTTCCATGCCATGAACGCGATGCGCATGTTCTGACCCAGAGCCAGTTCACCCATATCGGTGGACGGGCCATCGGCCATGATGTCGCTACGCTGAACGCGATCACCCTTGCTCACCAGCGGACGCTGGTTGATGCATGTGTTCTGGTTCGAGCGGGTGTATTTGGTCAGGTTGTAGATGTCGACACCGGCTTCGCCAGTTTCTACTTCGTCATCGGCAACACGAACCACGATACGGCTGGCATCAACAGAGTCGATAACGCCGCCACGACGAGCCACGACGCAAACGCCGGAGTCACGAGCTACGTTACGTTCCATGCCGGTACCTACCAGCGGCTTGTCAGCACGCAAGGTCGGTACAGCTTGACGCTGCATGTTGGAACCCATCAATGCACGGTTGGCGTCATCGTGCTCCAGGAACGGGATCAGCGACGCTGCAACCGAAACTACCTGCTTGGGCGAAACGTCCATCAAGGTGACGTCTTCCGGCGCCTTGACGGTGAACTCGTTCAAGTGACGAACAGCTACCAGCTCGTCGATCAGGACTTTCTTGTCGTTCATCGTGGCCGAAGCCTGAGCGATCACGTGATCAGCTTCTTCGATGGCGGACAGGAACACGATCTCGTCGGTGACCAGAGCGTCTTTCACCACACGGTACGGGCTCTCGAGGAAGCCATACTGGTTGGTACGCGCATAAGCGGCCAGGGAGTTGATCAGACCAATGTTCGGACCTTCCGGCGTTTCGATCGGGCAAACACGACCGTAGTGCGTCGGGTGTACGTCACGAACTTCGAAGCCAGCACGCTCACGGGTCAGACCGCCCGGGCCCAGTGCGGATACACGGCGCTTGTGGGTGATCTCGGACAGCGGGTTGTTCTGGTCCATGAACTGGGAAAGCTGGCTGGAACCGAAGAACTCTTTCACCGCCGCAGCCACTGGCTTGGCGTTGATCAGGTCTTGCGGCATCAGGCCTTCGCTTTCAGCCATCGACAGACGCTCTTTGACCGCACGCTCAACACGCACCAGGCCAACGCGGAACTGGTTCTCGGCCATTTCGCCTACGCAGCGAACACGACGGTTACCCAGGTGGTCGATGTCATCGACGATGCCTTTGCCGTTACGGATGTCGACCAGGGTCTTCAGGACCGCGACGATGTCTTCCTTGCACAGCACGCCCGAACCTTCGATCTCGGTACGACCGATACGACGGTTGAACTTCATCCGGCCGACCGCAGACAGGTCATAGCGCTCAGGGCTGAAGAACAGGTTGTTGAACAGGGTTTCGGCAGCGTCTTTGGTTGGTGGCTCGCCAGGACGCATCATGCGATAGATCTCGACCAGCGCTTCCAATTGGTTGCTGGTGGAGTCGATCTTCAGAGTGTCGGAGATGAACGGACCGCAGTCGATATCGTTGGTGTACAAGGTCTCGATGCGAACAACCTGGGCCTTGGCGATTTTCGCCAGGATTTCGGTGTTCAGCTCGGTGTTGCACTCGGCCAGGATTTCGCCTGTAGCCGGGTGAACGATGACCTTGGCGGTCGTGCGACCCAGGACGTAGTCCAGAGGCACTTCCAGCTCTTTGATACCGGCCTTTTCGATCTGGTTGATGTGGCGCGCAGTGATACGACGGCCAGCCTCAACGATGACCTTGCCTTTCTCATCCTGGATGTCCAGGACAGCAATTTCACCACGCAGACGCGAAGCGATCAGCTCCAGCTTGAGGGTTTCATCCTTCAGGCTGAATACGTTGGTGGTATAGAAAGCGTCCAGCACTTGCTCAGTGGTATAGCCGAGCGCGCGCAGCAGTACCGAGGCCGGCAGCTTGCGACGACGGTCGATACGCACGAACACGCAGTCTTTCGGGTCGAACTCGAAGTCCAACCACGAACCGCGGTACGGAATGATCCGCGCGGAGTACAGGAGTTTGCCGGAGCTGTGCGTCTTGCCGCGGTCGTGGTCGAAGAACACGCCCGGGGAACGGTGCAGCTGGGAAACGATTACACGCTCGGTACCGTTGATAACGAAGGTACCGTTTTCAGTCATCAATGGGATTTCGCCCATGTAGACTTCTTGCTCTTTGATGTCCTTGATCGCTTTGTTCGACGATTCTTTGTCGAAAATGATCAGACGGACTTTTACCCGCAAAGGTACGGCGTACGTAACGCCACGCAACACGCATTCTTTGACATCAAATGCCGGTTCGCCCAGGCGATAACCGACGTACTCCAGCGCAGCATTGCCGGAGTAGCTGATGATCGGGAAAACGGATTTGAAGGCCGCATGCAGGCCCACGTCGCGGAACTGATCTTTGGTCGCTCCCGCCTGCAAGAATTCACGATACGAATCCAGCTGGATAGCCAGAAGGTACGGGACATCCATGACGTCCGGCAACTTGCTAAAGTCCTTGCGGATACGTTTTTTCTCAGTATATGAGTAAGCCATCAGCGTTCCCCAGCTTGGTCACCTGCTTGTTTGGCCCCTCCGACGGGAGCAGCCAGAAAATCTTGCAAACCCCATGGTTTGCACCACCGCTTCGGGTGGCTACAGCGCGTTAATGGCGGCGACCGAGTCGACAGCCAAGAACGGAAAAAGGCCGGTGGCAAGAGCCACCAGCCATCAGCCTTCAGCTTAACGCTTGGGCTGGAGACGCAAGGTCGATGCTTACTTCAGCTCGACTTTAGCGCCTGCTTCTTCCAGAGTAGCTTTGGCTTTGTCAGCTGCGTCTTTGGCAACAGCTTCCAGAACCATGGCAGGAGCGCCGTCAACTACAGCCTTGGCTTCTTTCAGGCCCAGACCGGTCAGTTCACGTACTGCCTTGATCACGTTTACTTTCTTCTCGCCAGCTTCGGTCAGCATGACGTTGAATTCGGTTTGCTCTTCAACAACGGCAGCAGCAGCAGCTGGGCCAGCGGAAGCAGCGGCAGCGGAAACGCCGAATTTTTCTTCGAAAGCTTTGATCAGCTCAACAACCTGCAGAACCGACATTTCAGCTACGGCGTTGAGGATATCGTCTTGGGAGATAGACATTGCTGTATTTCCTGAATTGGGGGACGGCCTACGCGGCCATCGAAATAAACAAAAATACGCGAGAGAAGTTGCTCAGCCTTAGGCTGCGGCAGCTTCTTTTTGCTCGCGAACTGCAGCCAGAGTACGAGCCAGCTTGCTGGTAGCGCCTTGAATCACGCTCATCAGCTGCGAAATGGCTTCGTCGCGGGTCGGCAGTGTTGCCAGTACGTCGATTTGGTTAGCTGCGAGGAACTTGCCCTCGAACGCAGCTGCCTTGATCTCGAACTTATCCTGACTCTTGGCGAACTCTTTGAACAAACGGGCAGCAGCGCCTGGATGGTCCTTGGAGAACGCGATCAGAGTCGGGCCAGTGAACACGTCGTTGAGAACACTGTATTCAGTGTCAGCAACAGCGCGCTTGAGCAGGGTGTTACGTACAACACGTACGTATACGCCAGCTTCACGAGCCTCTTTACGGAGTCCGGTCATAGCGCCTACTGTCACACCACGGGCATCAGCCACGACAGCGGACAGAGCAGCTTTGGCAGCCTCGTTGACTTCAGCGACGATGGCCTTCTTGTCTTCGAGATTAATTGCCACGGGTTTAACTCCTGCTTGTTACCGTTTCATCTGGCCGAGGCCGGATGTCGTTTTGGTGTCTGATTCGGTAAGGAACCGGGAGCACCATCTGCGTAGGCTTGTTGGTTTAAGACTTGCGTCGCCTACGGTCTTGGATAGCCCCCGCCAGGCAGGGACCCCAATCTTTCAATTGGCGCAATCGCTTGCGCCAATTTGTGTCTTATACGTCCAGCGAGCCTTGGTCGATGACCAGACCTGGGCCCATAGTGGTGCTCAGGGTAACGCGCTTGACGTAGATGCCTTTCGAGGAAGCTGGCTTGATACGCTTCAGATCAGCGATCAGGGCTTCAACGTTTTCCTTCAGCTTGACGGCGTCGAAGCCGACCTTGCCAACGGAGGTGTGAATGATGCCGTTTTTGTCGGTGCGATAACGAACCTGACCAGCCTTGGCGTTTTTAACCGCGGTAGCTACGTCTGGCGTTACGGTGCCGACTTTAGGGTTAGGCATCAGGCCACGTGGACCCAGGATCTGACCCAACTGACCTACAACGCGCATTGCATCCGGGGAAGCAATAACGACGTCATAGTTCAGATCGCCGCCTTTCATTTCGGCAGCCAGATCGTCCATACCAACGCGATCAGCGCCGGCAGCCAGAGCAGCTTCAGCCGCCGGGCCCTGAGTGAAGACAGCAACACGTACAGTCTTGCCAGTACCGTGTGGCAGCACAGTAGCGCTACGAACGACCTGGTCGGATTTACGCGGGTCAACACCCAGGTTCACAGCAACGTCAACAGACTCGCTGAACTTGACAGTCGACAGCTCGGTCAGCAGAGCAGCAGCGTCTACGAAGTTGTAGGACTTGCCTGCTTCGATTTTGCCGGCGATAGCCTTTTGGCGCTTGGTCAGCTTAGCCATTACACACCCTCCACGTTAAGGCCCATGCTACGAGCAGAACCGGCGATGGTACGCACGGCTGCATCCATATCAGCTGCAGTCAGATCCGCGTTTTTGGTTTTCGCGATTTCTTCCAGCTGAGCACGAGTTACGGTGCCAACCTTAACGGTGTTCGGACGAGCGGAACCGCTAGTCAGACCAGCAGCTTTCTTCAACAAAACCGAAGCCGGGGTCGACTTGGTTTCGAAAGTAAAGCTACGGTCGCTGTATACAGTGATGATCACTGGAGTCGGCAGACCTGGCTCAAGACCCTGAGTACGGGCGTTGAAGGCCTTGCAGAATTCCATGATGTTCACGCCGTGCTGACCCAGAGCTGGACCGACGGGTGGGCTAGGGTTGGCCTGAGCGGCCTTCACTTGCAGCTTGATGTAAGCGGTAATCTTCTTGGCCATGAGGCACTCCAATTACGGGTTCAAACGCCTAGAAAGGCTCCCCGGTTACTTGCGCGTTTATCCCAGTGACGACAAAACCCCACAGCCTAAGGCTGCGGGGTTGGGATGCTTTTTCAGCTAGACCTTCTCGACCTGGCTGAACTCCAACTCTACCGGAGTAGAGCGACCGAAAATGAGCACTGCCACTTGGATCCGGCTCTTTTCGTAGTTAACTTCTTCGACGGTGCCATTGAAATCAGCGAAAGGACCATCTGTAACACGAACAACCTCACCCGGCTCGAACAATGTCTTCGGCTTGGGCTTGTCGCTACCGTCAGCAACACGACGCAGAATTGCTTCTGCCTCCTTGTCAGTGATCGGAGCAGGCTTATCAGCAGTACCGCCAATGAAACCCATGACACGAGGAGTGTCCTTGACCAAGTGCCAAGTACCTTCATTCATGTCCATCTGTACCAGCACGTAGCCAGGGAAGAACTTGCGCTCACTCTTGCGCTTCTGGCCATTCCGCATTTCAACCACTTCTTCAGTGGGAACCAGAATTTCGCCGAAGCCATCTTCCATGCCTGCCAGCTTTACGCGCTCCAGCAAAGAGCGCATAACATGCTTCTCGTAACCCGAGTAAGCATGCACAACGTACCAACGCTTAGCCACGGGACACCCTTAGCCAACAATCAAGGAAACAAGCCAGCCGAGCAGGGAATCGAGCCCCCACAACAGCAACGCCATAACCAGAACAACAGCCACAACAATCAATGTGGTCTGCGTGGTTTCTTGGCGAGTCGGCCAAACGACTTTACGAATTTCGGTGCGAGCTTCCTTTACCAGGACCGCGAAAGACTTGCCTTTAGCAGTCTGCAGGCCTACAAAGGCAGCTACAGCAGCGAGGGCGAGCAATGCGAGGACACGGTACAGGATCGGCGAAGCAGAATAGTACTGATTGCCAACAACGCCTACGACCACCAAGGCGACTACAGCGAGCCACTTGAACAGATCGAAACGAGAGCTTTGAGCTTCAGCCTTAGGAGTCATCTATGAAGATCCTGTGAAAAGAAAGCCAGACACACCACGTGAATCTGGCAGGTCAGGAGGGAATCGAACCCCCAACCTACGGTTTTGGAGACCGTCGCTCTGCCAATTGAGCTACTGACCTAAAACAAAATCAGGCCGACCATTATGCAGGCCTGAAAAAGACTTTACAACAACCAACCCCAACAGACTTGAAATCACCTGACAATCACAGCCAGACATAACACGATACAAGCCGAGGCAGCTGTTAAAACAAAGGCAGATATTTTCATATCTGCCTTGTTATATGGAGCTCTTGAGCGGATTTGAACCGCTGACCTCACCCTTACCAAGGGTGTGCTCTACCAACTGAGCTACAAGAGCAAAACACCTTGCACAACCTGCAAACTTGGAGCGGGTAGCGGGAATCGAACCCGCATCATCAGCTTGGAAGGCTGAGGTTCTACCACTAAACTATACCCGCGGAGCTTGCAGCTCACGCTAAAAATGGTGGAGGGGGAAGGATTCGAACCTTCGAAGTCGTAGACGTCAGATTTACAGTCTGATCCCTTTGGCCGCTCGGGAACCCCTCCTAAGCGAGCCGGCATTCTACATCACGCCGGCCTTCTGTCAAGCATTTTCTCATTAAAAATATGAGGTTAGCTGCGTTGACCTTCGTTTCACCTTGAAGCCCTTAAAGGTCTTCACTGCGAAGCGGGCGCCATTCTATGCAAACTATTCGAGAGTTGCAATGCCTTCGCACAGCATTATTTTATGTTTTAACTCATTGAATTCATTAGCAAGGCTTTCAAAGGGCAGATCGTCAGCCAAGCGCCTACTCTCAGGGGCTACTCGCAACCAGTAACCCGAGGCTTCAGGCGCGCTCAACAATTGAAGCCTGACCCTTATGTCCAAGCTTGTCAGCCGCTGCTCGAGAGAGAGCGCCTGGTGACGATCCGAGAAACCACCAATGTACAGACAGGTGCTTTGTGCATCAGCCCCCCTTGCTCGATCACGCCGCGCCACCGTGTCGGCAGACTCACTCAGGAGCCGAATATCTTGCTGCGTTCCACGATAGAGACTCAATGGTGTGACGTCCTTGGCACGCAATGGAGCTTCTTGCTGATGCCAGACGTAGTAGAAAACATTGAGGACAAGTAAAAGCAAAAACAGCCAGCGCATAATCACCTCAAGACAAAGGACACGCCATTGCCAAACCAACAAACACAAGGTCCGGGACCAAACAAGCCTGAGGTGCAGCATCCCTGACCAGGTCGGCATCCCCCCCCGTCAGGAAGACAGTGAAATCCTCGCCCCAATAGCTTCTCGCCAATTCAAGCTGGGTCAACACGAACCCTCTTAGCATAAGCGTACAACCGCGCTCGACAGCCTCTACGGTCGTCCGCCCAGGAGAGAGACGCTCAAGAGCTCTCTCAGCCGCGGCATCGTCATAACGTATCTTGCGCGTATGGGTTCGCAACTGATTGCGCATAAGTGGCAAGCCCGGGCAAATAAACCCACCCAAGTGCTCACCATCAACATCAATAAAGTCTGCGGTCGCCGCCGTACCAAAATCGAGCACTACGCATGCGCCGGACGCTAACTTATATGCACCCAGCATCGCCAACCAACGATCCAGCCCAAGCCGCTCGAACTCTTCGTAGCCATTGTGCACACCGGCCATTTGTCGCGCGGAACCCGCACAGGAAACGGTAACGCCAAATGCCTTCACCAACGCCGCTACCAGCTTGTCGGTTTCCTCAAGCGCTCGAACACTCACTAACCGACAACGCGTGAGCAGAAGGCCAGGAAGCGCTATCAGGCTCTCAATCAACGCATCATCCGAACCCACCACGCCTTCGGCGGAGACACTTGCATCACTCGCCTCAAGCACGCGCCACTTTATGAAGCTGTTCCCACAGTCGAGCTCAAGAATCATCACGCAACCTCAGGCTTAACTCACCACCGCTGTATATTTTCTCGACGCCATCGACATTCATGCGCAACGCGCCCTGATGATCCACGCCCAACACCACCCCATCAATCTGGGTAACACCAGCAACGAGAGACACAGGCTTGCCCTGCCACAAGTGATGCCGCTCCCACTCATCTTGCAGCCCGGCAAAACCGGCAGTCTTATGTCGATCCAGATAGCCTTGCAACTGCATCCCCAGACGCGCCACCAATTGGTTGCGATCAATAGCAGAACCGGTCTCGAGCTGAATTGAAGTCCATTGCTGATCCACATCATCGGCTTTCTGCATATTCACATTGATGCCTATCCCTAGGACAACGTGACAGATATCCGCAGGATCCCCCACCAGCTCCAGCAAGATGCCAGAAATTTTCTTGCTCCCGACCAAGACGTCGTTTGGCCATTTCAAAGCCGCGCCCTGTACACCGGTCTCACGCAACGCCTGCATAACGGCTAAGCCAACTACGAGACTCAACCCCTCCAACTGTCGCAGACCACCTTCAATGCGCAGCACGAGGCTGTAGTAGACATTTTGCGCAAACGGACTGACCCATTTTCGACCACGCCTTCCCCTACCAGCCGTCTGCTGCTCCGACAGTACGACAAAGGGGGCTGCGCACCCTGAGTCAACGAGACGCAAAGCTTCGGCGTTAGTGGAGTCGATGGAATCGAAAATATGAACTGGCCAGGTTAAAGAGGCCGCATTCAGGGAAATTTGCTCTGCACTCAAGAACACCAACGGCGCAGCCAATTGATACCCACGACCTCGGACCTTATGAATGGGCAGCCCTAACTCTGCCTCAAGATGCTGAAGCTGCTTCCACACAGCGCTGCGACTGACGCCCAGGGCGGCGCCAAGCGCTTCTCCAGAATGGAATCGACCGTCTTTCAGTAGTTTCAACAACATCAGCATGCAAATATCGCCTCACAATGAGGCACGCATAATAGCCATGCGTAAGGTCATTGCATAGAAACGCAGGGCGTTTGCACTCAGGACATGAGCGATGGTTTTTTAGTTTTTTCGACCGCCCAAAACAAAACCCCTGTTTGCGTTAGCAAACAGGGGTTCT
>NZ_SPKP01000007.1:0-202561 GCF_023127835.1 Pseudomonas sp. B329 | reverse complement strand
AGCTAGCGGCGTGAAAACCGAAAAGAATGTCCGAAATCACTGGACCAGTTCAGCCCCGCTCGCCAACCGGTAGCCAGATTTCCACCGTCCCCGTGCCCTTCCTCCCATCGAAATCTGCGCTATAGCGCTCGAAATCCGCCCCCATCACCTTGTAGCCCGAATGCGGCAGCCATTCGAACATGATGCGTTCGTAGGTTTGCTCAAGTGCCTGCACCGGCCCGTAATGGGGGAACACGGCATAGTTGAGCGGGGGGATTTCGATGAACTCGAAGTTGCTGGGCACATCGCCCTTGGTCGGGACTTCAACCCCCGCCATGTAATCGAATTCGCCGTGGTGGGGGTTGTAGCAAACCCCGTACGTCACGCCGCCGACGCGCGTTTTGATGTCTTTAATGCACGTGTCAAACAGCTCCCATAACTTGGGGATATCGCCTACGGTGGCCTTCGAATAACGCCCTTGCACACCGGCGATCACCAGCGCTTTGCCGGCTTCCATGCGTGGCTCCAACGGTTGTTTTGTCTGCTGATCCATACGAACAGTCTCCTTCTTATGAGGGAACAAACCCGTATCGAGTATAGGGGCATATCCGCGCCACACTCCATGTAGAAATTTTTCCTACGCATCTGGACAACTTGCCATCATCGCCCGTATTGTCTGCCTCGCAGGCCACCGCAGTGGCCGACGTCGCTCGGACGGTTCCGGGCGCTTACGTACTCTCGAGGCAACAATGGCCGACCAAGGTTCGCCGCGCCGCTTTGCGCGCATAGATCGACTCCCCCCTTACGTTTTCAATATCACTGCCGAGCTGAAGATGGCTGCGCGTCGGCGCGGCGAAGACATCATCGACTTGAGCATGGGTAACCCCGACGGCGCCACGCCACCGCACATTGTGGAAAAAATGGTCACCGTCGCCCAGCGTGAAGACACCCACGGCTACTCCACCTCCAAAGGCATTCCGCGCCTGCGCCGGGCGATTTCGCGCTGGTACAAGGACCGTTATGAAGTGGATATCGACCCCGAGTCGGAAGCCATCGTCACCATCGGTTCCAAAGAGGGTCTGGCGCACCTGATGCTGGCCACCCTGGACCAGGGCGACACCGTGCTGGTGCCCAACCCCAGCTACCCGATTCACATCTACGGTGCGGTGATTGCCGGTGCCCAGGTACGTTCGGTGCCGCTGGTGCCGGGCGTGGACTTTTTCGCCGAGCTGGAACGGGCGATTCGTGGCTCGATCCCCAAGCCGAAGATGATGATCCTCGGTTTCCCGTCCAACCCCACCGCGCAGTGCGTGGAGCTGGATTTCTTCGAACGGGTCATCGCCCTGGCCAAACAGTACGACGTGCTCGTGGTTCACGACCTGGCCTACGCCGACATCGTCTACGACGGCTGGAAAGCCCCGTCGATCATGCAAGTGCCGGGCGCCAAGGACATCGCGGTGGAGTTTTTCACCCTGTCCAAGAGCTACAACATGGCCGGCTGGCGCATCGGGTTCATGGTGGGCAACCCGGAACTGGTCAACGCCTTGGCGCGGATCAAGAGCTACCATGACTACGGCACCTTCACCCCGCTGCAGGTGGCGGCGATTGCTGCGCTGGAAGGCGATCAGCAGTGCGTCAAAGACATCGCCGAGCAGTACCGCCAGCGCCGCAACGTGCTGGTCAAGGGCCTGCATGAGCTGGGCTGGATGGTGGAGAACCCCAAGGCGTCGATGTACGTCTGGGCAAAAATCCCCGAACAGTATGCTGCCATGGGCTCGCTGGAATTTGCCAAGAAGTTGCTGCTGGAGGCGAAGGTGTGTGTGTCGCCGGGGATTGGTTTTGGCGAGTATGGCGATGATCACGTACGCTTTGCGCTGATCGAAAACCAGGACCGGATTCGCCAGGCGGTGCGCGGGATTCGTGGCATGTTCAGGGCGGATGGGCTAGTACCCAAAGCCAGCGTCTAACTCGGTCAAAATGTGGGAGGGGGCTTGCTCCCGATGGCGGTGGTTCAGTCGATACATCTGGTGACTGATCCACCGCCATCGGGAGCAAGCCCCCTCCCACATTTGATTGGGTTTTCACCCCAGACTGTGCGGTGTGGCTTACACCACCAACGACAGCAACATGATGAAGATCAGAGCCACGATCGACAGGATGGTCTCCATCGCCGTCCAGGTCTTGAACGTCTCGGCCACGGTCATGTTGAAGTACTGCTTGACCAGCCAGAACCCCGCATCGTTGACGTGCGACAAGATCAACGAACCCGCGCCCGTCGCCAGCACCAGCAACTCGCGGTTGACGCCCGGAATCATGCCGACCACCGGCACCACAATGCCTGCCCCGGTAATGGTCGCGACCGTCGCTGAACCGGTGGCGATACGAATCACCGCCGCCACCAACCACGCCAGCAGGATCGGGTTGATCTGTGCGTTCACTGCCATATGACCGATCACATCACCCACGCCGCTGGTCACCAGCATCTGCTTGAAGCCACCACCGGCACCGATGATCAGGATGATCGCGGCGGTCGGCGCCAGGCTGGCGTCGAGCAGCTTGAGGATCTGCTTGGAATGGATGCCCTGGCGATGGCCAAAGGTGTAGAGCGACAGCAGCAACGCCAGCAGCAAGGCGGTGATCGGGTGACCGATCATGTCCATCCAGTTGCGCACCACGTTGCCTTCGGCAAAGGCGATGTCGGCAAAGGTTTTGAGCAGCATCAGGAACACCGGCAAGAGCACGGTGACCAGGGTGATGCCAAAGCTTGGCAGCGACTTGTTATCCGTCTCGCGGGCCAATTGATCGACCAGTTCCTGGGACGGGTTGCCCGGAATGTACTTGGCGATAAACGTACCGAAGATCGGGCCGGCGATGATGGCGGTTGGCAGTGCGACGATCAGGCCGTACAGAATGGTTTTGCCGATATCTGCGCCGAACACGCCAATCGCCAGCAGCGGGCCCGGGTGCGGTGGCACCAGGCCGTGTACCGCCGACAGGCCGGCGAGCAGCGGGATGCCGATCTTGATCAGCGATACACCGGTACGCCGTGCCACGATAAACACCAGCGGGATCAGCAGCACAAAGCCGATTTCAAAGAACAGCGGGATGCCCACCAGGAACGCGGCGAACATCATGGCCCACTGGACCTTCTCTTTGCCGAAGGCGCGGATCAGGGTCTGGGCGATCTGATCGGCACCGCCGGATTCGGCCATCATCTTGCCGAGCATCGTGCCCAGCGCGAGGATAATGCCGACAAAGCCGAGCACGCCGCCGAAACCGTCCTGGAACGCCTTGATGATCTTGTCCACGGGCATGCCCGAGGTCAGGCCGAGGAAACCGGCCGCGATGATCAGTGCAATGAACGGGTGCACCTTGAACTTGGTGATCAGAACGATCAACCCGATGATAGTGACCACTGCATCTAGCAGCAGGTAAGACTCGTGGGACATGCCAAACATGGGGGGTCTCTCCTGTTTGTTGTTGTTATTAAAGCGGGTGTTGAATTTCCTGCCGGGGATAGCGCTATCTTTTCCGGCAAAAAATTAATGAGTTGGTTCAAAGCCGTGCTTGAGCCACCAGGCGTTGGTCTGCTCGGCCAGCTCCTCGACGCTGTCTTCACTGGCATTGAGGGCCAGGGTCAGCGGTTCGCCCTTGGGCGATTCGAGGGTGGCGAACTGGCTGTCGATCAGGCTTGCCGGCATGAAATGGCCGGGGCGGTGGGACACGCGGTCGGCGGCCACTTCGCGGGTCAGCTCCAGGAAGACAAAGCCCAGGCCCGGCGCGGCTTCGCGCAGGTGGTCGCGGTATTTCTTTTTCAGGGCTGAACAGGTGAGCACAGGATGCTCGCCCGCTGTGAGCGACCGGCGCAGTTCATCGCACAGGATGTCGAGCCAGCCGGCGCGATCGTCGTCGTTAAGGGGGTGGCCGGCGCTCATCTTTTCGATGTTGGCGGCGGGGTGAAAGCTGTCGCCTTCAATGGCAGTGGCGCCGTTCAGGCGGCACAGGGCTTCGCTGACGCTGGACTTGCCACAGCCGGAAACACCCATGATGACCAGGGCGGTAACAGGTTGACTCATGAAACACCTCAGGACGCAGATAGCGCTACCTTTGCACAGCATAAGGCTAGTGCAAAAACAGGCTTTTCCCGCGCCGACTTGTCATTTTTATGGAGTGACGCGTGCATCTGCTCCAATCATTCGAACCGGATCAGGCAACCCTAGGTTCAATAATTTGCAGCCCTTTGGAGACAGCGCTACCTTAGTGCCTCGATTTTTGTTTGGCAAGCCGCCTGATGACCTCCAAGAACGATAAAAATACCCGCACGACGGGCCGCCCTACCCTCAATGAAGTTGCACGCCTGGCCGGGGTCAGCCCAATCACCGCCTCCCGCGCCTTGCGCGGTATCAGCACCGTGGCCACCGAACTGGTGGAAAAAGTCCAGCAGGCCGCCGCCGAACTCAGCTACGTGGTCAACCCCGCCGCTCGCGCCCTGGCGTCGGCCCAGAGCCAATCGGTGGTGGTGCTGGTGCCGTCGCTGTCCAACCTGTTGTTTATCGAAACACTGGAAGCCATCCATCAGGTACTGCGGCCCAAGGGCTTTGAAGTGCTGATCGGCAACTCCCATTATTCGCGCGATGAAGAAGAAAACCTGTTGCGCAACTACATGGCCTACCAGCCACGGGGTTTGCTGCTGACCGGGTTCGACCGCACCGAAAGCGCGCGACGAATGGTCGAGACCAGCAATGTGCCGTGCGTGTACATGATGGATCTGGACCCCAATGCCGGGGTGAACTGCGTGGGCTTCTCACAGCTGGCTGCCGGGGAAACAGCAGCGGCACATTTACTGTCCCGGGGGCGCAAGCGCCTGGCCTACATCGGCGCGCAGTTGGATCAGCGCACGTTGTTGCGCGGTGAAGGTTTCCGCCGCGCCTTGCAGCAGGCGGGCATGTACGACCCAGCGCTGGAACTATTGACGCCACGGCCCTCTTCCGTAGGCCTGGGCGGCGAACTGTTCCTGCAATTGCTGGCAGCGCATCCGGATGTGGATGCGATCTTCTTCGGCAACGATGACCTGGCCCAGGGCGCACTGCTTGAAGCCATGCGTCACGGCATCAAGGTGCCGGAGCGTGTCGCGGTGCTGGGCTTCAACGACTTGCCCGCGTCGGCATTCATGGTGCCGCGCCTGAGCAGCATCAGCACGCCACGAGAAGCCATTGGCCGCAGGGCGGCGGAGCATTTGTTGACCATCATGGCGGGCAACAAGATCGCCAAGCCGGTGGTGGATATGGGGTTTGAGTTGCAGGTGCGGGAGAGCACCTGACCCGCTCGTTCCCACGCTCTGCGTGGGAACGATCAGAAGTCTGCCTGTGTTAATGGCGGCTGTGCGTAGGGCACTTTCGGGTGCGCCGGCTTTGAGTGTCCACCGGTCTACTAACCTGCGTACAGCTGCCACCCTCATTTAACTCGCTGCTCGGCAAGGCCATGGACCAGCACACACCACGCTGCTGAGACCTTACTCGGTCCAAATGTGGGAGGGGGCTTGCTCCCGATTGCAGTGGGTCAGCTATCTGTAAGTTGACTGACCCACCGCTATCGGGAGCAAGCCCCCTCCCACATTTTTTAACCGTGCCCACTTTACCCCTGCTAGATTGACCACTTTCCATCGCCAGGGAAGCACCATGGGACATTCACTGAAAATCTTGGGCCGCACGTCCTCCATCAACGTGCGCAAAGTGTTGTGGACCTGCCAGGAACTGGGCATCGACTACGTGCGTGAAGACTGGGGCATCGGCTTCAAGCCCACCCAGTCCACCGAGTTCCTCGCTCTGAACCCCAACGCGCAGATACCTGTGCTGATCGACGACCACGGCGTGCTGTGGGAGTCCAACACCATCTGCCGCTACCTCGTCGGCCTGTACCAACGCCACGACTTGCTGCCTGTCGAACCGGCGCCACGGGCCCGCGTCGAGCAATGGATCGACTGGCAAGCGGTCGAACTCAACCGCGCCTGGGGCGACGCCTTCACCGCGCTGGTACGCAACAACCCCGACGGCCTCGACGCGGCGCAAATCGCCGCCGCGGTGCAGCTATGGAACGACAAGATGGGCATTCTCGAACAGCAACTGACCAAGACCGGTGCCTATGTGGCCGGGGAGGAATTCACCCTCGCCGATATCTTGATCGGCCTCTCGGTACACCGCTGGCAGGCAACGCCCATGCAGCGTCCGCCCTCCCCCGCCATTGCCGCCTACTATCAGCGGCTCAGCCAGCACGCCGGTTTCAAGACCTTCGCCCTCGACGGCCACAACTAAGCACAGGGACCCCACGTGAACGGACTCAACGTACTACTCACCGGCGCCTGCGGCAGAATCGGCAAGACATTTTTCCAGGCCTCGCAAGACCGCTACCGCTTCACGCTCACTGACCGCATCGCGCCGGATTTCGACCTGGGTGGACACCGTTTCGTACACGCCGACCTCAGCGATAAATCCAGCCTGGCGACCCTGCTCGAAGGCATCGACGTAATCGTGCACCTGTCGGGTATCCCCCACGCCAGTGCCTCATTCAACGAATTGCTGCCCAACAACATACTCGCTACCACCTACCTGTTCGAAGCTGCCGTGGCCGCCGGCGTGCAGCGCCTGGTATTTGCCAGCAGCGCGCAAACCATCGAAGGCTACCCGGTGGATCGCCAGATCACCCCCGGTATGCCGGTGATGCCCGCCAATATGTATGGCGTGAGCAAATGCTATGGCGAGGCGTTGTGTGGCTACTACGCAGCCAAGACGCCGCTGTCGACCATCGCCCTGCGCATCGGCGCTTTTGAATTCCCCGAAACCCACGACCTGAACAACGCCCGCGACCTCAGCGCGTGGCTCAGCCCGCGGGATGCCGTGCAACTGCTGCAACGCTCAGTGGAAACCGTCGGCGTGAAGCACCTGATCGCCCACGGCATCTCCAACAACCGCTTCAAGCGTCTGGATTTGAGCGAAACCACACGTGTGCTGGGCTACCAACCGCTGGATGATGCATTCCAGGTATTTGAAATCCCCATCACTTACTGAGTTTTCACCATGCCCGCCCAATCCACCACCGACGGTATCGACCCGCTCCGCGCCGCCCATATCAGCGCGCGCATCGATCGCCTGCCCGCCGTGGCCACCATCTGGCGCCTGGTGGCGCTGCTGTCCATCGGTGGTTTTTTCGAGCTGTATGACCTGTTCCAGACCGCCTATATCAGCCCCGGCCTGATCAGCGACGGCATTTTTAATACCGGCAGCCAGGGCGTGTTTGGCTTCTCGGACCAGGCTGCGTTCGCCTCGGCAACCTTCCTCGGCCTGTTCCTCGGCGCCAGCCTGCTCAGCCCCATCGCCGACCGCTACGGGCGCCGGGCGATCTTCACCTTTGCATTGATCTGGTACACCGTCGCCACAGTGCTGATGGGTATTCAAACCTCCGCCCTGGGCATCATCTGCATGCGCTTTGTGGTGGGCATCGGCCTGGGCATCGAACTGGTGACTATCGATGCCTACCTCTCGGAACTGGTGCCCAAGCACATGCGCAGTTCGGCGTTTGCCTTTGCGTTTTTCATTCAGTTTCTGTCGGTGCCCGCCGTGGCCTTGATGTCGTGGTGGCTGGTGCCCCAGGCGCCGTTCGGCATCTCCGGCTGGCGCTGGGTGGTGTTGAGCAGCGCGGTGTTTGCGCTGTTTATCTGGCAATTGCGCAAGCGCCTGCCTGAATCGCCGCGTTGGCTGGCACAGAAGGGCCGTTTCGAAGAAGCCGGTGCGATCATGGACAACCTGGAAACACGCTGCCTGAAAGATCACGGCAAGCCCTTGGATGAGCCGCAACCCGAAGCCGTCAGCGTTCAAGGCAGCGGCCGTTTTGCCGATATCTGGCAACCGCCCTACCGTCGCCGCGCCTTGATGCTGATTGTGTTCCATGTGTTCCAGGCCATCGGTTTTTTCGGCTTCGGCAATTGGTTGCCGGCGCTGCTGTCGGGCCAGGGTGTCAGCGTGACCCACAGCTTGATGTACGCCTTTATCATCACCCTCGCCTACCCGCTGGGGCCGTTGCTGTTTGTGAAGGTGGCCAACCGCTTTGAAAACAAATGGCAGATTGTCGGTTCCGCCATGGGCGCGGTGATTTTCGGTAGCCTGTTCGCCCTGCAAACCAGCGCACTGGGGCTGATTTTCTGCGGGGTGATGATCACCTTCTGCAATGCCTGGCTGAGTTTCAGTTATCACTCGTACCAGAGCGAATTGTTCCCCACCAATATCCGCGCACGGGCCGTGGGGTTCTGCTATTCGTTCAGCCGCCTATCTACGGTGTTCAGCAGCCTGTTGATCGGCTTTATCCTCGAACACCTGGGCACGCCAGGGGTGTTGGCGTTTATCGCCAGCAGCATGCTGATCGTGATGATTACCATCAGCTGGTTCGGGCCGCGTACGCGTAACCTCGCGCTGGAAAATATCGCCCACTGACGGCAATGCTTGGCCGCCTGCGGCAGAGTGCTTGCCGCAACGGCCACACGACCCCCAGTAAATAGAGGGTATCGCAACCGGCACACTATTTGCTCCAGCTGTGGAACCGAACATTTACACAGGTGACCGATCATGCTGGTTAACAACAACACCCAAGCCATGTCGACCGTCCAACAGATCAAGCGACCCGATATGGACCCCGCCAACGCCGCCGCCAGCGCGTTGTACAGCGGCGCCCTGCAGGCTGCGCAGCAGAGCATCACGGTGCCATCTGCGCAGAAGGAACTGGACAAGGCTAGTGATCGCATTGACGAAGCGTTCGCCAAGACCCGTGTGCAACTGCAAGCCACGGCGTCCAGCGACGTGCCGGCATCCAGCGCTGCCGGCTCAGCCCGCAGTGAGTTCACCGATTACATGACCAAGACCCCGGCCGAGCGCATTCGCGATCAATTGCTCAAAGAACGGGGCCTGACCCTGGAGCAACTGAACGCCCTGCCGGTGGAAGAGCAAAACGCCTTTGCCAAGCAAGTGTCCGAGCGGCTTCAGCAGCAGCAACAGCAGCAGGTAGCAGCAAAGACGGTTGACCCACAGGCGCAGACGGTGAAAGAGACCCTGGCTGCTATCTAAGCTGCACAGTAGACCAATGTGGGAAGGGGCTTGCCCCTGATGGCATTGGGTCAGCCACCCAATGCAGTGACTGACACTCCGTCATCGGGGGCAAGCCCCCTCCCACATTTGGATCTCCTTTGACATGGGATCAGCAGAGTTTTCGACTATTGCAGTTGCAGCGTCGAATTGAACTGACTGATTGCATCCACCACATGCCGCGAGCCTTCCTGAATTTCAAGAATCACCTGCCCCGCTTCGTTGGCCAGTTCTACCCCAAGCCCCGTGCGGCTCAAGCTCGACTGCATGCTCGTCACCGCACTCAATGACAGGTCGTGGTTCTTGCGCACCACATCCACTATCTCCACCGTCGCCTGGCTGGTGCGGGCCGCGAGGCTGCGCACTTCATCGGCCACCACTGCGAACCCACGTCCATGCTCACCGGCTCGCGCCGCTTCAATCGCGGCGTTGAGCGCCAGCATATTGGTTTGTTCGGCAATGCTGCGGATGGTCTGCACGATGGCGCCGATGATGTCGGACTGTTTGTTGACCGCATCGATGCTGTGGGCAGCCTGGTTCAAGTCGCTGGAGATAGCCTCGATGATCTGTACCGTTTGCTGCACCACCTGCGAGCCCTTGCGTGCGCAGGCGTCGTTTTGTACGGAAGTGGCGTGGGCCGAATCAGCGGCGGTGCGCAGGGTGGTGACCTGGTCGGTGATGTCGCTGGCAAATTTCACCACTTTGTACAGGCGCCCATTGGTATCGAAGATCGGGTTGTAGGACGCCTCCAGAAACAAGGTCTTGCCGTATTTGTTTTTACGCTCGAAGCGATGGGAGTGGTATTCGCCGCGATTGAGGGAGGCCCAGAATGCCTTGTAGGCCGGCGACTCCACTTCACTGCGATGACAGAACATGCTGTGGTGCTGGCCGATGATTTCCTCCCGTGAGTACTGCACGGTACGCAGGAAATTGTCGTTGGCATTCAGGATCTGGCCCTGGGGCGTGAACTCGATTACCGCCATGGAACGGCCAATGGCGTCGATCAGGCTCTGGTTTTCGTGTTCATGGTGCACCCGTGCAGAAATATCCGACGCCACTTTGATCACACTGCGTACCTGGTTGTCGCTGTCCAGCACCGGCATGTAGCTGGCTTCAAGCCATACCTCTTCACCGCGCTTGTTCAAACGCATGAAGGTGCCACTGAGCGCCTCGCCCCGCGCCAGGTCACGCCACAACTTGCTGTATTCGTCGGTGTGGGTGTAGGCCTCATCGCAGAAAATGCGGTGATGTTTACCGCGGATCTCATCGACGCTGTAACCCATGCTCTTGCAGAAATTTTCGTTGGCTTCGAGGATCACGCCTGTGCGATCAAACTCGATCATCGCCATGGAACGGCTGATGGCTGCGAGCTTGGCATTGGCTTCGGTGAGGGCACAGGAAAAACGCTGGATTTCTTGCAGGTCGGATTTGTGCTGGCGGTTGAACATGGTCAGATCACCCTTGAGTCCCGGCGCCTGAACGGCGCATTCCATTCTTGTGTTGGTAAACCTTCACGGGGAAATAACCATTCAAAACGCTTTATAGGCCAAGCATCATTAACGGTCCTGGGTGAGCATAGACAGGGGTTGGCGCTATGCAAGGCCACTAATCAGCCAGCATTGCCAACCGGGCGCTGGCGGCGCGCACCCCATGTTCTGAAATGCGCTCAATCGATGAGAGGGGCTTATTCGGGCTTGAAGACAATCTGCTGCACGTCGACCTTTCTAGGGATCAGGCCGTTGGCAAAAAACAGGTCCGCCGTGCGCTGCTGATTGGCGACGTCGATCGTCTGCAACGGACGGATCGGCGCGGGCGAGCGGTGCTCGAAGTAGCTTTTGACCACCGCCGGTGGCAGGCCAAGGGTGCCGGCCATCAATGCGATGCTTTCATCGGGTTGGTCGAGTGATAGTCGCTGCGCCTTGCCGAGGGTCTGGATAATGGTGGCGATGGCCTGGGGATGTTGCTGGGCGAACGGGCCGTTGACCACAAAAAAACTGCCGGCAGGGTTAAGGCCCTGGCCATCACCCAGCACGCGAGCAGAGCCGTCGACTACGGCGGCCGAGTAGTACGGGTCCCAGACCACCCAGGCATCGACCTTGCCTTGTTCGAAGGCCGCACGGCCGTCAGAAGGCGACAGGTACACCACGTTCACGTCCTTCCATTGCAAACCGGCGCGCAGCAGGCTCTTGAGGAACAGGTTGTGTGCACTGGAGCCCTTGAGCAACGCCACGCGCTTGCCCTTGAGCTCCGCGACGTTCTGCACGGTGCTGGCCTTGGGCACCAGCACGGCTTCGGTCTTGCCGTCGTTGGGCTCGACGGCAAAGTACTGCAAGTCGATGCCGGCCGCCTGGGCAAAGATCGGCGGGATGTCACCGATATTGCCGATATCCAGGCTGCCCGCATTGAGTGCCTCGATCAGCGGCGGGCCGCCGAGGAATTCGGTCCATTGCACCTGGGTGCCGGGCAGCGCAGCTTCGAAGAGCTTGTGCTCACGGGCGAGCACCATACTCACCGAGCTTTTCTGGTAGCCGATGCGCAGGGTGGGAGGTTCGGCGGCGAGCGCAGGCTGGGCCAGGACGGTGAGCGCCAGCAGCGAACCCCCTAGTAGTTTTTTCAGTTTTTTCATGGGTTGCCTCATGGTCGTGATCGTGAGCGGATTGGCCGTGTGCAGTGAGTCAGGCGTGGCGTTCATTCCAGGCACAACCGCAGGCGGCCGTTAAGGGCGCGGGCCATGTAATCACTGACCGAGCGCTGGGAAATGCCCAGCTCGGCGGCGATCGCGGGGTACGTCAGGCCATTGAGTCGGGACAACAGGAACGTCGCCCTGACCTTGGCCGGCAGGCCGTCGAGCCACTGGTCGACGGCCTGCAGCGCCTCGCACGTCTGGGCCAGGTTTTCGGGGGACGGCACGCTAAAGGCTTCATCGTTATCCAGGGCGTCGAGATAGGCGCGCTCCAGGTCACGTCGCCGCCACAGCTGATACATCAGGCGCTGGGCAATGGTGGTGAGCAAGGCGCGAGGCTGACGGATCGGGGCGACGTCGAGTGCGCTCAGGAGCTGGACAAAGGTGTCGGCGGCGATGTCTTCGGCGTGTGCACGGGAATCGAGTTGACGATACAAGCGGCTGCACAACCAGGCGTAATGGCTGCGGAACAGTGCGTCCACGTAGGCGGGGTGAGAGGTGTCGGCGCCGGACATAGTGGCTCCTGTCGAGTAGGGTGCGCGTTATGTCCGGTGTTCCGGTAGAGCGATCCTAGCAAGGCCTCTTATTCTTTAATAATATTTAAAATGCATTTTTATATAGCTTTATTGAATATCCGTATAGCCAAGGCTGGCGGCTTGCCGTTGGTAATCCAACAGCACCTGATAGTCGTCTTCGCTAGCGGGGAGCACGGCTTGCACACCAAGGGTTTGCACCACCTGCGGCAGGTCTTGCAACGCCAGGTTCATCGCTTCGCGGACCTGCTTCAGCTGCACATCGCTCAAGCCCGGCGGGCCGATATAGGGCAAGGTCGGGCTCGGCGCGCTGCGGGTAACCATGCGCAAACCCGCGACCTCTTCGGGCACGAAACGCGCCAGGTAGTCGTAGGTCACGCTGTCGATGGCAGCAAGGTCCGCGCGATCTTCACGCAGCCAGCGCAGGCTCTCACGGTGGGCACCGCTGACGGCGACGCTGGCGAAGAAACGCCCGTCGCGCTGCAACGGTGCCAGGCAGTGGCGCAGTAGGTTCATGCCACTGTTGGAGTCGTGGCCGTTGATCACCCCGCGGCTGTTGTAGAACTGCGCCAGGATAGTACGTGGGTTGTCAACACGGCTCAGCAACAGGCTGCAGTGTTCGCCATTGCTGCTATGGGGCAGCTCGTAGCGGGGGCGACCGACGACGCGAACCTGGCCACGCAGTTGGGTCATCAGCGGGTAGCCGCAGGTTTGGGTGACGAGCAATTCTGGCGCCAGCCACAGGCCGGGCAAGTCGAGGTGGTCGGCGTTACGCCGATGCAGGCCCAAGCGTTCAAGGATGCGCGCAAGCCACTGTTGATTGGCTTGCGCGATGGGCTCCGGGGCGACATACATGCGCAACTCGGCATAGTGCTCACTCATGGGCATCTCTCAGGCAAAGGGGTGCCGAGGGCTGTCGATAGCCTTGAGGCCATGGCGGCCGATCAACTGGCCGTAGCCTTGTACCAGGAACCCACCGCTGCGCGTCAGCCACTGCTCGCGGCGGGCGCGATACACCCTCGGCAGCAAGAACCAGGGAAGTTTCGGCAGGTCGTGGTGCACCAGGTGCAGGTTGTTGTTGAGGAACAGCCAGCGCCAGGGCCAGGACGCTTCGTTGAGCACCGTGCGCTGTTCCGGCCGCGGATGCGGGCGATGTTCATAGTAGGAACGGATCGACGCCAGCGACAAGGCCGGCACGCTCACCAGCAGCAGGTAATGCCACACCGGCAAGGCACTGTAATGGGCGATAAAACCCAGCATCAACAGGGTCACGGCGCCGTGGGCCAGCCACATCGGCCAAACCTCTGGCAGGCGTTGCCATTGATCGTGCACCAACCGGCTGATGGCCAGGGGTGCCGCCAGCAGCAAGCGACCGAATACGGTCTTGGTCAGCCAATGCACGCTGCGTTGCAAGCGCGAGCTGGCGTCCCACTGCTGTTGGTTAAGGTAGCGGCTTTCCGGGTCGATGCCGGGCAGGGTCAGGTCTTCGTCGTGATGATGCAACAGGTGGCTGTCGCGATACAGGGTATAGGGGTACCAAACGGCAAACGGCGCGTAACCGAGCAGTTTGTTCACCAACGGCAAACGGGTGGGATGGCCGTGTAGCAACTCGTGTTGCAGCGACAGCCAGAGGGTCACCAACGGGATCAGCAACAAGGTGCTGCACCACAGGCCCAGCCAGTGGCTGGCAAGCAACACACCGAACCAGCCGGCATACACGCCGAGCAACAGCAGCCAGGTCGGCCATTCGGTCTTCGCAGTAAAACTTGCAGCCAGGGCTTGAATTTCCCGGCGGTGGCTCAGGTCAAGGTAGTTGGCCATCGGCAGCTCAGAGCAGGTGTTTCCTACCCTGTGCCGCGAGACGCGCCAATCTTGCAGATCCTTTGGTTCTAAGCTTGTAACTCAGTGACCGAACAGGCCGGTCTCGGACTTCTTGGCTTTCTTGTCCGCACGCTTTTCATCGGCGGTCTTTGCCGGTTTTTTCTTCGCGGCTTTCTTTGAATCCATACCTTTGGCCATGATGCATGCTCAACTTAAGGGGATGTAGCACTGGGTATACCACCTATTGCCCGGCAGAAGGCGCTTATAATCCCCGGCCCTGACCCCGCTGGCCCAAAGACCATGCCCGAACTGCACATCGAACCGCTGGCAGAGCCTCTGTGGCCACTGTTGAACAAGTTTTACCGCAGCCACAACTCTTCGATGAAGACCCTCAAGGGCGGCCGTTTGTGGGTAGCTCGCGACGGCGAGATCGTGGCTGGGTTGTGCTTGAGCCCGGTGGTGGGTGGGCAGTGGCTGACGGGGGTGTTTGTCGATCCGGCCTATCGCGGCCAGGGGTTGGCGGCACGCTTGATTGAGCAGGCGGTAGCCGGAGTGGAGGGTACGGTGTGGCTGCTGTGCCATCCGGATCTGGAGGGGTTGTATCAGCGTATGGGGTTCAGTCAGGACACGCTGCTGCCGCAGTCCCTCAGCGAGCGGTTGGTGCGCTACAAACGGAACAAGCCGATGATTGCGATGGGGTTCTCAATCACCTGAATGATGCCGGATAAAAATGTGGGAGGGGGCTTGCTCCCGATGGCGGAGTGTCCGTCGCTGAAATGTCGACCGGTCCACCGCTATCGGGAGCAAGCCCCCTCCCACATTGGGACCTCAGGTAGCCTGGTGTTTATTCGTCAGCTGTCGGATCCAATTCCGGAAACATCACTTCGATAAACCCGAACTTGCTGAAATCAGTGATCCGCGACGGGTACAGCCGACCGATCAAGTGGTCGCACTCATGCTGCACCACCCGTGCATGAAAGCCGTCGGCAAAACGCACAATCGGCTCGCCCTTGGGGTCGAAACCTTCGTAGCGGATCTGTTGATAACGGTTCACGGCGCCGCGCAAACCGGGCACCGACAGGCAGCCTTCGAAGCCCTCTTCCAGCGCCGGGCTCAGGGGCGTGATAAGCGGGTTGATCAGGATGGTCTGCGGTACAGGCGGCGCCTCCGGGTAGCGTTCGCTGGCCTCGAAACCGAAAATCACCAGTTGCAGGTCGACACCAATCTGCGGTGCAGCCAGGCCAACACCGCCCACGTGTTCCATGGTCTGGAACATGTCGTCGATCAGTTGCCATAACTCGGGGCTGTCGAACATTTCCGGCGGCACCGGTGGAGCGATACGCAGCAGGCGCTCGTCGCCCATTTTCAGGATTTCACGGATCATCGCGGCACTTCTTCAGGAGTGGGCTTGGAGTGGTCCCGGCCTAGGCCCGAGACGTGCTGTTTTTCATCGGTGTGTCCGGGTTCGTCAAACTCCTTTTCACCTGGGTCCTTGCCTTCGGCCGACATGTGTTCGATCACGGCATTCATCTCCGCACCCAGCAGTAACACGGCGGCGGAAATATAGAAGTACAGGAGCAGGACAATGATCGCGCCGATGCTGCCATACATGGCGTTGTAGTCGGCGAAGGTCTTGACGTAATAACCAAAGCCCAGGGAAGCCACGATCCACACCACCACGGCCAACACCGAGCCTGGGGTAATGAAGCGGAATTTCTGCTCGACGTCCGGCATCACGTAATACATGAGTGCCACGGCGAACATCAGCAGGATCACGATCAATGGCCAGCGCAGGATGGTCCACAGGGTGACGACGAACTCCTGCATGCCGATCTGCCCGGCCAGCCACTCCATGACCTGCGGGCCAAGCACCATCAGCGCAGCGGCGGCCAGCAACATGCCGGCAATGCCGACGGTGTAGAAAATCGACAGGGGGAAGCGCTTCCAGATCGGCCGGCCTTCGACGACGTCATAGGCCGCGTTCATCGCACTCATCATCAGGCGTACGCCCGCAGAGGCTGTCCACAGCGCGATGACGATACCAACCGAAAGCAAGCCACCCTTGGACTGTTGCAACTGGTCGATGACCGGGTTGACCTGCTCCAGCGCCTGGGGCGGCAACACCAGCTCCGACTGCAGGCGCAGCCAGGTGAAGAAGTCCGGCAGATGCAGGAAACCGATCAGGGCAATCAGAAATAGCAGGAAGGGGAACAACGAGAACAGCATCTGATAGGCCAGTGCCGAGGCGTAGGTCGGCATCTCGTCATCGACGAATTCCGTGACGGTGCGTATCAGCACCTTGTGCAGCTTGAGACCATCGAGTACCGGAAAAATCATAGCGTCTCCTTTCGCCGCAAAGAGGTTGAGTTCGTGGGCGACTCAGGGGCCGTTTTCTACATCAAAGTAGCCCATTTGGCGACTTTGAAACAATTTCCAAAATTTAGTTGCAACAGTTCACACAAAAACGGCCATCCGTGGATGGCCGCCATACTGCTGGGCAAACCCAGGAGAACGCCTTATTCGGTGGCTTTTTTCACCGCGTCCTTGGTTTTCCCGACTGCTTGCTGCGCTTCACCTTTTTTCTCTTGGATCACGCCTTCAGCACGCAGCTTGTCGTTGTCTGTGACTTTGCCGACACCCTGCTTGATGTTGCCGACCGCTTCGTTCGCCAAACCTTTTGCCTTATCCGATGTGCTGCTCATGGTATTTCTCCTGGAACAATCGAGGGTTTTGGTCATTACGTAGAGGTTGACCCAGGGCGCTTCGGCAGAGTTTCAATTATTTTCGCGAGGCATTTTATCGCCTGCCGCAGGTTTGGCTTTATGTTTTGCGGCCAACCCACGAGAATGCCCGGCACATTCAGGCTGCAACGCTGAATAACAGATCCCGTAGGAAGGTTATGAAACTCAATAAAGCACAGGCTATCGCCCGCAGAAACCAGGAACTGGGCGGTGCCGTACTCGGCGTCAACAACTGCCATTTCACCGACCTGGACCACAAGCGCAACATCTGGTGGTTCGACCTGCCCGTTGCGCGGATTGCCGTGGGCCAGTACGAGTGGATCCATCTGCTGATGCATAACGCCGAGACGGACCAGTTGTTGCACCTGAAGGTGCCGACTGTGTTTCTGCGCGAAAAGCTGGAAGGGTTGGTGGTACGCAATGCGGGCAAGCGCAAGCCGGAGATAACCCTGGAACTGAGCGCCGACAAGGACTCGTTCCTCAAGGATGTACGCCCGGCGGGTGCCGGCGTGAGCTTTGCCCAGTTCACTCTGTAACCATCGCCCCTAACCGGCGAGAGCGTGACTGCTGTGCCAGCAGTCAGGCTCTCGCGCACTTTCAGGCGGTTGCCACTGACCGACCGGCAATACGCTGAGCCAGGGCGATGGCAAACAGGCAAAACAGCGACATGACCAGAATCCCCATCATCAGCCCCATGGCGGTGCTGGTGTGCCCCTCAGAGAAAAAGAACAGCGCCAGTGCCGCGCCCGCCATCTTGATCGCGCCTTGCAGCGCACTCCCGGTACCGGCATGTTTTGCCTGGCCATGCAGACTGATCCCCAACAGCAAGGGTGAGGACAGGCCACAGCCGAGAGCGACCAAAAAGCCATACGCCACCAGCGCCGGGGCCGTGACCAGCTTGAATGCCTGGAGAACCAGCGGAGCGAGCGCCGCCAACACCGTCAGCGCCACCAGGGACGTCATCAGGATGCGCTCAGGCGAGTAACGATTCAAAAACCGCTTGGTCAGGTAAGAACCCAAGACGATACCCGCAGAGTAGCCAACGAACAGCAGGCCGTTTTCCTGGCTCTGCAGATGGAACTGCAATTGATAGATGAATGGGCTCGCGGTGAAGTAGCCGATGGTGATCGCAAACAGTACCGCAGAGACCAGGCTGTAAACCATGAAGTTGAAGTCGCGCAGCAGTACTTTGAAACCCTCAAGCCGTTTGGAAGGCACGCCCTGCAGCGGAGCTGTTTCAACCAGTGTGGCCTTGATAAATACGGCGCCGAGCAGCGTGATCAGGGTCAGTGCGTAGAAATTATATTGCCAAGGAAGTGCAGCAGTAATAAAACCACCCAGCACCGGCGCAAGCGCAGGCGAGACCTGGGACGCCATGGAGAACACCGTCAGCGATTTGGACAACTCGGTTTTATCTTTGAACGTATCGCTCAATATTGCCCGGCTTATCACGGGGCAACCGCCAGCACCGATGCCTGTTAACAAACGAAACAGATAGAGCGCCTGAATACTGTCCGCCGTCGACGTCAGGTAATTGCCCAAGGCGCCGAGGGCAAGGGAGACCATAATCACCGGTACCCGCCCTTTTCTATCGGAGATCGGCCCATACACCAACTGGGACAGTGCAAAGCCTGCCAGATAGAAGACCACCAGGTTTTGGGACTGCGCGTCAGTTACCGAAAATACCCGTGCAATCTCCGGCAAGGCGGGGTTGTACAAGTCAATGGAAAACAACCCCAATACCAGGATCAGGCAGGAGTTGGTGATCACCATTCTAGAATTCACGACAGGCTCCTTACAGTAATGGATGGTCTTTCAAGCGTGTGCCGTATTCGCTATTGGGCGTGGTATGTCGCCCGTCGCATTTGATTTCAATCAGATGAGGTGCGGCGGTGCTCATGATGCTTTCAATACAATCTTGCAAGGCCTGTGGGGAGTCCACGCACGTCGCGCTCACGCCCAGGCTCTGGGCAAACAGGCACCAGTTGTAATCGGGAATTTGCGTCAGCGCGGGTAAGTTGTCTTTGTTATTGAAGTAACTTGCCGAATAGGACCGGTTATTGAAAACGACGAAGACGATATTCAACCCATGTTTCGCGGCGGTCGATAACTCAAGGCCCTGCATCAGCATGCAGCCATCACCGGTAATCACCATGGTTTTGCCATCGGGGCGGGCGAAACTTGCACCGATGCCTGCCGGGATACTCCAGCCCATCGGGCCTAATGTGGTTGCCGATAAATAGGCCGCCGCTCCCCGCGCGGTCCAGTAGTGGCCGAAGAAGGATCGATGGGAGCCCGAATCGACACACACCACGCCATCACTGGGGAAAAACGCTTGCAGCACCGGGATATAGGCGGCGGGATGGTCGGCAAGATTGCCCGTAGCTTTGGCATCGACCGGGTAATGCAGCGGCACCCGTTGAAGATCATTCGACCATCTGGAGCGACTCTCCTGGCTGGCCTCCAGCTCTTGTGCGTGAACCTCGCTGACCAGCCTCAGGAAACCCTCCCCCGTCGCCACCACACCGTGATCAATATCAAGATACCGTCCCAGATAATCTGGGTTCTCATCCACCTGGATCGCGCCAAATTGAGGCCTTAGCTCATGGGACCAGAGCATGGTGCTCCATTGAGTGGTATCGAGCCCAAGGAGAATCACACCGTCCACACCGCCCTTGAACGCCTCGATAGCGCGCTTGTTTCCCGAATAACCGTAAACGCCCAAAGCGTTGGGATGGTCCTCCGGGAACAGCCCTTTGGCGCTCAAGGTGGTCGCGACCGGAATCGAAAAGCGCTCGGAAAATGCCAGGAGCGCAGCGCCAACCTTGGAGTTTTTGCAACGTAGCCCCGCGAGAATGACGAGATTGGTCGAGCGCTTGAACACGGCCTTGATCGCCGCGCTTTTGATCTTTTCAACGGCAAGCGCTTGGTTGCTCCACGACTCCAGTACGTTGGCGGCGATATCGGCGCGGCTCGTGGATTTCTCGTACAGTGCTTCCTTGCTGACGGCCAAGTAGGTCGGGCCTTTTTCCAGGCCTTTCAACAACCGCACCGATTCGCGCAAAAACGCCGACAAGGGTTGCCCTGCCTTGACCTCGAGGGCACTGCGGGTGATGGGTTTGAATACATCACACAGATTCACGCCGGTTTGGCTCCCGTCCTGCAGCACGTTTTGCATTTCCAGCGATGACGCAATCTGGCCCGACAAGAGCAAGACCGACTGGTGGTCCGTGTAAGCGGAAGCGATCCCGGTCAGCGCGTTGGTAACACCCGGCCCGCCTATCACCAGGCACACCCCGAATGTTTCACTGGCACGCGCATAGCCTTCGGCCATATAGGACGCGCCTGTTTCACACGCTGTAACCACCGGTTCAATGTCAAGCGTTGTAGAGCCATCACTGGGATAACAACGCATAAACGCATTGATCAACTTGCCAGGCACCATGAAGAAGTGCGTAACCCCCAAAGACTGAAGTTGGCGAAGAATGTAATGTGCACCGGTTTCGCCAGTACTTTGCAATTCCATTGCAAATCCCCTGTTCAGATCTCGATAAATGTGATGTTCTCGCCCTTCATCTTCAACACGGCATCTTGTGAAAAAGAAGAGGGGTAGCGCACATTGGGCATATCGGCAAAATATGGCTTGGGGCTGTTGGGCAAATAGTCCGAAACATGCAGGCTGCGCTCAGCCCGGGCACGCAGGTAGGTAATGTAGGATGCGTTATGTTTGGTCGAAGCAGAAACAGTCCATTGAATGGCCAGCTTTGTTTCCACAGGCGTCTGATCCGGCGCACTGCTGCGATGAGTTACTCGATTATCCCAAATAACCAGATCGCCGGCCTTACTCATGATCGTGCGCTCGAATTTTACCGGTTCGGCGAGCCTGATCTTGACTTCATCTTTACTGAGCTTGTGCGATCCCGGCAGTAAGGTGATGCCGCCGCCCGACACAGGATCATTATCTTGAAGATAATAAGCACACTGTAAGAATTCGGGAAATGCGCTAGGCGAAATCACTTCGTCGGGAAGAAAGTACGCATCATTGTGCCATGGTATATAAACGCTCTCGCGCACCGTAAAATTCGGTAACAGCGAAAAATCCGACTGAAAAATATCCTTTATCGCCTGAATAGCACTAGGATGGAGCAGTGCATTGACCATATCACTAAATTGCAGAAACGCCGTTGGCAACAGCGTGCTCTGCTCGGTCTCTGCCAAACTATGGACATACGTTTTACGCAACTTTTCCACCTGCTCGCTGTAGAGTACTCCTGGAATAACGACGTACCCATCCCGCTCAAGCTTTTCTCGAAAATTCATGATCTATAATCCGTTATATAGAGGGTGACCCAGGCCGCCCTCCCTTTAATTCAAAGATAAAAAGTCAGACTTCAACATGCTTGGCGGCTGTCGAGCTTTCTTCAAACGACACGCCCAGACGTTCAAACTCCTGGAAGAAATCCGGAAAGGAACAATGAACGTCCTGATAACCATCCAACTCATTAAGCTGTTGGCACCGCAAGGAAGCCACAAACAATGACATGAAAATTCGATGGTCACCCCAGGCTGACAACACTGCATCACCGGCGTAACTCGGTTCACCACGAATAACGAAGCCATCGTAGACGCCGTTTTTAAACAACGGCTGTATGTCCACACCCATTTTCACCAGCTCGGTCACCATCGCCTCAATGCGTGGCGACTTGTGCAAGCGCGTAATGGAGCCGCCGGTCACTTTGAACTCACCCTGCACATAAGCACCGATCGCCGCCAGTGTCGGCACAATATTGGGGTAATCACTCGCATCGAAATGATACTTGCCTTTTAACTCAGCCAACTTATTAACAATGCGTACTTCATTGGCAGCGTCATTGAACTCAACATTGACGCCCAGCGCCTCGGCCACTTTGAGAATCGCACGCTCGCCCTGCAAACTCTTGCTGTTCATGTTCTTGAGCGTCAACTCGCCCGGAAAGATGATGCCGGCCGCGATCAAATAGGACGATGAGGTGTAGTCACCGACGATCGTATAGTTCGCGCTGCGATAGTGGCCGGGATACACCGTAATTTGTGAATAGTCAGCGTTCACCTCATAGCTGATCCCCGCGGTGCTGAGGGTTTCCAAAGTCTGCTTGATATACGAAAGCGACAGAATTTCACCGCGGATATTCACCACCGTAGGTTGTTTGGCGAGGGGGGCGCAGAACAGAATCGCAGTGATGAATTGCGAGCTGATATTGCCCTCAATCGTACACTCTCCCCCTTTATAACCCCCCCAGTTCACAATCGGGGCCTTGCCACTGTGGTTGATGCATGAAATATGGGCCCCCAGCCCTTCCAGGGCGACAAACAAAGGCTCCATGACACGCCCCCGCAGAACTTCATCACCGGTAATAACCGCCGGCGTCGTTGTAAAGCACGTCAACGCAGCAAACACTCGAAATACCAACCCGGAGCCTAGAGCGTCGATCACCTTCTTTTCGGGCTTGATCAAGCCGCCTGTGCCAGTTACCACTAATCTGCCTGGTTGCTCCTCAATAATTGCACCAATACTACGACATGCCTTTTTCATTGTTTCGGTTTCAAGGCAACGAAGGTCGTTGTAAATATAAGAAGTTCCCGAGGCGAGGCTGGCGGCAATAATTGCCCGTTGTGTTTCAGGTTTTGAGGACGGGATGGTGGCGATAGTGCCGATCGATGAGGTAGGAAAGACTTTCAAGCGTTTTTGGGTCGACATGCATTGCTCCCTAAGACAGTAGATCCAATGTGATCGGCGAGCGGGCATTACGCTCACCGACGCGACAGAAATATCTTGTTACAACCACTAAAAACCTATCCTAGGGTTTAACGCGTTTCAAATAACAAAATGGAATAAGATTGGATCCAATCTATGACTCATTGAATTTTTTCGTTTTACTTCAATCCGTTACGGCACACAAAAAAAAGCGAAATCCATAAAAAAACCGCCATCGCTGGCGGTTTAAATTTTAAAAACTCTACTATTTCATATGGCACAACGACATCTTTGGCTATCCATTAGAAGATACCCGGGTAGGCGCCGCCATCGATAAGGATGTTCTGACCGGTCACATAGGCAGCCTGATGACTGCATAAAAAAGCACACAATGCAGCGAACTCAGTCGGGTCACCAAAGCGCCCCGCCGGAATGGTTGCCAGTCGACTTTCAGCCATAGCGTTCACTGTTTTTCCTGAACGCTCTGCCGCCACTTGAAAGGTATTTTCCAATCGCTCGGTTTTGAACGCACCGGGGAGAATATTATTGATCGTGGTGTTTCTCGACGCGAAGTCTTTCTGACGCGCCAAGCCCGCCACAAAACCGGTAAGCCCACATCGGACTGAGGTTGAAAGCCCCAATGCATCCAGGGGCGCTTTAACCGCGCCGGAAGTTATATTGATTATCCGGCCGAAGCCTCGACCTGCCATGGAATCGATCACTGACTTGATGAGTTCGATAGGTGCCAACATATTGGTATCAATTGCTGCACGCCACTCTTGATCGGTCCATTCACGAAAGTTCCCAGGCTTGGGCCCCCCGGCATTATTGATCAATATATCAACTTGCGGGGCAGCATCGACCAATGCCTGGCGAATCGAAGGGTCAGTAATATCACCTACCACCGTGATGACTTCTCCCTCAGGGTTTCTGAGTTTCAAACGCTGTGCGGCAGCCTCTAAGTCAGGCGCCCCCCGTGCGTTAATCACGATGTTTACCCCCTCGTCCGCAAGCGCCTGGGCACAGCTATAACCCAACCCTTTACTGGCAGCGCAGACGACAGCCCATTTACCTCTAATCCCTAAGTCCATCATCACTCCTCGATCAGCCGTCAACTTGCAAGCGTCGCGTATTTAGCGAGCGTGCGTCGTTATTAGTCGATATCACACAAGCCCGTGGAGTGACAAGCCGGGCATTACGCCGCGCCAGAGGCAAAAAAATACCCCTCAGCGAGGGGTACTTTTCAATTCACGCTTTACCGGGCTATTTCTTCACACCCAGCTTTTTCAGTTCTTCATCACGCAATTCACGCCGCAGAATCTTGCCGACGTTAGTTGTAGGCAACGCATCACGGAACTCAACAGCCTTGGGCACCTTGTAGCCGGTGACGTTGGCGCGCATGTGCTCCATCACCTGGTCCTTGGTGAGGGTGGCGCCTGGCTTGACCACGATGAAGATCTTGATGTGCTCTCCGGACTTCTCGTCCGGCACACCGATGGCTGCGCACTGCAACACGCCCGGCAGGCCTGCCAGTACGTCTTCCAGTTCGTTGGGGTAGACGTTGAAGCCGGAGACCAGAATCATGTCTTTCTTGCGGTCGACAATGCGCATATAGCCGTCTGGCTGGATGATCGCGATGTCACCGGTTTTTAGCCAACCTTCGCTGTCGAGCATCTCGGCGGTGGCGTCTTCGCGCTGCCAGTAGCCCTTCATGACTTGCGGGCCTTTGACGCACAGCTCGCCGGTTTCACCCAGCGCCAACTCGGTACCGTCGTCGGCGATGACTTTACACACTGTGGACGGTACCGGAATGCCAATGGTGCCGATCTGGATATGCTGGATCGGGTTCACCGTGGCCACCGGGCTGGTTTCGGTCATGCCGTAGCCTTCGCAGATACCACAGCCGGTCACGGCCTTCCAACGCTCGGCGGCCGCCAATTGCAGGGCCATGCCGCCCGACAGGGTGACTTTGAGCGCGGAGAAATCGAGTTTGCGGAAGGCTTCGTTGTTGCACAGCGCCACGAACAGCGTATTCAAGCCGACGAACCCGCTGAACTTCCACTTCGACAGTTCCTTGACCATCGCCGGCAGGTCACGCGGGTTGCTGATCAGGATGTTGTGGTTGCCGATCAGCATCATCGCCATGCAGTGAAAGGTGAAGGCATAGATGTGGTACAGCGGCAGCGGTGTGATCAGGATCTCGCAGCCTTCGTTGAGGTTGGACCCCATCAGCGCCTTGCATTGCAGCATGTTGGCGACGAGGTTGCGGTGGGTCAGCATCGCGCCCTTGGCCACACCGGTGGTACCGCCGGTATATTGCAACACCGCCACATCGCTGCTGGCCGGGCTGACATCATTCACCGGCTGGCCATGGCCCTTGGCAAGCACGTCATTGAACGTGATGGCCTGGGGCAAGTGATAGGCCGGGACCATCTTCTTCACGTACTTGATCACGCTGTTGATCAGCAGGCGCTTGAACGGCGACAGCAGGTCGGCGACTTCAGTGACGATCACATGCTTGACGGCGGTCTTGGGCACGACTTTTTCAGCCAGGTGCGCCATGTTGGCCAGGCAAACCAGGGCCTTGGCCCCGGAATCATTGAATTGATGTTCCATTTCCCGCGCGGTGTACAGCGGGTTGGTGTTGACCACGATCAGGCCGGCACGAATGGCGCCGAACACGGCGACCGGGTATTGCAGGACGTTGGGCAGTTGCACGGCGATTCGATCGCCAGGCTTCAAGTCGGTATGCTGTTGCAGATACGCGGCAAATGCCCCGGACAATTCGTAGAGTTCACCGTAGGTGATGGTCTTGCCCAGGTTGCTGAAAGCCGGTTTGTTGGCGAAGCGCTGGCAGGACTGCTTCAGTACCGCCTGAATATTCGGATACTCGTCTGGATTGATCTGTGCAGCAATCCCGGCGGGGTACTTATCCTTCCAAAAGTCTTCATTCATGGAAGCCCACTCCTCAGCGACGCGAATTCATCATCGCATTTGATGCGATTATTATTGGTGTATGTTTTTAGGTGAATCTGGCGCTTTCAAGCAGGCCGAGACGTCACAAAGCGCGCCGAGAGTAGCAGCTTTGCCGAGGGCCGCCTAGAGCCAAAAGAGAGCCCTACAGTCATAAACATGACTCAAGAATATCCAATGGTCACTTTTAGAGCAAAAATTCTATATCAATGAAATACGCTCTGGAATGGGCTTTCCTGGGCGACGGATAACAAATGTGGGAGGGGGCTTGCTCCCGATAGCGGTGGATCAGCCAAAGACTCTGTTGACTGACACACTGCTATCGGGAGCAAGCCCCCTCCCACATTTTGACCCTATTTCAATTCAGGCGATGTCGCGAAGCTCGCGCCGCAGAATTTTCCCCACCGGCGTCATCGGCAAAGACTCCCTCAGCACAATGTGCTTGGGCACCTTGTACCCCGTGAAATTGGCCTTGCAGTACGCCTTCAGCTCCTCAATGCTCACCCCTTGGGCCCGCGCTACCACGAACAGCTTCACCGCCTCCCCCGTGCGCTCGTCCGGCACGCCGATCACCGCGCAGCTGGCTACGGCCGGGTGGGCCATCACCACATCTTCGATTTCGTTGGGATAGACATTGAAGCCGGAGACGATAATCAGGTCTTTCTTGCGATCAACAATGCTGACATAGCCGTCGGTGTCGATCACGGCAATGTCACCGGTCTTGAGCCAGCCTTCAGCGTCCAGGGTTTCGGCGGTGGCCTGGGGTTGCTGCCAGTACCCCTTCATCACCTGCGGGCCCTGGATGCATAACTCGCCGCGCTCACCCAACGGCAGTTCGTGCCCTTGATCATCAACCACTTTCATGGCGGTGCCCGGCACCGGAATGCCCACGGTCCCCAGGCGCGACAGGCCGCCGTACGGGTTGGTGCTGGCCACTGGTGAAGTTTCGGTGAGGCCGTAGCCTTCGCCGATGGAGCAACCGGTCAGCGCCTTCCACCGTTCCGCCGTGGCCTTGACCAGAGCTGTGCCGCCGGAGTTGGTGATCTTGAGATGGGAGAAATCCAGGCTCTTGAAATCCGGGTGATCCATCAACGCCACAAACAGGGTGTTGAGCCCCAGCAGCCCGGTGAAGCGCCACTGCTTGAGCTCCTTGATAAAGCCGCCAATGTCCCGTGGGTTGGTGATCAGCACGTTGTGGTTGCCGGACACCATCATGCACATGCAGTTCGCCGTGAATGCATAGATATGGTACAGCGGCAGCGGTGCGATCATGACCTCCTGCCCTTCCTTGATCAGCGGGTGGCCGTCTTCACCCAGTTGCGACATGCACGCCCGCACCTGCTGCATGTTCGCCACCAGGTTGCCATGGGTGAGCATCGCGCCCTTGGCCAGGCCGGTGGTGCCGCCGGTGTATTGCAGCACGGCAATATCGTCCAGGGTTACCGGATGGCGCGTCACCCCAAGGCCCGCGCCCATGCGCAACGCACGCTTGAACGACACAGCCCGTGGCAGGTGGTAGGCCGGGACCATCTTCTTCACCTTGTCGACCACGGTGTTGACCAGCCAGCCTTTGGCGGCGGGCATGAAGTCGCCCATCCTGGCTTCGATCAAGTAGTCGATCTCGGTGTCGGTGCAGACCTCCTGCACCCGCGAACCGAACAGGTTGAGGTACACCAGCGCCCGCACACCTGCGTCCTTGAACTGGTGGCGCATCTCGCGGGGGGTGTACAGCGGGTTGGTATTGACCACGATCAGCCCGGCGCGCAATGCGCCGAATACCGCAACCGGATAATGCAGCACATTAGGCATTTGCACCGCGATGCGCTCGCCAGGCTTGAGGTCGGTGTGCTGTTGAAGGTAACCGGCGAACGCCGCACTCTGGCGTTCAAGCTCGGCGTAGGTCAGGGTAATGCCCATGTTGCTGAACGCCGGACGGTCGGCAAAGGTCTTGCAGGAACGCTCGAAAACTTCGATCACCGACTTGTAGGTGGTGAGGTCGATGTCATTGGGAACGCCCGCTGCGCGTTTGTCATTCCAGAAATCAGGTTGCATTATTCTTGTCCTCTTACCTGAGTATGTCCGGCCGCTTTAAGCGTTTATAAAAAGCGGAGCTTTGGGGACGTTAGCAGCTATGAGCAAACAGGCAAATACGCTAAATCGTGTCATTGATTGTATGAATCTTGCGTCTAACGTGTAGGCAGATACCCCGCAACTCTGCGAATGAGCTATACACTGCAACGACCCTGAGCAAAGGAAGCCGCCATGACCCACAGCACCTTCTGGCTGACCGCGAATGACCACAGCCGCCTGTACGTCAATCAATGGCTGCCAGACACCCCGCCCAAGGCGGTGGTGATGCTCTCCCACGGCATGGCCGAACACAGTGGTCGTTATGCTCGCCTGGCCGACGCCTTGTGCAGCGCCGGCTACGGGGTGTATGCGCTGGACCAGCGCGGTCATGGGCGTACTGCCGATGAGGGCACCCTGGGGCTGTACGCTGAAAAGGATGGCTGGAACAAAGTGGTCGGCGACCTGGCCAGCCTCAACCAGCATATCGGCCAGCAAAAACCGGACCTGCCGATTATTTTGCTCGGCCACAGCATGGGCAGCTACATCGCCCAGGGCTATTTGCTGCACCACAGCGCCAGCCTGCATGGCGCGATTCTCAGCGGTTCGAATTTCCAGCCGGTGGCGTTGTATAGCGCGGCACGGCTGATCGCACGCATCGAACGCATGCGCCAGGGGTTGCGCGGCCGCAGTGCGTTGATCGAGTTCCTGTCATTCGGCTCGTTCAACAAAGCGTTCAAACCCAATCGCACCGCCTGCGACTGGCTGAGCCGCGACCCGGACGAAGTCGACAAGTACATCAACGACCCGCTCTGCGGTTTTCGCTGCACCAACCAGTTATGGATCGACCTGCTGGGCGGCTTGCAGCAAATCAGCAAAGCGTCCAATCTCGCGCAGATCGACCCGGGCTTGCCGATCCTGGTGATGGGCGGCGAATGTGATCCGGTAAGTGAAGGCAAGCGTCTCAAGGACCTGGCCCATGCCCTGCGTGAGGCCGGCTGCCAGAACATACAATTGAACCTCTACCCGCAGGCGCGGCATGAAGTATTCAACGAAACCAACCGTGATGAAGTCACCGCCGACCTTCTGAGCTGGCTGGAACAGGCGCTGACGTTGCGCAGGCCAGCCCGCTGCGAATAGTTTTTGCTTTAAAATCAGCCGATTAATTACCGATAAGCCACAGGATGCACCTTTAGATGACCCAGGTAACCAACACCCCGTACGAGGCGCTCGAAGTGGGCCAGACCGCCAGCTTCAGCAAGACCGTCGAAGAGCGTGATATCCAGTTGTTTGCCGCCATGTCCGGCGACCACAACCCGGTGCACCTGGATGCCGAATACGCCAAGGCAACCATGTTCAAGGAGCGCATTGCCCACGGCATGTTCAGCGGTGCGCTGATCAGTGCGGCCGTAGCCTGCGAGCTGCCTGGGCCGGGCACGATTTATATCGGCCAGCAGATGACCTTCCAGAAGCCGGTCAAGATTGGCGACACCCTTACCGTGCGCCTGGAAATCCTTGAAAAACTGCCAAAGTTTCGCGTACGCATCGCTACACGCGTATTCAACCAGCGTGATGAGTTGGTGGTAGATGGCGAGGCAGAGATTCTGGCGCCTCGCAAGCAGCAGGTGGTGACGTTGACCGAGTTGCCGCCGATCAGCATTGGCTGAGGCTGACTGCAATCTCTGCATTTACACAATACAAATGTGGGAGGGGGCTTGCCCCCGATGGCGGTGAGTCAGTCACTGAATAAGTCGACTGATTCACCGCTATCGGGAGCAAGCCCCCTCCCACAGTTGCTACAGTGCAGGTCTTACGACTGAGCACGAGCCTGGTTACGCAGGGCTTTTACCTGGTCGTGGTTGCGCTGTACGCCGTGGTACTGACGCTCCACCAGGTCACGAATGCCCAGCAGGTTGTGCTTGTTGATCTTCTCGATCGCTTCACGGTAAGCCTTCAGTGCGTGGTCTTCACCGCGCTCGGCTTCGTTCAATACCGCTTCTTCATCCTTGCCAGTGACCATCGACTTCACGTCGACCCAGCCACGGTGCAGAGCACCTGCTACGCTGCCGGAATCTTCCGGATCGCCACCCAGGGCACGCACGGCGGTTTTCAATTCAGCGGCGGCAGTGGCGCAATCAGCAGAGCGCTTGGCAAACAGAGCCTTGAGTTCCGGATGCTTGATATCTTCAGCGCATTCCTTGAAACCCTTTTGGCCGTCGATGCTGGTTTCGATCAGGTCGTTCAGTACGGAGATCGATTCTTTATTGATGTCAGTCATTTTTCAATTCCTTGTACGGGTTAGAAGGGTGTCTTGGTTATTGCAGCGCCCGTGCCAGGTTTTTAAAAATTAACTTATCCTTTAATTTCAACAAGTTATGAAATATTGTACCATCTGTATGTGCGTTATTTGCATGATCTGTCATTTGGCCTTCATGCAGAATGCCTGTATTTTCGAAGACCTCGCCTCAATCCCGCGAAGCTCATGAATCCTGAAAAACTCGAACTGCTGATCACCCGCGAAATGCCCTTCGGCAAATACAAGGGCCGGATCATCGCCGACCTGCCTGGCCCCTACCTGAACTGGTTTGCCCGTGAAGGTTTCCCCCAAGGCGAATTGGGCGGTCTGCTGGCCTTGATGCAGGAAATCGACCACAACGGCCTGGCCGAACTGCTCGAACCACTGCGTGCCAAACACGGCAAACCCGCCCCCCGCCATTAAGAGACTCGCCATGCCAAGGAATGCCGACAACGAACGCCACTGGCACACCATCGCCCAGCGCTATGAGCTGCAACCCGGGCCGATCAACCTGGAAAACGGCTACTTCGGGCGTATGAGCCGTGCAGTGCAGGCGCAATACCTTGAGCACATCAGCTTTATCAACCGCAGCAACTCGGTGCATGTGCGCCAACGTTTCGAGCAAGGTGAAAACGTCGAGATTCGCCGCACGCTGGCGGCATTGATTGACGTCGACCCCGAGTCGATCGCCTTCACGCGCAACGCTACCGAAGCCTTACAGTCGCTGATCCGCAACTACAACCGCCTGCAACCCGGCGACCAGGTGCTGATCAGCGATTTGGAGTACGACACGGTCAAGGGCGCCATGCGCTGGCTTGCCGATGTTCGCGGCGTGGAGGTGATCGAGGTGTCACACACCCACCCGGCCAGTTTCGACAGCCTGGTGCAGACGTATAACAAGGCGTTCGCGCAGTATCCGCGTCTTAAACTGATGGCCCTGACTCATGTCACTCATCGCACCGGCCTGGTGATGCCCGTTGCGGCTATTGCCAAGGCCGCACGCGAACAGCATATCGACGTGATCCTCGACGGCGCCCACGCCCTGGGCCAGTTCGAGTTCAACCTGGCTGAACTGGGCATCCAATTCGCGGGGTTCAACCTGCACAAATGGATGGGTGCACCGCTGACCCTGGGCTTTTTATATATCGCCCCCGAGCGCCTGGCCGATATCGACCCGGACATGGGCGAGTTTCACTACCCGGCCACGGATGTGCGCGCTCGTACGTCCTACAGCACACCAAACTTTCCCGCGCTGATGACCTTGCCGTTGGTGTTTGAAGAACATCGGCAATTGGGTGGCGCCGCGGCCAAGGGTGCGCGGGTCAATTACCTGCGGGATCTGTGGGTAAACCAGGTGCGCCCCTTGCCGGGCATTGAAGTGCTGACCTCGGATGATCCGCGGCTGTATTGCGGGATCACCGCGTTCAAGTTCCTCGGGCGGGATCAGCAGGTGATGGTGGATCGTATGCTCAGGGACTACGACTTGTTTACCACCACGCGTGTGGGTGCGTCGTTTGGCACCTGTATTCGGGTGACACCAGGGTTGGTGACATCGGCAGCGGACATCGACGTGCTAGTCAACGCCATTAACCAGTTGAGCACAGATTAAACATGTGGGAGCTGGCTTGCCTGCGATGGCGGTGTATCAGCGCAAGAGATGTCAGCTGACCCACCGCTATCGCAGGCAAGCCAGCTCCCACAGTTGAACATCGGTGTTCTTGAGGTTTCTGCAGGCAAAAAAAAGCGGCACACCGACCAAGCGCACCGCAAAAATGCCGTTAAGCACAGCAACAACGATTCTGTAAATCCGCTCAGTCCAGCAGCGCCAGCGCCTGTGCGGTAACTTCCTGGATGCGTGCCCAGTCGCCGTTCCTGACCCACTCAGGATCAAGCATCCAGCTACCGCCCACGCACATCACGTTTTTCAACGCCATGTAGCTTTTGATATTGGCCGGGCCAACGCCGCCGGTCGGGCAGAATTTCACTTCGCCAAACGGGCCGCCCAGCGCCTTGATGGCCGCGACGCCGCCGCTGACTTCGGCCGGGAACAACTTGAAGCGGCGGTAACCCAGGCCGTAGCCTTCCATGATGCCGGAGGCGTTGCTGATGCCCGGCAGCAGCGGGATCGGGCTGTGTACCGAGGCTTCCAGCAGGTCGCGGGTAATGCCAGGGGTGACGATAAATTGCGAGCCCGCCACTTCGGCCGCTTCGAGCATGTGACGATCAAGCACGGTACCGGCACCGGTGCACAGCTCAGGACGTTGCTCACGCAAGACCTGAATGGCCTTGAGGCCGAACTCGGAACGCAGGGTCACTTCCAACGCGGTCAAACCGCCAGCTGCCAGGGCATCGGCCAGCGGCAGGATGTCCTGCTCGCGGGCGATGGTAATCACCGGCAGGATCCGCGCCTTGGCGCAGAGACTGTCGATCAAGGCAACTTTATCCGCCATGGACACGGTCGGTTGAGGGCTTTTCATAGCGGCTGATCCTTGGCTCATGGGCACCAGTAAATCTCGAGAGTAGGTTGCAAAAACGCGCGAATCGGCATGGCAGCAACATCGTCGCTGGCCAGCGCGGCGCTCAAGGTGGTCAATTTCGAACTGCCGGAAATCGACAGCACGGTGTAGTTGGCCGTCGCCAGCAGCGCACGACTCATGGTCAGGCGCTGGTGCGGCACGGTTGGCGCCAGCATCGGCCAGCAACGGCGAGTACCGTCGGCCTTCAGTGCGTCAGACAGGTTGGGGCTGTTGGGGAACAGCGAGGCGGTGTGGCCGTCATCGCCCATGCCCAGCACCAGCACATCAATGCCGGGCAGTTCGGCCAGCAGGCGATCGGCCTGCTCGGCAGCGTCTTCAAGGTTGGCGGCGGCACTGTACAGGCTGAGGAACCTGGCCGCGGCTGCCGGGCCTTGCAGCAAGTGCTGCTTCAACAAGCCGGCATTGCTGTCGGCGTGTTCGACCGGTACCCAGCGTTCATCGGCCAGGGTGACAGTGACCCTGGACCAGTCCAGCCCCTGCTTGGCCAGGTTCTGGAAAAACGCCACAGGGCTGCGTCCACCGGACACCACCAGCGTCGCCTCGCCACGGGCGCTGATGGCAGCGCGCAGTTGTTCGGCCACGTCATGGGCCAGGCCATCGGCCAGCAGCGTGGGCGTACGGTACTCATGGGCAGTAACGCCCTGAGGCAGTTTCAATTCAGATATCGCCATACCACGACCTCCCATCCCGCGTAATCAGTGCAATCGAGCTCATCGGCCCCCAGGACCCCGCCGCATACGGCTTGGGTGCATCACCGGACTTTTTCCAGCCGGCGATCAACTGGTCACACCACTTCCACGCAGCTTCGATTTCATCTTTGCGAACAAACAGGTTCTGATTGCCGCGCATCACTTCCAGCAACAACCGCTCGTAGGCATCCGGGATGCGTGCGCTGCGATAGGTGTCGGAAAAATTCAGTTGCAGTGGCCCGCTGCGCAGTTGCATGCCCTTGTCCAGGCCCTGCTCTTTGGTCATCACGCGCAAGGAAATACCTTCGTCCGGTTGCAGGCGAATGATCAGCTTGTTGCTGATCTGCAGGCGCTGCTCGGGGGCGAAGATGTAGTGGGACGGTTCCTTGAAATGGATGACAATCTGCGACAGCTTTTGCGGCATACGTTTGCCAGTACGCAGGTAGAACGGCACCCCGGCCCAACGCCAGTTGCGAATATCGGCACGCAGGGCGACGAAGGTTTCGGTGTCGCTCTGGGTGTTGGAATTGTCTTCTTCCAGATAACCCGGCACGGCTTTGCCCGCACTGTAGCCGGCAATGTATTGGCCGCGTACCACCTGGGTGGTCAGGCCCTCGGGGCTGATCGGCGCCAGGGCCTTGAGCACCTTGACCTTCTCGTCGCGGATACTGTCGGCGGACAGGTCGGCCGGCGGGTCCATGGCGATCAGGCACAGCAACTGCAGCAGGTGGTTCTGGATCATGTCACGCAGCTGGCCGGCCTTGTCGAAGTAGCCCCAACGGCCTTCGATGCCGACCTGCTCGGCCACGGTGATTTCCACGTGGGAAATGTAGTTCTGGTTCCACTGGGTTTCGAACAAACTGTTGGCGAAACGCAGGGCGATCAGGTTCTGGACGGTTTCTTTGCCCAGATAGTGGTCGATACGGTAGGTGCGGTTTTCCGGGAAAAACTGCGCCACCGCATCGTTGACCTTGCGCGAGGATTCCAGGTCAGAACCGATGGGCTTTTCCAGGACCACGCGGGTGTTTTCCGCCAGGCCCACCTTGGACAGGTTCTCGCAGATAGCCCCGTACACCGCCGCAGGGGTAGCGAAGTAGGCGATCAGGCGTTGCTCGCCGCCGACCTTCTCGGCAAGGGCGACGTAGTCGTCAGCCTTCATGAAGTCGACATGCACGTAGGCCAGGCGCGCAAGGAAGCGCGCGGCCACGGCCTCGTCGAGTTCCTTGCCGACGTATTTACGCAATTCTTTTTCGATATGGGCCAGGTGTTGCTGCTCGCTGCCGGCTTCACGGGCCAGGGCCAGGATGCGTGTATCGTCGTGCAGCAGCCCGGCGCCATCGAGTTGATAGAGGGCAGGAAATAACTTGCGCAGCGCCAGATCACCCAAGGCGCCAAACAGGGCAAAGGTGCAGGGTTCTACGGTTATCGAAGGCATGATGTTTGTTCTTTTATCAAGTTAAGCTACAAATACCTTTTTTCAAGGCATCACTCAAGGAAAAATGTAGTAATAACCACAACATTTTCCGGAAATACGCATTGCGAGTGGTGGTGTTCAGCTACCCTCAGTAGGATAGGCCACCGCGAAAAGCCAGTCGTCGATTGGTTGCCGCCCTTTATTTGCATCGTCGCCCGAAGGAAAGACTGAATGGACCGCGTGCGAAATCTTCTGGAACAGATCCGGAACCGCCTCGAAGAATTAAACAAGGCCGAGCGCAAAGTCGCTGAAGTCATCCTGCTCAACCCGCAGCAGGCTACACGCTTCTCGATCGCCGCCCTCGCCCAGGCCGCCTCGGTCAGCGAACCGACGGTCAACCGCTTCTGCCGTTCGTTCGGCGTCAGCGGTTACCCTGAACTTAAATTGCAGTTGGCGCAAAGCCTGGCCAGCGGCGCCGCGTATGTCAGCCGTGCCGTGGAGGCCGATGATAACCCCGAGGCCTACACCCAGAAGATCTTTGGCAGCGCCATTGCGTCCCTGGACAGCGCCTGCCAGGCCCTGGACCCGGCGCTGATCAGCAAGGCGGTGGACTTGTTGATCCAGGCGCGCCAGATCCACTTCTTCGGCCTGGGCGCCTCGGCGCCGGTGGCCATGGATGCGCTGCACAAATTTTTCCGCTTCAACCTGGCAGTGACCGCTCATGCGGACGTGCTGATGCAGCGCATGATCGCTTCGGTAGCGCATACCGGCGAGCTGTTCGTGATCATTTCCTACACCGGACGCACACGCGAACTGGTGGAAGTGGCGCGTATCGCCAGGGAAAACGGTGCGTCAGTGTTGGGCGTGACCGCCGAAAACTCGCCGCTTGCCAAGGCCAGTACAGTAAGCCTGAACATCCCGTTGCCGGAAGACACCGATATCTACATGCCGATGACTTCTCGGATCATCCAATTGACCGTGCTGGATGTGCTGGCGACCGGCATGACCCTGCGTCGCGGGGTGGATTTCCAGCCGCATTTGCGCAAGATCAAAGAGAGTTTGAATGACAGCCGGTATCCGGTGGGGGATGAGTTCAACTAAGCCTGGACCTGTGTTGGCTGCACTGGCCTCATCGGGAGCAAGCCCCCTCCCACAGTTTGATGTGTGAATACCTTCAAATGTGGGAGCTGGCTTGCCTGCGATAGCGCCATCAGCCACACCGCTAAGCTCCAGCCCGAGCCTGCAGACTCAAATGCGCCCTCTCCCCCGGCGCCAGGCTCGCACCGGCCATCGCCGACTCCACGCACACAAACCCCGACGCCTCGTTAAAGCTCACGCCCAACAGCGGTCGGCTACCTGGATGCCACACCACCGTGTCGGCGCTGTCGCCGGTGTCGATGCACAGTTCACGCTGCCAGGCGTGGTCCTTGAGCTGTAGTTCGCCCTCATGCTGGAACACCCGCTGGCAACCGCCATCGACCCGCAGTTCACCTTCCTGCTGGCAGACCTGACGGTTGAGCTGATCATAACCTTGCGCGCCGTCGAGCCCAGACAGCGCTACCTCGTCAACGTGACCAATACGCCAGTAAGCGTGCAAAGCATGGCTCAACTGGCACGGCAACTCGTCCTGGTGCTCGGTGCTCAGGCGCAGTTCCAGGGTTTCGCCCAAGTGCGCGTGCAAGTCCACCTGCCAGTCGCACAATTGCAATTGCCAGTGCAGGCGCACGCCATCGTCATCGGTGCTGCTGTCGAGCAGCTTCCAGTCAATCAGGCGCGCCCAGCCATGGGACGGCCACGCGTTTTCGCTGGGGTGACGGCCATACCACGGCCAGCACACCGGTACGCCACCACGGATAGCCCCGACTTGCGGCCATTTGGCGGCACACCACAGCCACGGCTTCTGGCCCGTCGGTTGAAAGTGCAGCAATTGCGCACCCTGGCGACTGAACACCGCCTGGCACAGGGGGTGGTCGATCACCAACACATCGCGCATCTGAAAGCGCTCCCAGGCGAACACCGGTCGCTCGCGCAGGGATTTGAAAAAGCGTTGCAGCGGTTGCTCATGCATGTGCACAGGTTCCGAATATCACAGTGCAAGCCAAAAAAAAGCGGATAGCCATGGCTACCCGCAAATGCGCACAGAGAGAGGAGCTTATCGCAACAGCGTTAGAAGGTAGACTGAATTTTCAGGCCGGCGACCAAGGCGTTGTCGACTTGATCCACACCACCTGGGTGGGTGATGTATTGCAGGTTAGGGCGTACGGTCAGCCAATTGGTGACATGGAAGCCGTAGTTGATTTCGTAGTTGTATTCGGTACCTTGCAGCGGCATGTAACCGGCCTGGCTGTAGTCAGTGAAACCACCTGCCGCGTTACGTAGCTCTGCGGTTTTCTTCACGTCATCGTTGACATGGATACGGGCAAAACCGATGCCGACGTCATCCTTTGGACGCGCATCGAACGGGCCCTTGTACACAAACATCAGCGACTGATAGTTGTCGATGAAGTTGGTGTCCTTGTCGTGGAAGGTGACGTTAGCCGCAACGTTCAGACCACGGGAGGCATCACCATTGTGAGTGGTGAGTTGCTGTTGCACCACGCCCCAGTAGCCGCTTTTGCTGTTGCGAACGCGCAGGGCATCGCCAGTGGCGCCAGCGTCGCCGCCGTTGACGTCTTCGCGCACATCATCAGCGTCAGCCGTGCTCTTGTAGTAACCCACGCGGTACTCGCCCGGCAGGCCATTGACCTTCGGCGACCACACCAATTCAACTGGCAACACGGTGCCCTTGGTGCCGCTGCCGCTGAGCTTGAAGCCGTTGCCCATTTCGGTTTGCGATGGGTTCTGGTTGTACGCGCCAATTTGCGCATACAGTTCAGGCGTGATGTGGTATTTCACACGCAGAGCGGCCTGGCTGACGGGCCAGTTGTACCAGATGTTGGTGGCCCAGTTACCCACTTGGGAACCGCAGAACGCCAGGTTCTGGAACTCGCAGGGGAAGGTGTTGAAGTCTTCGCCTTCACCGAAGTAACCGGCTTTGACGTCCAGCTTGCCGTCGAGGAACTGATGCTGGATCCACAGTTGGGTCAGACGCACCATGTGGCCACGGCCATACACTTCCTGCGATGAACTCAAGGTGCCAGCACGCGGGTCACCAACACGGTCGTTGGAGATGTTCTCGCCATTACGATTGGTCAACTGGATCTTGGCCTGGGTGTTATCCCAGCCCCACAGTTTTTGCAGGTCCAGTGCCACGCCAAGACCAAACTGGTCAGAGTAGCGACCGGTCTTGTCGTCGTTATAACCGCCGTGGGCGTTGTAGCCCATCTCCCCAACGTAGTCGGCCTTGATGTCGATACCTTGCTCGATCAGCTTGGTACGCTCACCGCCCCAATCGCCGGTCATCCATTTGGAATCGGCACTGAAGGCTTCATCCGCCATCGCATTGGCGGACAAAACCAGGGCTGCTACCGCTGACAGCTGGCAGATCAGCCGGGTGTTGTTGTGTTGCTTTTTCATCCCTACATCCTCGTCTTTATTGTTATTAAACTGTTTTTATCTAACGCGGGTTACATTTTTTAACTAAAACAACTGGTTATCTTCTTTTTCCTGTGGGAACCGGGCTTGCCCGCGATGCAGGCGCCTCGGTCCTGCAGTTACAACGCGGTGACGCCATCGCGGGCAAGCCCGGCTCCCACAGATGCCCCCCGTGAGCCAGCAGTCCCCAATCGCTCACCGGTCTTGGCGTCAAACAGCAACACCTTGGCCGGGTCGAATTGCAGCGTCAGTGTCTCACCCACCTGCGGCGCGACGTCCGGCGCCAAACGGCAGCAGACCTTGGTGTCGTTGAGCTGCACAAACACCAGCGTGTCCGGGCCGGTCGGCTCGGTCACCTGCACTTCGGCACGAATACTCGACGAGCCATTGCCCTCGCCCGCCGCCAGCACGATCTGCTCCGGGCGCAGGCCGAGGATCACATCGCGGTCTTCCAAACCGGCATCATTCATGCTCAGCGGCAGCTCGCAACGGGCCTGGCCGCTGTCCAGCAGCGCGACCAGGCGACCGTCCTTGCGTTGCAGGCGCAAAGGCACGAAGTTCATCGGTGGTGAACCGATAAAGCTTGCCACAAACAGGTTGGCCGGGTCGTTATAGATTTCTTTCGGCGTGCCGAATTGTTGGATGATGCCGTCCTTCATCACCGCCACTTTATCGCCCAGGGTCATCGCTTCGATCTGGTCGTGGGTGACGTAGACGGTGGTGGTTTTCAGACGCTGGTGCATCAGCTTCATTTCGGTGCGCATCTCGACGCGCAATTTGGCGTCGAGGTTGGACAGCGGTTCGTCGAACAGGTAGATCTTCGGCCGCCGCGCCAGCGCTCGGCCCATGGCCACACGCTGCTGCTGGCCACCGGACAGTTGGCCCGGCTTGCGGTTGAGCAGGTGTTCGATCTGCAGCAGCTTGGCCACGCGTGCGACTTCGGCGTCGATGTCGGCTTGCGGCATCTTGCGAATCTTCAGGCCGAACTCGATGTTCTCGCGCACGCTCATGGTCGGGTACAGCGCATAGGACTGGAACACCATGGCGATGTCGCGATCCTTGGGGCTCATGCCGCTCACGTCTTGATCACCGATCATGATCGCGCCGCCGGTAATGGTCTCAAGCCCGGCGATGCAGTTCATCAGCGTGGACTTGCCGCACCCCGAAGGGCCGACCAGGATCAGGAATTCGCCTTCCTTGATCGACAGTTCGATGTTCTTCAAGGTGTCGGGCAGGCCGGCGCCGTAGGTTTTGTTTACATTGCGAAGTTCAAGCGTAGCCATGATTACCCCTTGACCGCGCCGGCCGTGAGGCCGCGCACGAAATACTTGCCTGCGATCACATAGACCAGCAGGGTCGGCAGCCCGGCGATCATCGCCGCCGCCATATCCACGTTATATTCCTTGGCCCCGGTGCTGGTGTTGACCAGGTTGTTCAGCGCCACCGTGATGGGCTGCGAGTCGCCACTGGAGAACACCACGCCGAACAGGAAGTCGTTCCAGATCTGTGTGAACTGCCAGATCAGGCAAACCATGATGATCGGCGTCGACATCGGCAGAATGATCTGCCGGAAGATGGTGAAGAAACCCGCACCGTCCAGGCGTGCCGCCTTGATCAGCGCATCCGGGATGCTTACGTAGTAGTTACGGAAGAACAGCGTGGTGAACGCCAGGCCGTAGACCACGTGGATAAACACCAGGCCGGTGGTGGTGCTGGCCAGGCCCATCTTGCCGAGGGTGAACGACGCGGGCAGCAGCACGGTCTGGAACGGCAGGAAGCAGCCGAACAGCAACAATCCAAAGAACAGTTGCGAACCTCGGAAGCGCCAGAACGACAACACATAGCCATTCAAGGCCCCAATGGCGGTGGAAATCAGCACGGCTGGAACGGTGATCTTGATCGAGTTCCAGAAGTAGCCATCCACAGTGGCCCAAGCCTTGACCCAGCCGATGCCACTGACCACGGTCGGCCAGCTCAGCAGGTTGCCGCTGCTGATGTCTTCGGGAGTCTTGAAGCTGGTGAGCAGCATCACCACCAGCGGCACCAGGTACAGCAGCACGGCGAGGATCAGCACCGCATAGATCGCGATACGACTCAGGCTGATGGCGGGTTTGGAGGCGAGACTAGTCATTACGTTTGGTCCTCAGCTCGGAGTAGAGGTACGGCACGATGATCGCGAGGATCGCACCGAGCATCAGGATTGCACTGGCCGAGCCCATGCCCATCTGGCCACGGCTGAAGGTGAACGAGTACATGAACATCGCCGGCAGATCGGACGAATAGCCCGGGCCACCCGCGGTCATCGCCGCCACCAGGTCGAAGCTCTTGATCGCAATGTGCGCCAGGATCATCACTGCACTGAAGAACACCGGACGCAGGCTTGGCAGCACCACGCTCCAATAGATGCGCGGCAGGCTGGCACCGTCGATCTGGGCGGCGCGGATGATCGATTGATCAACCCCACGCAGGCCAGCCAGGAACATCGCCATGATAAAGCCCGAGGCTTGCCACACAGCGGCGATCACCAGGCAGTAGACCACGCGGTCGGGGTCGATCAGCCAGTCGAGACGGAAGCCTTCCCAGCCCCAATCCCGCAGAAGTTTGTCCAGGCCCATGCCCGGGTTGAGCAGCCATTTCCAGGCGGTACCGGTGACGATCATCGAAAGCGCCATCGGGTACAGGTAAATGGTGCGGATAAAGCCTTCGCGGCGGATTTTCTGGTCGAGGAAAATCGCCAGCAGCACACCGATCACCAGGGTGATGCCGATGAACATGCCGCCGAATACGGCCAGGTTCTTGCTCGCCACCCACCAACGGTCGTTGTCGAACAAACGCTCATACTGAGCCAGGCCCGCCCACTTGTAGCTGGGCAGGAACGTGGAAGTGGTGAACGACAGCACGAACGTCCACAGGATGTAGCCGTAAAAGCCTACCAGCACGATGAACATGCTCGGCGCCAGCACCAGTTTGGGTAGCCAGCGTTGCAGCACATCGAACGGCGAGGCCTTGCTGAACACAGCAACAGAACTCATGGGAAAATCCACTACAGGGAAAAAGGACTACAAGGTGAGTCTCTTGTCGAACGCGGTTTGTGTGGAAGCTGGCTCGCCTGCGATGGCATCACCGCGGTGTCACCGGTACACCGAGTTGTCTGCATCGCGGGCAAGCCCGGCTCCCACAAAAATCCGCTACCAAGTATTACTTGGCCGACTTGATCGCAGCACCCAGCTTCTTGGCGGTGTCGGCCGGGTCGGCTTTCGGGTCGTTGATGTAGTTGGTCACTACGTCAAAGAACGCACCTTGCACCGCCAGGGTAGTGGCCATGTTGTGCGCCATGCTTGGCTGCAAGCCGCCGGTCTTGGCATCGGTCAGGAAGTCCTTGGCGGCGGTCTGGGCGCAGGAGTCGAAGCCGTAGGAATCCATCTTGGTCAGCATGTCGTTACGCACAGGGATCGAGCCCTTGTTGATGCTGAACACTTTCTGGAAGTTTTCACCCAGCACGACTTTGGCGATGTCCTGCTGACCTGCGGCAGTGCCTTTGTCTTTCTGCTTGAACACCGCCAGGGAGTCGATGTTGTAGGTGAAGGCTTTGTCGGTGCCAGGGAACGCTACGCACTCGTAGTCCTTGCCAGCGACTTTCTTGGCGGCAGTCCACTCGGACTTGGCCCAGTCACCCATGATCTGCATACCGGCCTTGCCGTTGATGACCTTGCCGGCTTCGAGGTTCCAGTCCTGGCCTTTGCCGTCCACGTCCATGTAGGTCGCGACTTTCTTCAGCTCAGTGAGGGACTTGACCATTTGCGGACCGGTCAGGGCGTCGTTATCCAGGTCGACCAGGGCTTTCTTGTAGCCATCAGCCCCCATGACCGAGAGCACTACCGCTTCGAAAACGGTGCTGTCCTGCCAAGGCTGGCCGCCGTGGGCAAGCGCAATGAAGCCTGCAGCTTTGAGCTTGTCGCCGGCTGCGTAGAATTCTTCGAGGGTGGTTGGGTTCTTGGTGATACCGGCTTTCTTGAAGACTTCCGGGTTGATCCACAGCCAGTTCACACGGTGGATATTCACCGGTACAGCCACGTAGTCACCGTCGTACTTCACGGTGTCGGAGACTTTCTTGTCGAGCAGGGAATCCCACTTTTCTTCTTTGGCGACGTTTTTGAGCACGTCGGTGTCGAGCAGGCCAGTGGACGCCCATTCCTGGATGTCGGGGCCTTTGATCTGGGCTACACCCGGTGGGTTGCCGGCAACCGCACGGCTTTTCAGCACGGTCATGGCCGTGGCGCCACCGCCACCTGCAACGGCACCGTCTTTCCAGGTGAAGCCGTCTTTCTCAACTTGGGCCTTCAGGACATCCACAGCCGCTTTTTCACCACCGGAAGTCCACCAATGCACCACTTCCACCGTACCTTTGGAGTCGGCGGCAAATGCACTGAGGGGAAACAACGAGGCAATGGAAATAGCAACGGCGAGGCGATTAATCGCGTTCATCTGAGTACCTTTTCTTGTTGTTATGCATGCAAGTCTAGAGCTTGCGCTGCACGGAGTTTAAACAGGGATTTTCCAGGCGCAGGTAACAAAGGGACGCACAAATGTCACCACTTGGTGACATAACGCCCGTTGCCCAATGCACTGGCCAGGCTGGGTGCCAAGGGTAACGCCGGCAGCACGACCGCTTGCCAGGCATGGTACAGATCAGGTTTGCCGCCCCAGATTTTGCTGCTGGGTTGGTTGTGCGGGCTGAGTTCGTGGTGCCAACTGCCATGGAGCCGATCGATGAAGTGGGTTTCACAAAACTCCCAGATGCGTCGATACCAGATCTCGTAATGCAGTTCACCGGTACGTTTGAGCAGTGCCTGAGCAGCGGCGCTGGCTTCTGCGTGGGTCCAGTGCAAGCGCTCGCGTACAACCGGGCGCCGACTCCAATCCAAAGTGTAGACAATGCCCGGTGCACCATCCACGGCCCAGGCATATTCACAGGCGCTGGCAAACAGCCCTTTGGCGTCGTCAACCAACCAAGCCGGCGTATCCAGCCCGGCCTGCAGGCGCGCAGCTTCCAGGTGCAGTAGCAGCCGCGCCCATTCGAAACCGTGCCCGGGGGTGATGCCGTAGGGGCGAAACCCATCAGCGGGGTTATCTTCGTTGTAGCCCAGTAGAGGTTTCCACTGCGCATCAAAGTGCTCGATCACCATGAACTGGTTGCTGGCGGCGTGGGTGTGGATCACCCGCTCGACGATGCGCAGCGCACGGTCCAGCCAACGGCTGTCAGCGGTGACATCGGCCAGGGCCAGGAAGGCTTCGGTGGCGTGCATGTTGCTGTTGGCGCCGCGATAGCCTTCGACACCACTCCAGTCCCGGGCGAAAGATTCAAGCATGACGCCCTCCTCCTCGCTCCAGAAGAACTGGTCGATGATATGGATGGCGTCGTTCAACAAGGTTTGCGCACCCGGCGCGCCAGCCACCACCGCAGAGCTGGCGGCCAGGGCCACGAATGCATGCAGGTACGCTGCTTTGCCGGTGTTGCCATCCAGGGCTTGGGGCGCGGCGAACCAGCCACCGTGCTCACTGTCGCGCAGCGGGCCGCTGAGAGCCGTCACGCCATGCGCCACCAGCTCGGCATAACCGGGCAGCCCCATCGCATGGGCCATGGCGAAGCTGTGGGTCATACGGGCGGTGTTCATGGTTTCGGCGCGGGCATCGGCGGGCAACTGGCCTTTATCGTCGAGGTTGCCGAACCCGTCCGGCAGGCGCGATGCCTTGGCGAACGCCAACAGGCGCTGGCCTTCAGCGGCGAGCCAGGCGTGGTGGGCAGGTGCGTTCAGCCAACTGCTGGCAGGCAGTGGATGGGTGGTCATGGGTGGCCCTTATTGTTTTTTGTGGGATGACCGGAGTCTAAACAAGGGCGCGGTAGGGGCAAGTAACGAAGGGGAGAAGAAATGTCACTATCTGGTGACAATCAATCTCCAAGTGAAAATCCAAAATGTGGGAGGGGGCTTGCTCCCTCCTACATTTAGATCTCATTCAAAGGCCATAACTTCGTTCATTGACCCAGCGGTGTGGCCGCAGCAGGCGCATTGAGGCGCTGGTTCAGATTCTGCACCTGGCTCTGCAAGGTGGTGATATTGCGCGTGGTCTGGATGCGGAACACATCAAACTCCTTGTTGGTCGGCGCATCGACGTTGGCAGGCTGGTTTTCCTGGGCACTCTTGAGTACCAGCAAATCCTGCTCAAGACGGGCGATGGCGGCGCCTGGATTGCCCTGCTTCTTCAAGGCAGCCACATCAGTGGACAAGTCCTTGATCTCACCTTGGGCCGCCTTGAGGCTGGCGACAGCGTCGGTCAGGGCCTGCACCTGGCCTTGCAGCTTGGCATTGGCAGCCGTCAGTTCGGTGGTACTGGTGCTCATCTGGGCCAGGCGACTATCCAGCTCGGTGGCTTGGCCGGCGACGCCCAACTGTTGCTTGCCCTGCTCCTGCAACTGGGCTTGCAACTGCTTGATCTGCAATTTCAGCGCCTCGCTGCCGTTGTTCACGCTGGCTTCGCTGGCCACGACCTTGCCGGAAATATCCTGCAGGCGCCCCGCCGCTTCCTCGCTGATGCGGGCGAAGCTTTCCTGGGTGGCGACCAGTTGCTGGCCCATCAGGGAAATCTGCTGGAAGCTCCACCAGGCCAGGCCGGCGAAGGCAATCAGCAATGCGCCTACCAACGCCCACAACGGGCCGGTGCTGGCACTTTTAACTTTGACCACTGGTGTGGTTCGCGAGCGCACCGAAGTGGCGGCAGTCGGCACGAAATCATCGTCGTCCCCGAGGTCTGCCCGCAGGCTGGGCACGTTGTCGAAGTCGTCTTTTGCATCGTTACGCATGAATCTACCTTGAATCAATGAGGTGGCTGCTCAGAGGCCGAGCGGCGCAAGTATAAACCGTGCCCCAGACGCATAGGTCGACACGGTCCGGCGAATTCGGTTCCCGATGTGTTGCTGGTTATGAACTTACTTGAGGCCCGGATCCTGGGCTTTCCACCAACTGCAGAACTCATCGAGCGCGGCCCACAGGGTGACCTTGGGGTCGTAGTCCAGATAATGCCTGGCACGGCTGATGTCGAGGGTGAAATCTTTGTTCATCACCTGCATGCCCAAACGCGATAACGAAGGCTCCGGCCGCCCCGGCCACATCGCACAGAACGCCTCATTCAAGGCCGCCATGCTGTAGGACAAACCGTAAGACCGATAACGGGTCACTTGGGGCAGCTCCATTTGCCGCATCACATAATTGACCACATCCCATATAGGCACCGGTGCGCCGTTGCTGATGTTGTACGCCTTGCCCAGCGCCGAGCCGGGTGCGAGCAGGCTGCTGAGCAGCGCTTCATTGAGGTTGTGCACGCTGGTGAAGTCGACCTTGTTCAGGCCGTCGCCGACAATGGCCAGGCGGTTCTTGCGCTGCATCTTCAACAGCCGCGGGAAGATGCTCATGTCGCCGGCACCGGTGACAAAACGCGGGCGCAACGCCAACACCTCAAGACCGAACTCCTGGGCACCGAAGACCTTCTGCTCGGCTAGGTATTTGGTGGCGGCATAAGGATGCTTGAAACGCTTGGGCACCTGCTCTTCGGTGATGCCTGAATGGTCGCGGCCGTCGAAGTAGATCGACGGCGACGACAGGTGCACCAGGCGCCCCACGCGCTGCTTGAGGCAGGCTTCAACCACATTTTCAGTCACCAGCACATTGCCTTGGTGAAAGTCCTGATACTTGCCCCACAACCCGACGGCGCCGGCGCAATGCACCACGGCTTCAACGTCGCGGCACAGGTCACGCACCAGGTCGGCATCATTCAAGTCACCCTGGATAAACTCGGCACCGCGCCGAACCAGGTGTTCGACACCCTCGGCGCGTCGCCCGTTGACCCGCACATCCAGGCCCTGTTCAAGGGCAAAACGCGCAAAGCGTCCGCCGATGAAGCCGCTTGCGCCGGTGACCAGAATTTTCATGTAGTACTCCGTGTTCTTTCGTTTTTCATCGCTGTGGCCTTGACGCCCGCCATCACTTCAACGGCACCAACCAGTGGCCACAAACCTGGGCCAGATGGTCGGTCAACAAGCCCAACAGTTGCCCGCCACTGCGCCAATGATGCCAGTACAGCGGCACATCGATGGGCTTATCTGGCAATAACTCCACCAATACGCCGGTTTCCATCTGGTCGCGCACCTGTAACTCGGGCACCAGGCCCCACCCAAGACCGGCTTCCGTCAGGCGAATAAAACCTTCGGACGACGGGCATAGATGGTGCTCAAAACCTCCGTTCACCCCGAGGGAAGCCAGGTAACGGTGTTGCAGGAAATCATCCGGGCCGAACACCAGCGCCGGCGTGCGCGCCAATTGATCGGCGCGCACGCCCGCCGGGAAATGCCGGGCAATAAACGCCGGGCTGGCCAGCGCCCGATAACGCATGGCGCCCAGTAACAGGCTGCGAGCACCGGCCACCGGGCGCTCGCTGGCACAGATACAGGCCGCAACCTCACCGGCGCGCATACGCTTGAGGCCCACGGTCTGGTCTTCGACCACCAGGTCCAGCAGCAAGTGCTGTTCGGCGCAGAAGTCGCTGATGGCCTCGGCCCACCATGTGGCCAGGCTGTCGGCATTCAGGGCGATGCGCAAGCGCTCGGGCATACCCTCCTCGTCCAGCGCCGGCACCTGGCTTTGCAGGTCACGCTCCAGCAAACGCACCTGTTGCACATGGTTGAGCAGGCGTCGGCCGATGTCGGTCGGGGTTGGGGGCGAGGCCCGTACCAGCACCGGCTGCCCGATACGCGCCTCCAGCAACTTGATGCGCTGGGAGATCGCCGACTGCGACAGCCCCAGCACCTGGGCACCGCGCTCGAAGCCGGCTTGTTCCACCACCGCCGCCAGGGCGGAAAGCAATTTATAGTCGAACATCAGTTTTCCTAATGAGCGATCAGCAATATTGGTTTTTCTTATACAGGTCCGACCCGCACCATAGCCAGCATCGTTTAAGCATCAACAAGGATCCTTCAGTATGTGGCAGAGCTATATGAACGGCTTGCTGGTGGCCCTCGGGCTGATCATGGCAATCGGCACCCAGAACGCGTTCGTCCTCGCGCAAAGCCTGCGCCGCGAGCATCACTTGCCCGTCGCGGCCTTGTGCGTGATCTGCGATGCGCTGCTGGTGGCCGCCGGGGTGTTCGGCCTGGCCACCGTGCTGACCCAGAGCCCGATACTGCTTGCGGTGGCACGCTGGGGCGGCGCAGCGTTCCTGCTGTGGTATGGCGCATGTGCGCTACGCCGGGCCTGTTCGAAACAAAGCCTGGATCAGGATGCCACTCTCAAGACCCGCTCATTGCGCGCGGTCCTGTTGAGCGCGCTGGCGGTGACCCTGCTAAATCCCCATGTGTACCTGGACACCGTGCTGCTGATCGGTTCCCTGGGCGCGCAACAAACGCAGCCGGGGGCTTACGTGGCCGGTGCCGCCAGCGCTTCGCTCCTGTGGTTCACCACCCTGGCACTCGGCGCGGCGTGGCTGGCACCCTGGCTGGCACGCCCCGCCACCTGGCGCCTGCTGGACTTGCTGGTGGCGGTGATGATGTTCTCGGTGGCCTACCAATTGATCAGCGCCTGACCAATAGTTGAAAACGCGCTGGAACCTCTATCCCACACAGTTGTTGCGTGGTTATGCCGCACCCCCGGTGCTATGATCGGCCCCCTGCGCCGCAAAGAGTACAAACTCCCCGGCGCATGTTTGGCCGCCCGTGATCGGCCTTGCGCTCACCGCAACTGACCTGATTAGGAGAATCATCATGGCTTTCGAATTGCCGCCGCTGCCCTACGCACACGATGCCCTGCAGCCGCACATCTCCAAGGAAACCTTGGAATACCACCACGACAAGCACCACAACACCTATGTCGTGAACCTGAACAACCTGGTGCCTGGCACCGAGTTCGAAGGCAAGACCCTGGAAGAAATCGTCAAGTCTTCCTCGGGCGGCATCTTCAACAACGCCGCTCAGGTCTGGAACCACACCTTCTACTGGAACTGCCTGGCGCCAAACGCCGGCGGCCAACCAACCGGCGCACTGGCTGAGGCCATCAACGCCGCGTTCGGTTCGTTCGACAAGTTCAAGGAAGAGTTCACCAAGACGTCCGTCGGCACCTTCGGTTCCGGTTGGGGCTGGCTGGTGAAAAAGGCTGACGGTTCCCTGGCCCTGGCCAGCACCATCGGCGCCGGCAACCCGCTGACCAGCGGCGACACCCCACTGCTGACCTGCGACGTATGGGAACACGCCTACTACATCGACTACCGCAACGTGCGTCCAAAGTATGTGGAAGCGTTCTGGAACCTGGTCAACTGGAAGTTCGTGGCTGAGCAGTTCGAAGGCAAGACCTTCACTGCCTAAGCAGCGCGTTCAGTAAAGAGAGCCCGGCGATTGCCGGGCTTTTTTGTGCTCGCCAGGCAGACCGCCCGGAAATAGCGGAACTCAACAGTAACAATTCACCACACAAACGCCAGGAGGAATAAACCTCCTGGTTCTAATTAAATGTGGAGAATAACGATGGATCCTATTTCGATGGCAGCAGGGGTTGCAGGTGCGATCCCAATGGTCGCGGGTGTTGTTGATAAAGGGCTGGATCTGGCAAACGGTGCAATGAATGCCGGAAACAAAGTCCTGGACATGGCAAGCAAAGTCCTGGACATGGCCGGTGAAAGCTCCAAGATCGGTGGGGAAGCGCCAAAGCCCCAGGGTAAAATCGATTTTTCTTAAATCGTCACCCACTCGAAGGCGGACCTCCTCCGCCTTCTCCGCTGCAGGGCTTTGAGCCCCCTGATCTTTCCTGCGTTTATCCGGCCAAAACCTCAATTAAGCTGCGGCCCCAATGTCCCTTTGACTGCCATCCTCAGATTGCCAATACTCATGGCATATTGACGGCCACCCGCATGAGACAAGGAATGCCCCTTTGAAGCTGGAACTCAAAAACAGCTTGTCGGTGAAGTTGCTACGGGTTGTGCTGCTGTCGGCCTTGATCGTCGGCGTGGCGTTGAGCGTGGCGCAGATTGTTTTTGATGCCTACAAGACGCGCCAGGCTGTGGCTGGCGATGCGCAACGTATCCTCGACATGTTTCGCGACCCCTCGACCCAGGCCGTCTACAGCCTGGACCGCGAGATGGGTATGCAAGTGATCGAAGGGTTGTTCCAGGACGACGCCGTGCGCATGGCCTCCATCGGTCATCCCAACGAGACCATGCTGGCGGAAAAAAGCCGTGCGTTGCAGCAATCCCCCAGCCGCTGGCTGACCGACCTGATTCTCGGCCAGGAACGCTCCTTTACCACCGCATTGGTCGGCAAAGGCCCCTACAGCGAATATTACGGCGACCTCAGTATCACCCTGGATACCGCCACCTATGGCAGAGGTTTTCTGGTCAGCTCGGTCATCATCTTTATCTCGGGCGTATTGCGCGCCCTGGCCATGGGGCTGGTGCTGTACCTGGTGTATCACTGGATGCTGACCAAACCGCTGTCACGGATTATCCAGCACCTGACCTCGATCAACCCGGACCGCCCCAGCGCACACAAGATCCCTCAGCTCAAGGGCCACGAACGCAACGAACTGGGGCAGTGGATAAACACCGCCAACCAGTTGCTCGAATCCATCGAGCGCAATACCCACCTGCGCCACGAGGCCGAATCCAGCCTGTTGCGCATGGCTCAATATGACTTCCTGACCGGCCTGCCCAACCGCCAGAAGCTGCAGGAACAGCTGGACAAGATCCTCACTGACGCCGGCCGCAGGCAGCGCCGGGTGGCGGTGTTGTGCGTTGGGCTGGATGATTTCAAGAGCGTCAACGAACAATTCACCTACCAGGCCGGCGACAAACTGCTACTGGCCCTGGCCGATCGCCTGCGCGCCCACAGCGGACGCCTCGGCACGCTTGCCCGCTTGGGAGGCGACCAGTTCGCCCTGGTGCAGGCCGATATCGACCAGCCTTACGAAGCCGCCGAACTGGCGCAAAGCATTTTGGATGACCTGGAGGCGGAGTTCGCACTTGAGCATGACCTGATCAGGCTGCGTGCCACCATCGGCATCACGCTGTTCCCTGAAGATGGCGACAGCACCGAGAAGTTGCTGCAAAAAGCCGAGCAGACCATGACCCTGGCCAAGAGCCGCTCGCGCAACCGCTATCAGTTCTACATCGCCAGCGTCGACAGCGAAATGCGCCGGCGCCGCGAATTGGAAAAGGACCTGCGCGATGCGCTGAGCCGCGACCAGTTCCACCTGGTGTACCAGCCGCAAATCAGCTACCGCGACCATCGCGTAGTCGGCGTAGAGGCCCTGTTGCGCTGGCAACACCCGGAACACGGCCTGGTACCGCCGGATCTGTTTATTCCGCTGGCGGAACAGAACGGCACCATCATCCCGATCGGCGAATGGGTGCTGGACCAGGCGTGCCGGCAACTGCGCGAATGGCATGATCAGGGCTTCACCACGCTGCGCATCGCCGTCAACCTGTCCACCGTGCAACTGCACCACACCGAGTTGCCGAGGGTGGTCAACAACCTGATGCAGATCTATCGCTTGCCGCCCCGCAGCCTGGAACTGGAAGTGACCGAGACCGGCCTGATGGAAGACATCAGCACCGCCGCCCAGCACCTGCTGAGCCTGCGTCGCTCCGGGGCGCTGATCGCCATTGATGACTTCGGCACCGGTTATTCATCCCTGAGCTACCTGAAAAGCTTGCCGCTGGACAAGATCAAGATCGACAAAAGCTTCGTCCAGGACCTGCAGGATGATGACGATGACGCAACGATCGTGCGCGCCATTATCCAACTGGGCAAAAGCCTGGGTATGCAGGTGATTGCCGAAGGCGTGGAGACCGCCGAACAAGAGGCGTACATCATCTCCGAAGGCTGCCATGAGGGTCAGGGTTATCACTACAGCAAACCGCTGCAGGCGCGGGAGCTGGCGGCTTATTTGAAGCAGTCCGAGCGTAATAACGCGGTGAGTCTGTGAATTAACCAACCAATACCAAATATTTCCCGCGTATAAGCCTTTACACAAAATGCAAATCTTTCGCATTATGTCGCAGCTTTTGCGCTCCCCGCGCGCCCTATTCACACTCGAAGCAGGATGTTCGCCATGATTCGTATGCCCCTGGCCACCGCCAGTCTGCTGGCCATTGCCATTTCTCTCGCCGGTTGTGGCGAAGGTAAAGACAAGGCCGCCGCGCCTCAAGCACCCGCCGCCGCCAGCACAACCGCACCGGCTGCCGGCCAGGTCGACGAAGCAGCCGCCAAGGCGGTTGTCGCGCACTACGCAGACATGGTGTTTGCGGTATACAGCGATGCCGAATCCACCGCGAAAACCCTGCAGACAGCGGTCGACACCTTCCTCGCCAACCCGAACGACGAAACCCTGAAAGCGGCCCGTACCGCCTGGATCGCCGCGCGCGTCCCGTACCTGCAAAGTGAAGTGTTCCGCTTCGGCAACACCATCATCGACGACTGGGAAGGTCAAGTGAACGCCTGGCCCCTGGACGAAGGCTTGATCGACTACGTCGACAAGTCCTACGAGCACGCCCTGGGTAACCCGGGCGCCAACGCGAACATCATTGCCAACAGCGAGATCCAGGTCGGCGAAGACAAGATCGACGTCAAGGAAATCACCCCGGAAAAACTCGCCAGCCTCAATGAGCTGGGCGGTTCCGAGGCGAACGTTGCCACCGGCTACCACGCCATCGAATTCCTGCTCTGGGGCCAGGACCTCAACGGCACCGGCCCAGGCGCGGGCAACCGTCCGGCCTCGGACTACCTGACGGGTGACGGTGCCACCGGCGGTCACAATGAGCGCCGCCGCACTTACCTGCGCGCAGTGACTCAACTGCTGGTCAGCGACCTGGAAGAAATGGTCGGCAACTGGAAACCCAACGTCGAAGACAACTACCGCGCCACCCTGGAGTCGGATCCGGCTACCGACGGCCTGCGTAAAATGCTGTTCGGCATGGGCAGCCTGTCTTTGGGCGAGCTGGCCGGCGAGCGCATGAAGGTGTCCCTGGAAGCCAATTCGCCGGAAGACGAACATGATTGCTTCAGCGATAACACCCACAACTCGCAGTTCTACGACGCCAAGGGCATCCGCAACGTTTATCTGGGTGAATACACCCGCGTTGACGGCACCAAGCTGACCGGCGCCAGCCTGTCGTCCCTGGTGGCCAAGGCCGATCCGGCTGCCGATGCCGCCCTCAAGGCGGACCTGGCGGCAACCGAAGCGAAGATCCAGGTCATGGTCGACCGCGCCAACGCCGGCGAGCACTACGACCAGTTGATCGCCGCAGGCAACGACAAGGGCAACCAGATCGTACGCGACGCGATTGCCGCCCTGGTCAAGCAGACCGGTTCGATCGAGGCCGCTGCCGGCAAGCTGGGCATCAGTGACCTGAACCCGGACAGCGCTGATCACGAGTTCTGATCCCTGCGGTACTGAAAAAGGCGACCTTGTGGGAGGGGCGGTGCGACGGTTCGACTTGCTCCCGATAGCGGTGGATCAGCAGATACATTCTGCGCTGATCAGCTGCTATCGGGAGCAAGTCCCTCCCACATTTTGCTCCGGGTAACCTCAAGCACTCTGGTTTACATGCCCAGCACCGTCGGTAGAATGGCGCCTCTGCCCAATCACCCGAGCGAACTTCATGGCGTTGCCGACCCTACGTATCATCGGTTTCATCATCGGCATCTTCCTGATCACCCTTGCCGTCGCCATGGTCATCCCGATGGCCACCCTGGTGATCTTCGAACGCACCAGCGACCTGCCCTCATTCCTGTGGGCCAGCCTGATCACCTTTATCGCCGGGTTGGCCCTGGTCATCCCCGGTCGCCCGGAGCATGTGCACTTGCGCCCCCGGGACATGTACCTGCTGACCGTCAGCAGTTGGGTGGTGGTGTGCATCTTCGCCGCCCTGCCCTTTTTGCTGACCCAGCACATCAGCTACACCGACTCGTTCTTTGAAAGCATGTCCGGCATCACCGCCACCGGCTCCACCGTGCTGAGCGGCCTGGACAGCATGTCGCCGGGCATCCTGATGTGGCGTTCGCTGCTGCACTGGCTCGGCGGTATCGGCTTTATCGGCATGGCGGTGGCGATCCTGCCGCTGCTGCGTATTGGTGGTATGCGCCTGTTCCAGACCGAATCCTCGGACCGCTCGGAAAAGGTCATGCCCCGCTCGCACATGGTGGCGCGGCTGATCGTGGCGGCGTATGTGGGCATCACCATCCTCGGCAGCCTGGCATTCTGGTGGGCCGGAATGGGTTTGTTCGATGCGATCAACCACGCAATGTCGGCGATTTCCACCGGCGGGTTCTCCACCTCGGATGAGTCCCTCGCGCACTGGAAACAACCGGCCGTGCACTGGGTCGCGGTGGTGGTGATGATCCTCGGCAGCTTGCCGTTCGCCCTGTATGTGGCCACGTTGCGCGGCAACCGTCGAGCGCTGATCAAGGACCAGCAGGTGCAAGGCTTGCTCGGCCTATTGCTCGTGACCTGGCTGGTGCTCGGCACCTGGTACTGGTGGACCACCGACCTGCATTGGCTCGATGCCTTGCGCCATGTGGCGCTGAATGTGACTTCGGTAATGACGACCACCGGATTTGCACTGGGGGACTACAGCCTGTGGGGCAACTTCTCACTGATGCTGTTCTTTTACCTGGGCTTTATCGGCGGCTGCTCGGGCTCCACGGCCGGCGGCATCAAGATCTTCCGTTTCCAGGTCGCCTATATCCTGCTCAAGGCCAACTTGAACCAGTTGATCCACCCACGTGCGGTGATCAAGCAAAAGTACAACGGTCATCGCCTCGACGAAGAAATTGTGCGGTCGATCCTGACCTTTTCATTTTTCTTTGCCATTACCATCTGCACCATCGCCCTGGCCTTGTCACTGCTGGGCGTGGACTGGATGACCGCGCTGACCGGTGCCGCCAGCACCGTGTCCGGCGTCGGCCCGGGCCTGGGTGAAACCATCGGCCCGGCCGGCAACTTCGCCACCCTGCCGGATGCAGCCAAGTGGATTCTGTCGCTGGGTATGCTGCTGGGTCGACTGGAGATCATTACCGTGTTTGTGCTGTGTATTCCGGCATTTTGGCGCCACTGACCGACGACATTTCCTGCAGCCGTGCCCGGTACTCGCCGGGCGTGGCATTGAACCAGCGGCGAAACGCGCGGAAGAAGTTGCTCGGGTCGGCGAACCCCAGCAGGTAGGCAATTTCCAGCAAGGTCATGTTTGGCTGCGCCAGGTATTGCTCGGCCAGCTCGCGGCGGGTGTCATCGAGCAAGGCCTGGAAACTGGTGCCCTCCTCCTGCAAACGTCTTTGCAAGGTACGTTGGGACAGATGCAGTGTCTGGGCCACCGCTTCGCGCTTGGGCTCCCCCTGGGGCAGCAGGCGGCACAACACCTGTCGCGCGTTGTGGGTGACGCGACTTTCGGAGAAACGCGCCAGGTATTCACCGGCAAAACGATCGTGCAATAGCGCCATGGCCTCGTTGGCCGTGGGCAGCGGTGCATCCATGTCGGCTTGCTCGAAGATCAGCGCGTCATAGGGCGCATTGAATTGCAGCGGCGCATGGAAGGCCTGTTTGTACGGCGCCAGGTCCGCTGGTTGATCGCCCTGCAGCAGCACTTTGCGCGGTTGCAGGGTGCGCCCGGTAAGCCAGCCGCACAGCGCCAGCGCACTGGCCAGCGAGGCTTCGGCGCTTTGCCGGGTCGGCGGCAGATGATCGCCATGCACTGTCAAAATCAACGCATAGCCTTCGGGTAAGAGTCGGAAGCTCAAGTCGGCGCTTTCGGCGATGATGCGCTGGTAGCGCACCAATCGCATAAAGCCTTCAGCCAGAGTGTTGCTGGACATCAGTGCATAACCGGCAACATGGAACGAGGCCGGCCGCACCACCTTGCCCATGTTCAAGCCAATCGCCGGGTTGCCTGACACCTCCACCGCCCGCTGCCACAGGCGGGTCATGGAATCCTGGGGAAAACGCGCGTCCGGGTCACTGAGGGCGGCATAGTCCAGGCCCAGTTGCTTGAACAACGCACGGCAATCCAGGCCGTCCATTTCCAACGCCTTGACTATCCCCATCGCCCAGCTTGCAGAAGTTGTTCGTTCGCTCATGGCGTCTTCTTATTGAAAGCAGGCTCAAACGGCAGCCAGGAAGCCAAGGATACTAAAGTGGCATCTATTGTCACTGGCTGATACCACTGATCACTCTAGACTCAAATAAGCTCCCCGCCGAACACCTGTTGGGCGGCACAACAACCAGAGGGCCGGCCACCGTGGAAAACACCAGGAAATTCAACAGCTTTGCCGAGTTTTACCCGTACTACCTGAGCGAACATGGCAACAGCACCTGCCGGCGCTTGCATTTCATCGGCACCACCCTGGTGATCGGTATCCTCGCGTACGCCATAGGCCGGGGGTCACTGCTCCTGTTGCTGGCCTTGCCAATCGCTGGCTACACCTTTGCCTGGATTGGCCACTTCTTTTTCGAAAAGAACCGTCCGGCGACCTTTCAGCACCCGTTCTATAGCTTGCTGGGGGATTTCGTGATGTACCGCGACATGATCCTGGGCAAGGTACCGTTCTAGGGTGTGACCTCATGTCACTTGCGTCGCAAGCATGAAAAATTATGCATCCGCCGAGATAAAAGTCTTTTTGTCATTTACGGTGCTGTATCCTGCCAAAGCTTTTTGAGAGCGCGCAATCACCTGCGATTGAAAACAGACCTTGCGAGGAGCGACGACGATGCACGAGATACCTAATCTCCCCTTCCCAAGCCTGCACCCAACCGAGCAGCCAACACCGCAGCAGGCCAGCAACAAGCAGCCTGCGACCAAAGAAGCAAAACCAGTCGACAGCAAACGCCAAGACTGACGCCGTACCAGACCGTGTGGAAAGCGCACCTTTGAGCGCTTTCCACACTGCCTGAATCATTCGAGACGCTCATCATGACCACAACCCTTCCCGATACGCCGGACGCCGCCGTGCTCGACGCTGCCTTGCAGATGGTCGAAGTCTGGAACCGCCTCAGTGCCGACAAGCAAGCGGCACTGCTCAAGCGCTTCGGCACCCAGGAAAACGCCCTGGCAGCCCTGGTGACGACTCAATTGCTGGCTCCCGCCCACGCCTGATGCATCTTTGCTCCGAGGTTTTACATTTTTGCCGCCCTGCCCGGCCTGCGCGCCGGTATCATTAGCAGCCTATCTTTACCTGCTGCGACAGTGGACCTCTCCCATGCCAGATACCCAGCGACCCATGGCCGTCACGCTGCAAGTCGTTTCCATCGTGCTGTTTACCTTTATCGGCTACCTGAATATCGGCATCCCCCTGGCTGTATTGCCGGGCTACGTGCATAGCCAATTGGGCTATGGCGCCGTGATCGCCGGGCTGGTCATCAGCGTGCAATACCTGGCGACCCTGTTGAGCCGCCCCTATGCCGGCAAGATTATCGACAACCTGGGCAGCAAGCGCGCCGTGCTGATTGGCCTGGTGGGCTGCGGTTCAAGTGGCGTGTTCATGTTGCTGGCGGCGTGGTTTTCCAGCCTGCCGGCAGTGAGCCTGGGCAGCCTGTTGATCGGTCGACTGGTGCTGGGCAGCGCCGAAAGCCTGGTGGGTTCAGGCGCGATCGGCTGGGGCATCGGCCGCGTCGGCGCGGCGAACACCGCCAAAGTCATCTCCTGGAACGGTATCGCCAGCTACGGCGCGCTGGCGGTCGGCGCACCATTGGGGGTGCTGTTGGTCAGCCGGTTCGGGCTGTGGAGCATGGGCGTGAGCATCATTCTGCTCGCCGTGCTGGGCGTGTTGTTGGCCTGGAAAAAACAAGCCGCGCCGATTGTACCCGGCGTACGTCTGCCGTTCATGAATGTGCTGGGCCGCGTGTTGCCACACGGTTGCGCGCTGGCGCTGGGCTCCATCGGCTTTGGCACCATCGCCACCTTTATCACCCTGTATTACACCACCCAGCACTGGGATAACGCGGTGTGGGCCTTGAGCCTGTTCGGCGCCAGTTTTATCGGCGCACGCTTGCTGTTTGGCAATTTGATCAACCGCATTGGCGGCTTTCGCGTCGCGATTGCCTGCCTGTCGGTGGAAGTCCTCGGCCTGCTGTTGCTGTGGCTGGCGCCGGATGCCCAACTGGCGCTGGCTGGCGCGGCGTTGAGCGGCTTCGGCTTTTCTCTGGTATTTCCGGCGCTGGGCGTGGAGGCGGTCAACCTGGTGCCCGCCTCCAGCCGTGGCTCGGCGGTAGGCGCCTATTCGCTGTTTATCGACTTGTCCCTGGGCATCACCGGGCCACTGGCGGGCGCCGTGGCAGCAGGTTTCGGCTTTGCATCGATCTTCCTGTTCGCCGCCCTCGCCGCCGCCGCCGGTTTGCTGCTGAGTCTGTACCTGTACCGCCAGGCACCCAAGGCCCGGGAAACACGCGATGCCTAGAAGTCGACCTTGCCTCGCCCGGCCTTGATGCTGCCGCGCTTGGTCTTGGACTCCAGGCGGCGCTTCTTGGACCCCAGGGTGGGCTTGGTCGGACGGCGCTTTTTCTCGACCTTGGTGGCGCTCTGGATCAATTCCACCAGGCGCTCCAACGCATCGGCACGATTCTGCTCCTGGGTACGGTATTGCTGGGCCTTGAGCACCAGCACACCTTCGCTGGTAATACGGCTGTCGCGTAGCGCCAGCAAGCGTTCCTTGTAGAACTCCGGTAATGAAGACGCCGGAATATCAAACCGCAGGTGCACTGCGCTCGACACCTTGTTGACGTTCTGACCACCGGCACCCTGGGCGCGAATCGCGGTCAGCTCGATCTCGGCATCGGGCAGCTGTACGTTATTGGAAATCACCAGCATGAGTTACACGGTCCTCCGGAAGAAGCCCTAGGATACGCGAATGCACCTTGGCCATCCCCTCAAACAACAAACCCGGCACAAGGCCGGGTCTGCTTAACAACATTGACGCTTACTTCACCGCAGGGACCGCCATATCCACGGACTGCTGCGCCCGCTTGTTCTTGATCCAGTAACACACCCCCATGAACGCCACCCACACCGGGATCGCGTACACCGAGCGGTCAATGCCCGGAATCATCAACATGGTGCCCAGGATAAACACCACGAACGCCACACAGATAATGTTGCCATACGGATACCACAGCGCCTTGAACAGCGGCACCTGGCCGGTGCGATTCATGTGCTGGCGGAACTTGAAGTGCGAGAAGCTGATCATCGCCCAGTTGATCACCAGCGTGGCCACCACCAGCGACATCAGCAGTTCCAGCGCGTTATGGGGCATCAGGTAGTTCATCAGCACCGCCACCAGGGTGATCGCCGCCGAGGCCAGGATCGAGCGCACCGGCACGCCACGCTTGTCGATCTTCGCCAGGGCCTTGGGCGCGTCGCCCTGTTCGGCCATGCCCAGCAACATACGGCTATTGCAGTAGGTGCCGCTGTTGTACACCGACAGCGCCGCCGTCAGCACCACGAAGTTGAGGATATGCGCGGCGGTATTGCTGCCCAGCATCGAGAACACCTGCACGAACGGGCTGCCACTGTAGGCATCGCCGGAGGCGTTGAGGGTCGCCAGCAGACTGTCCCACGGCGTCAACGACAACAGCACCACCAGGGCACCGATGTAGAAAATCAGGATGCGGTAGATCACCTGATTGATCGCCTTGGGGATCACGGTGCGTGGTTGATTGGCTTCGGCGGCGGTAAAACCAAGCATTTCCAGGCCGCCGAACGAGAACATGATGATCGCCATGGCCATCACCAACCCGCCAACACCATGGGGGAAAAACCCGCCGTGGTCCCACAGGTTGCTCACCGAGGCTTGCGGGCCGCCGCTGCCACTGACCAGCAGGTAGCTGCCCAAGGCAATCATGCCGACAATTGCCACCACCTTGATGATGGCAAACCAGAACTCGGCTTCACCGAAGACCTTGACGTTGGCCAGGTTGATCACGTTGATCAGCACGAAGAAAGCCGCCGCAGACACCCAGGTCGGGATCTCCGGCCACCAGTAGTGCACGTATTTGCCGACAGCGGTCAGCTCCGACATACCCACCAGAATGTAAAGAATCCAGCAGTTCCAGCCCGACAGAAAGCCGGCGAAACCGCCCCAGTATTTGTGGGCAAAATGGCTGAACGAACCGGCTACCGGCTCTTCGACGATCATCTCGCCGAGCTGGCGCATGATCATGAAGGCGATAAAGCCGCAGATGGCATAGCCCAAGATCATCGACGGGCCGGCGGATTTGAGCACCCCGGCCGAGCCCAGGAACAGGCCGGTACCGATGGCGCCACCGAGGGCGATCAACTGGATATGCCGATTTTTCAGGCCGCGTTTCAGCTCGCCTGAGGAGGAATGGGTTCCACTCATGAAAGGGGTCTCACGCAAGGTTTGAGGAGGTGAATGCAGGTTGCTGCCTTGAATTACCGACTCAAGCAGCGCCGCTCAAACCCCGGCGCAGGCACCAGGAGTACAGCGTCTTTCTAACGGTCATGCGTCACCTGTTTGTTTTTATCTGTGACGAAATCGAACCCGTCCGGCTCGTGGCCAGGCGGAGTGATCAGGGGGATCGAACCCTGAGGTCTTGGCCTTTTGCGTGGGTACGCAAGGGGAGTCACAGTAAAACGCGGCGCATTGTACACCGCTCGACAGCTTCGGCACGCCCCAACAGAGTGCACGCGACAAACTGTCAGCTAATCCTTACAGCTACGGGTCGCTCAAGACTCTCGGGGCAAATTCGTAAACTTATCGTTACGATACGGAAATACTGCGTTACAGCCAGGTTTTACGACCAGCCAACGGAAAATTGTCAGTGGGGATTTTCTGAATAAACGGTTCAGCTAATTAGCTGTTTTTTCTGCATAAAAAATAGCTCGCCAAAAACAGAAGAAAAAATCCAAATGAAACCGTGTCAATATTTTTTTTGCATTTTGAAACACTCTCTTCTAGGTTCTTTCCACTTGCCCACGAAGCCCGCGGGCAAGCCGTTCTCAATCAACGTCCTCTAGGAGATACACCATGCAAGCACTGGAAAAAGACCTGGAAACCGAACTGCAACTCGACGATTGGTTTGAAGCGCCGACCCATGAGGCCGCCGTTGAAATGATGCAAGCCGATGCCGTTGTGCCTTTCGGCACCGCGATGTGGCCTTTCTAATACCCGGCAGGCATCCGGCAGGTGCTGTGCACGGCACCTGTCCCCTTACCCAAGGCACAGAAGGACACCGTCATGGACAAGGCCCGCGCCGTCGAACACTTTCTCTACTACCTCGCACACCACCCAGCCCTCAGCGGCCTGAGTCGCCCCACCGTGCTGCTGGGCCATACCGAACGCTACGACGCCATCGCCCAGGCAATCACCCACGGCAGCGCCGCCCGCTTCAACTTCCAGTTGCAACGCCTGGACCTGGCTCCCAGCGAAGCCCTGGTGCAAGCCATCGAAGACTGTGACCTGTACCTGTTTCTCTACGACTCTTCCACCCTGCCCAACCCACGCGCCGAAGGCCCGGACTTTATCCGCGCCCTGCACGGCGTGATGGCCGAGCACTGGAAGAAATCCCTGCTATTCAAGGATTATGGTGATTACTTCTACGACACCTTCAGCGTCGAGCCACAGCGTATTGCCGACCTTAACGCCACGCTGATCCGACGCATGTCCCAGGCCAATGTACTGAGCTTTACCGACAAGCACGGTTCACGTCTTGAAGCGCCGATGAGCAGCATCAAGAAGTGGACCAATATCAACGGCGTCGGCAACCACGACCTGGCCCCCGGCGAAATCGCCACCCACAGTGAAGCCATCAACGGCCAGGTGCGGTTTGTCGGTACCTTCCTCAGCACTATTCCGTTTGCGCGCAAATACGGCGTGCTGCAATCACCGCTGGAATTGTGGATCGAGAACTCGACCATTTGCAGCGTGGCCAGCGACGTGCCGGGGCTGGCGGATGATTTCAACAAGTACCTGAATGCCAACCCGTCCAACCGTCGGGTGGAGGAGCTAGGGATTGGCACCAACGAAGGGGTCAAGGATCTGTATGCGCGCAATGCCGGGTTCGAGGAGCGCCATTGCGGGCTGCACCTGGGCCTGGGCGGCGGGCAGAAAGGCAGTCATCACTTGGATTTGATCTTTGCCAGTGGGGTGTTGGCGCTGGATGACAAGCCGGTGTTTGATGGCTCCTTTGCCTTTTAAAAGATCATCAGACGTGTAGATATCCCTGTGGGAGCCGGGCTTGCCCGCGATAGCGGTGGGTCAGTTAGCACAAAGGTGACTGGCACACCGCTATCGCAGGCAAGCCAGCTCCCACAGTTGATTGCATTTCAAATTCAGATCAAAAAAAACGCCAACCCTAGGGTTGGCGTTTTTATGCAGCGCTTAACGCATCACTGCGGCTTCTTGCGACCAAAACCAGGACGCTGACCCGAACCTGCCGGGGCGCCACGGCGCTTGCCCGACGGCTCATCAGCTACCAGTTTCGGGCCAGGGCGCTTGTTCGCCGCTGGCTTGGCTGGACGCTTGGTACTGGCGTTGTCGGCCGGGCGATCGGCTTCACCACGGTTGCTGCGACCGCCGCTTGGCGCTTCGCCACGGGCCGGGCGCGGTGTGCGTGGTGCACGATCACCTTCCTGGCGGGACGGTGCGGTTGGGCGACGCTCACCTTCGATCTGCGGCTCGCGAGAAATACGACCGCCGGTTGCCGGTGCATTCAGCGCCGGGCGCAGGGTGCGAGCCACGCGCTCGGTACGCGCAACAGGGCGCGACGATTTACGCTGCATACGCTCGAGCTTGTCTTTGCTCTTGGCGTTCATCTGCGGCATGGCGACAGGCGTCAGGCCAACTTCGGCGCTGAGGATGTCGACTTCGTACTGGCTCATTTCGCGCCAGCGGCCCATCGGCAGGTCGGAGTTCAGGAACACCGGGCCGAAACGCACGCGCTTGAGGCGGCTGACCACCAGCCCCTGGGATTCCCACAGGCGACGCACTTCACGGTTACGCCCTTCCATCACCACGCAGTGGTACCAGTGGTTGAAACCTTCGCCGCCTGGCGCCTGCTTGATGTCGGTGAACTTGGCCGGGCCGTCTTCCAGCACCACGCCGGCCTTGAGGCGTTCGATCATCTCGTCATCGACTTCACCGCGTACACGCACGGCGTATTCACGATCCATCTCGTAGGACGGGTGCATCAGGCGGTTGGCCAGTTCGCCGTCAGTGGTGAACATCAGCAAGCCGGTGGTGTTGATGTCCAGACGACCGATGTTGATCCAGCGGCCTTCCTTGGGCTTGGGCATCTTGTCGAACACGGTCGGACGGCCTTCCGGGTCGTCACGGGTGCAGATTTCGCCATCGGGCTTGTTGTACATGATCACCCGGCGCACCGATTCGGCGGCCTCTTCACGCTTGATGACCTTGCCATCAATGGTGATTGCATCGTGCAGGTCGACGCGCTGGCCGAGGGTAGCCTCGACGCCGTTGACCTTGATGCGCTTCTGGGTAATCCAGGCTTCGACGTCGCGGCGCGAGCCCACGCCGATACGCGCCAGCACTTTTTGCAGCTTTTCGCCTGCTGGGCCGATTTCCTGGTCTTTCTGGTCTTGGTCATTCATCGTAAGCACCTCCCGGTGGGTCGATTCAGGCGTGGCCTGAGGGGTCTTGAAAGCGGGGCCTTGGCCGAATAGGTCGGCAAGGGGTCGCGAATCATACGCGCATGGCGCGTGTTGCGCATCACAGACTAGTCGATAACGTCCAAGTCATTTGCTTTTCCGCCGACCGGTGGCACCCAGCGCCAGCAATCGCAGCTCGGCTTCAGCCAGCACCGTGCGCTTGTCGACTTTGTCGAGCTTCTTCCAGGCACGGATTTCGCGCTTGCTGCGGCCACAGCCGACGCAGATGTCGTCGGCGAACTTGCAGATGCTGATGCACGGGTCTTTGGTGGAACTCATGTTTTCTCCCAGACAATCCAGACCAATGGAGACAATGGAGATCCAATGTGGGAGGGGGCTTGCTCCCGATAGCAGTGGATCAGTTGATGCATCTGCTGCCTGACACTCCGCTATCGGGAGCAAGCCCCCTCCCACAGTTTTTATTGCGTCAGTCTTCGAGTTGGCGGCGTTCGTTTTCGATGGCTTCGGCCAGCGCCCGGGCTTCGTCTTCTTCGTCGCTCAGCGGCGGCTGTTCCAGGGCGGCGACGGCGGCCAGCAGTTTTTCCCGGGCATCGGCGACGCCGAGGATGTCTTCTTCGACTTCGGGCTCGGGTTCAACGTTCACCTCGGTCTGCGGCTCGTCGGCAGCATCACGCAACAGGTCGTCAAAATCAGTCTTGATCCCTTGCTCCATATCATCGAGCTCCAACAACAGCGTATGGAAGCTGGTTTCGTCCTTGGGCTCCTCCGGCTCGGCGCTGGCATCGGCCAGTTCCTGCAGGCTTTGCGGCACCGGCGCATCGTCGAAGTCGAGCACCGGCTCGGCCTCCATTTCGCGCAGTTCAGCCAGGGGCGGCAGGTCGTCGAGGTTCTTCAGGTTGAAATGATCGAGGAACACCTTGGTGGTGGCGAACATCGCCGGTTTGCCGGGCACGTCGCGGTAACCCACGATGCGGATCCACTCGCGCTCCAGCAGGGTCTTGACGATATGGCTGTTGACCGCCACACCACGCACGTCCTCGATTTCGCCACGGGTAATCGGCTGACGATAGGCGATCAGCGCCATGGTTTCCAGCATTGCCCGCGAATAACGCTGCGGCCGCTCTTCCCACAAGCGCCCCACCCACGGCGAAAACTTCTCACGGATCTGCAGGCGATAACCCGACGCCACTTCGCGCAACTCAAAGGCACGGCCGTCGCAGGACTTGCGCAGGATCTCCAGCGCCTTCTTGAATACCGGCGGCTCCGGGCGTTCAGCTTCTTCAAAGAGTTCGAACAGGCGCTCCAGGGATTGCGGTTTACCCGAGGCCAGGAGAAAGGCCTCCAGCAAGGGTGCCAGTTCGCGGGGTTCAGTCAGATTCATCGATTCAGCTCGTTATTCGGCTCGCGCCCGCACGTGGATAGCCGCAAAAGGCTCATTCTGCACCAGCTCGACCAAGGATTCCTTGACCAGTTCGAGGATCGCCATAAAGGTCACCACCACACCTAGTCGGCCTTCTTCGGCGGTGAACAGCTCGACAAACGGCACAAACCCACCGCCCTTCAGGCGTTCCAGCACATCACTCATGCGCTCGCGGGTAGACAGTGCTTCGCGGCTGACCTGGTGGCTTTCAAACATATCGCCACGGCGCAGCACCTCGGCCATGGACATCAGCAATTCTTCCAGGCTCACGTCCGGCAGCAATTTGCGCGCACGGGCCTCGGGTGCGTCGAGCTTGGGCACCACCACATCACGGCCCACGCGGCTCAGGCCGTCAATGCCTTCGGCGGCGGCCTTGAAGCGTTCGTACTCCTGCAAGCGGCGGATCAGTTCGGCGCGCGGGTCATCCTCTTCGGCTTCGACGGTCTCCGAACGCGGCAACAACATGCGCGACTTGATCTCGGCGAGCATGGCGGCCATCACCAGGTACTCGGCGGCCAGCTCCAGGCGCACCGACTGCATCAGCTCGACGTAGCCCATGTACTGACGGGTGATTTCTGCCACCGGGATGTCGAGGATATTGATGTTCTGTTTGCGGATCAGGTACAGCAGCAAGTCCAGCGGGCCTTCGAAGGCTTCCAGGAAGACCTCCAGGGCATCCGGTGGAATGTACAGGTCCAGGGGCATTTCCATGACCGCCTGGCCATAGACCATGGCGAACGGCAGTTCCTGCTGGGCGCCGGCCTGGGGATCAGCGGTTTCCACGGCCGACATTCAGGCCTCGACCATAAATGGCGCCGGATCGCCACAGCCCACACGCACCACTTCAGGCTCGCCGTCAGCCAGGTTGATCACCGTCGAGGCTTTGTTGCCGCCGTAGCCGCCATCGATGATCAGGTCGACATGCTTTTCCAGCAGGCGCCGCATTTCGTAAGGGTCGTACAACGGTTCGGTTTCACCGGGCAGGATCAACGACACGCTCATCAGCGGCTCACCCAGCTCGGCCAACAGCGCCAGGGCTATCGGGTGTTCCGGCACGCGCAGGCCGATGGTGCGCTTCTTGGGGTGCAATAACAGGCGCGGCACTTCGCGGGTGGCATTGAGAATGAAGGTATAAGGCCCCGGCGTATGGGCCTTGAGCAGGCGGAACGTACCGGTGTCGACCTTGGCGAACAGGCCCAGTTGAGACAAGTCGCTGCAAATCAGTGCGAAGTTGTGCTTGTCGTCCAGCTGGCGCAGGCGCCTTACACGCTCGACCGCGCCTTTGTCGCCGATCTGGCAACCGATGGCGTAGGACGAATCAGTTGGATAGATCACCACGCCGCCGGCTCGGATGATCTCCACGGCCTGTTTAATCAGGCGCGCCTGAGGGTTTTCCGGATGAATCTGGAAGAATTGACTCACGTGCTCTACCTGTTCAGACGGTGGCAATAATGGGGTCATGCTTGAATCGCCCCCACAACAGCGGCAGATCTTCCGGGACCTGGCGATACTCGCCAATCTCGGACCAGCCGCCTGGGCCATGAAAATCACTGCCGGCACTGACCAGCAGACCAAATTCGCGAGCAAGGATCGCCAGGCTGCCGACCTGTTCCGCCGGTTGATGCCCGTTGACCACCTCGATCGCGTGGCCACCCGCACCAATATAGTCGCTGATCAGCTTGCGGCGCTTGCTGCGGGTGAAATCGTAATGCCAGGGATGCGCCAGGCTGACCCAGGCCCCGGAGTCCCGCAGGGTCTGGACGGTGTCTTCCAGGGTCGGCCAATGCAGCTTCACATCGCCCAACTTGCCGGCGCCCAGCCATTTGCGAAAGGCTTCGGCGCGATCCTTTACATACCCTTCACGTACCATCCAGTCGGCAAAGTGCGGACGGGCCGGTGCGTTGCCGCTGTCGCCCAGCTCTTGCTGGATGGCACGGGCGCCGTCGAGGGCACCTGGCATGCCTTTAAGGCTGAGCTTGCGGCTTATTTCTTCGGACCGCAGCCAGCGGCCATCGTGCAATTGGGCAATCGCCGCCACCAAGGGCGGGGCCTTTTGATCAAAACCGTAGCCCAGCACATGGATGGTGGCGCCGCCCCAGGTGCAGGACAATTCCACCCCGTTGACCAGCTGCATGCCCAGGGAATGCGCGGCCTGGCGGGCTTCATCGAGACCCTCGAGGGTGTCGTGGTCGGTCAATGCCAAAACTCGCACGCCTTTTTCAAACGCACGCGCAACCAGTACCGCGGGCGCCAGGGCGCCGTCGGAGGCCGTGCTGTGGCAGTGCAAATCAACATTCACGTGGGTATGTAACCTCAAGTCAGCTGGCGCTATCGCAACCAAGGATGTTTGTTATTATGCCGCCACATCCAGCTTCTGGCTCTTACTGTGAAACAATTCATCGACTTCATCCCGCTGTTGCTGTTTTTCATCGTTACCAAACTCGACCCCAGGGTCATCGAAATCGCCGGTCACGAGCTGTCGTTCGGGGGTATCTACAGTGCCACTGCCGTATTGATCATCAGCTCCATCGTGGTCTACGGCGCCATCTTCATCTCCCAGCGCAAGCTGGAAAAAAGCCAATGGCTGACCCTTATCGCCTGCCTGGTCTTTGGCGGACTGACCCTGGCCTTCCACAGCGAAACCTTCCTTAAATGGAAAGCCCCGGTGGTCAACTGGCTGTTTGCCCTGGTCTTTATCGGCAGCCACTTCATCGGTGACCGCCTGCTGATCAAGCGGATCATGGGCCACGCGCTGACCTTGCCGGAACCGGTGTGGGTGCGCCTGAACGTGGCCTGGATCGTGTTTTTCCTGTTCTGCGGTGCCGCCAACCTGTTCGTGGCCTTTACCTTCCAGGACTACTGGGTCGACTTCAAGGTGTTCGGCAGCCTGGGCATGACCGTATTGTTCCTGATCGGCCAAGGGATCTACCTGTCGCGTCACCTGCATGACACCGCGCCTACCACGCCGAAAACCGAGGACTGACATGCTCTACGCCATCATTGCCACCGATATTGCCAACTCGCTGGAAAAACGCCTGAGCGTACGCCCCGCCCACGTCGAGCGCCTTAAACAGCTGCAAGCCGAAGGCCGTATCGTACTGGCCGGCCCGCACCCGGCGGTCGACAGCAATGACCCGGGCGACGCCGGTTTCACCGGCAGCCTGATTGTCGCCGAGTTCGCCTCCCTGGCCGACGCCCAGGCCTGGGCCAAGGCCGACCCCTATGTCGCAGCAGGCGTCTACGCTGATGTGGTGATCAAGCCGTTCAAGCAAGTCCTGCCTTGAACCCGGCTGCGTCGAACCTAATCGTTTCGGCGCACTCCTAATGGCTCACGGCGGCACCGGTGGGGTCGTCGCCGTCGACAATGGCTAAATCGAGTGAGTCATGAGCGAGCTGTTACTGATAGATGATGACCAGGAGCTCTGTGAGCTGCTGAACAGTTGGTTGAGCCAGGAAGGCTTCCAGGTGCGCGCCTGCCACGATGGCCTGAGCGCCCGCAAAGCCTTGGCCGAAGCCGCCCCGGCGGCGGTGGTGCTCGACGTGATGTTGCCCGACGGCAGCGGCCTGGAGCTGCTCAAGCAACTGCGCAACGACCACCCGGAACTGCCGGTGCTGATGCTCTCGGCGCGGGGCGAACCCCTGGACCGCATCCTCGGCCTGGAGCTGGGCGCCGACGACTACCTGGCCAAGCCTTGCGATCCGCGCGAACTGACCGCCCGCCTGCGTGCCGTATTGCGCCGCAGCCACCCGACCGCGGTCTCGACCCAGCTTGAGCTGGGCGACCTGTGCTTCAGCCCGGTGCGCGGCGTGGTGAGCATCGATGACCAGGAGTTCACCCTGACCGTCTCCGAAAGCCGCCTGCTCGAAGCCTTGCTGCGCCAGCCCGGCGAGCCCCTCGATAAACAGGAACTGGCGCAGATCGCCCTGGGCCGCAAGTTGACCCTTTACGATCGCAGCCTGGACATGCACGTCAGCAACCTGCGCAAAAAGATCGGCCCGCACCCGGATGGCCGGCCGCGGATCGTGGCGCTGCGCAGTCGCGGCTACTACTACAGCCTCTAGAGGCAGCCTTACCAAATCTTTACCCTCCGCTGACGGCGGCTGACCTTGCGCTGCGTAACCTACTCACATCCGGACTCACCGGAATAGAGACAGGAGAATCACCATGCGCAAGACCCTTATCGCTTTGATGCTCGCCGCTGCACTGCCTACCGTTGCCATGGCCATGCCTGAAGGCCCAGGCCCGATGGGCGGCCACGAAGGCCACATGATGGGCGGCCCGGGCCACGGTGAACACGGCCCGCGTGGTAAAGGCGGCCCGTTCAGCCAGCTAGACTTGAGCAAGGAACAGCGCGAGCAGATCCGCAAGCTGATGGGTGACCAATGGCACGCTCGCAAGGACCTGACCCAAAAGTACCTGGACAAACTCCCGGCCGCTGACCAGAAAGCCATGCAGGACGAGATCGCCGCCGGCAAGCAGAAAACCCAGGCCAATATCCGCGCCGTGCTCAAGCCTGACCAGCAGAAGCAATACGACGAGATCGTCAAGAAGCAAGCCGAGCGCCGCGCCGAGTGGAAGCAATTCCAGGAATGGAAAGCCCAGCAAGCGCAAAAAGCGCAATAATGCAAACGTAATGCCTACGGCCCAGTGGTTCACACCACTGGGCTTTTCCTGTTTGAGGGTTTCCTGTGCGTTCATTGTTCTGGCGTATCCTGGCGAGTTTCTGGCTGGCCATCGCCCTGGTTGGCGGGTTGTCGATTCTGCTTGGGCATATGCTCAACCAGGACGCCTGGATTCTCAGCCGCCACCCCGGCCTGAACAACCTGGCGCAAGAGTGGACGCAACTCTACGAAGCCCAGGGTGAGGACGCCGCCCAGGACTTGCTGCAACAGCGCAAACGCCAGTACCACATCGATGTGCAAGTGCTTAACGAGAGCGGCGAGCCGGTGGTGCGCGGTACCTTCCCGCGTCGCGCCGCCGCCTTTGAAGCCCGGCAGAATGACAGCCAGGACGGCCACCTGCCCTGGCGGCGCCTGACCGCCGAGTACACCAGCGACAAAACCGGCGACACCTACCTGCTGATCTACCGCATTCCCCACCCGGAGTTGGAAGCCTGGCACCGCAGTAGCCTGCTGTGGCCGCTCAGTGCCCTGGCAATCACCCTGGTGGTGTTGACCCTGTTCAGCCTGCTGGTGACCTTGTCCATCACCCGCCCACTCAGCCGCCTGCGCGGCGCGGTGCATGACCTGGGGCAAACCACCTATCAACAAAACAGCCTGGCGCAACTGGCCAACAGGCGCGACGAATTCGGTGTGTTGGCCAATGACTTCAACCGCATGGGCGCGCGCCTGCAAAGCCTGATCGGTAGCCAGCGCCAGTTGCTGCGCGACGTGTCCCACGAACTGCGCTCGCCCCTGGCACGCTTGCGTATCGCCCTGGCCCTGGCCGAGCGCGCCAGCCCCGAAGAACGGGAAAAACTCTGGCCACGCCTGACCCGCGAATGCGACCGCCTGGAAGCCTTGATCAGCGAAATCCTGGTCCTGGCGCGGGTCGACGCCGACAACGCCAGCGCCGAAGACATTGACCTCAACCCATTGCTCAAGACCCTGCAAAAGGACGCCCAGCTCGGCGCGCCCGAGCAAGTGGTGCACCTCAGCACCGACGTCGACCTGCGGCTCAAGGGCTGGCCGACCATGATCGAGCGCGCCGTGGATAACCTTCTGCGCAATGCCCAACGCTTCAACCCGGCCGGCCAACCGATTCAATTGCAGGCCCAGCATCAAAACGGGCGCATTCTGATCAGCGTACGCGACCACGGCCCCGGCGTTGAAACCGAACACCTGGGCCAACTGGGCGAGCCGTTTTACCGTGCGCCGGGCCAGACTGCGCAAGGTCATGGCCTGGGCCTGGCCATCGCCCGCCGTGCTGCCGAGCGCCATGGCGGCACCCTGATCCTGGCCAATCATCCCGACGGCGGTTTTATCGCCAGTATCGAACTGCCCTTGATCCCAGGGGCTGCCACACCGGTGTGATGTTCTTCTATAGTGGCCCTTCTCTTACGGAGGGCCTTAGATGACTGACCTGCTGACTCCCATCCAAGCTGCACTCGATTTACCGCACATTGCGCTGCCCGAGACCTCGGCAGGCGCGCTGCCCTCGTCCTTCGCCGTGACCGACCTGGCCGTCGCCAGCATCGGCGCCGCTGGCCAGGCTGTTGCCCAGTTGATCCAGCAACAGACCGGGCGGCTGCCCAGCGTCAGCGTGGATCGGCGTCTCGCCTCGCTGTGGTTTTCTTCGTCGATTCGCCCAGTGGGTTGGCAAGTACCGCCGCTGTGGGACCCAGTGGCCGGTGACTACGCCAGCGCCGAGGGCTGGATTCGTCTGCACACCAACGCACCCCATCACCGTGCAGCGGCCGAACGGGTGCTTGGGCCTGTGGCCGACCGCGCCGAGATGGCGACCAAAGTCGCTACATGGAACGCCGCAGAACTGGAACAGGCCATTGTCGACGCCGGCGGTTGTGCGGCGCAGATGCGTACGTGGCAAGCCTGGCAGCAGCATCCGCAAGGCTTGGCGGTGAATGCCGAAGAGTTGATACAGCGTCAGGTCTTCGACCCTGGTATCGACAAACCCTGGCTTGGCTCACCTGCGCGCCCGCTGGCGGGTATCAAGGTGCTGGACTTGACCCGCGTATTGGCCGGCCCCGTGGCCAGTCGTTTCCTCGCCGGATTGGGTGCAGATGTACTGCGCATTGATTCGCCAACCTGGAACGAACCGGGCGTGGTACCGGAAATGACCCTGGGCAAGCGCTGTGCCCGCCTCGACCTGAAAAGCCCTGAAGGCCGGCAGGTATTCGAAGCCTTGCTCAAGCACGCTGACGTACTGTTCCATGGTTACCGCGCCGATGCACTGGAACAGCTGGGTTACACCCTCGGCGAGCGCCAACATATCGCCCCCGGCCTGATTGACGTCAGCCTCAATGCCTATGGCTGGAGTGGCCCGTGGCGTAACCGTCGCGGTTTTGACAGCCTGGTGCAGATGAGCAGCGGGATCGCCGAGGCGGGCATGGCCTGCAAGCAAGCGGATAAGCCCGTGCCGCTGCCGGTGCAGGCGCTGGATCACGCTACCGGTTACCTGATGGCCGCCAGTGCGATCCAGGCCTTGAGCGAGCGGTTTGCGTCAGGTCGGGGCGGTTCGGCGCGGTTGTCACTGGCGCGCACGGCCAAGTTGCTGGTGGACGCAGGGCAGGTGCCGCAGCAGGCAGCGTTGCGCGGCGAAGACATCAATGATCAAGGCTTGGTGGTAGAGCAGACCCCCTGGGGCCAGGCCCATCGGTTACTGGCGCCGCTGAGCATCAGTGGCACGCCGTTGCAGTGGGATTTGCCGGCAGGGGAATTGGGCGCGCACCGGCCTCAGTGGTGAACTGAAGACCGCCATCGGGGGCAAGCCCCCTCCCACTTTTGAATGTATTCACACATCAAATGTGGGAGGGGCTTGCCCCCGATGAGGCCATCACAGTCACTATCAATCCCCGCGGTTCAACGACGTCCACAAATGCTGCGCTGCATACGCCCTCAACGGCCGCCACGCCTCTGCCCGCGCCAGCAACTGCCGTGCCGACACCGGCCCGCCTTCCAGCGCCGTCAGCGCATTGATCAAGCCGATGTCCCCCGACGCAAACGCATCCGCCTCGCGCAACTGGCGCATGGCGATGTACTGCGCGGTCCAATCGCCAATCCCCGGGAGTGCCACCAACCGTGCAACACCGTCCTTGAGACTGGCCTTGGGCTCGAAAATCCGAGGGTCATCCAACAACGCCTGGGCCACACCGGACAAGGTGCGACCTCGCGCCTTGGGCATGCCCAGGGCCGCCAGGTCCGCCGCCGCCAGCACCTCGGGTGCCGGGAACAGGTGAGTAATACCGGTGTGGGGGGTTTGCAACGACTGGCCATACTGCGCCACCAGCTTGCCCGCCAACCGGATCGCCGCCACCACCGTGATCTGCTGGCCCAGCACTGCGCGAATGGCCAACTCCAGGCCGTCCCATGTACCCGGCAACCGCAGCCCTGGTCGAGCCGCAACCAGTTGCGCCATCAACGGGTCCCTGGCCAATTGCAGGTTGATCACGGCGGGCACGGCATCCAGATCGAACATCCTGCGCAGGCGCCGCTCGATCTCGGGCAGCGCGGCCGGCTCGGGAAAGTCGACCGTCACTTCCAGCCAGTCCCCCGCCCCCGGCGCGACGCTGATCCAGCCATGTCGCCCGGCCACACTGATGCTGCGTCGATACACACCGGCCACCACGGTTTCCAACCCGGTGATTGCCCGCGCCGATAAGAACTCCACCATCGCCGCCCAGTCATAAGGCGGTTGATACACCAACCTCACAGCGACAATACCCCGCTATACAGCCCGTACGCAGCCAACCCGGCGCCCGCGATCACACAACCGAAAATGCCTTTTTCAAGCGAGGTAAACAACGGGCGGCCCTGCTCCCGCTTGGCCAGGGCAAACAGGATCACACCCGGTGCATACAGCAGCGCCGACAGCAGCAAATATTTCAAACCGCCCGCATACAACAGCCACACCGCGTAACCGAGGGCAATCAAGCCTACCAGCAGATCCTTCATGCGTCGGCGCTGAGCGCCTTGATAGGTTTCGCCGCGCGCGCTCAACAGCACCGCATAGGCCGCCGACCACAGGTACGGCACCAGAATCATCGACGACGCCAGGTAGATCAGGGTGGTGTAGGTACTGGCCGAAAACAGCGTGATCACCAGAAATGCCTGGATCATCACATTGGTCAGCCACAACGCGTTAACCGGCACCTGATTGGCATTTTCCTTTTTCAGGAACGCCGGCATGGTCTTGTCATGGGCAGTGGCATAGAGGATTTCCGCGCAGAGCAACGCCCACGAAAGCAATGCCCCGAGCAGCGAAACCGCCAGGCCGAGGCTGATCAATATCGCGCCCCAGGGCCCGACAATGTGTTCCAGCACGCCCGCCAGGGACGGGTTCTGCAACTGCGCCAGTTCCGGCTGGCCCATGATGCCCAACGACAGCACATTCACCAGCACCAGAAGCGCCAGCACGCCCAGGAAACCAATCACCGTGGCGCGCCCCACATCGCTGCGCTTCTCGGCCCGCGCCGAGTACACACTGGCGCCTTCGATACCGATAAACACAAACACCGTGACCAGCATCATGTGGCGCACCTGCTCGACCACGCTGCCCATCTGCGGATTGCCCAGGCCCCAGATATCACGGGTGAAGATGTCGGCCTTGAACGCCACGGCGGCGATCACGATAAACATCAGCAGCGGCACGATCTTCGCCACGGTGGTGATCTGGTTGATGAACGCCGCTTCCTTGATCCCGCGCATCACCAGAAAATGCACCGCCCACAGCAACAGCGATGCACAACCGATGGCCAGTGGTGTATTGCCCTGACCGAACGCCGGGAAAAAGTAACCCAGGGTGCTGAACAGCAACACGAAATAGCCGACGTTGCCCATCCACGCACTGATCCAGTAGCCCCAGGCCGACGAGAACCCCATGTAATCGCCGAAGCCGGCCTTGGCGTAGGCATACACCCCGGAATCCAGTTCCGGTTTACGGTTGGCCAGGGTCTGGAACACAAACGCCAGGGTCAACATGCCAACCGCGGTAATGGCCCAACCGATCAGCACCGCGCCTACTTCGGCGCGGGCCGCCATGTTTTGCGGGAGCGAGAAGATCCCGCCGCCGATCATCGAACCTACTACCAGGGCGATCAGGGCACTGAGCCGAAGTTTCTGGGCTGGTTGGGACATGCAGGTTCCTCGCAATAAATGTTTGAGCCGGCCACCGCGCACTCAACTAATTCAATTTAATGACGCTAGCGTTTCATAACATAAGGGTATGTAAACGCAGGAAGTTTAGGCTTATTTAGAATTTAAATACGGCAATTATGAAGCGCTCGTCAGGCAACATCCAAAAAGTTTGCACATTCGCAAATACGAACTAGCGTCAACACCCATGCCCCGGACCAAATGATTAACCACATTGTAGGAGACCGCTCTAGCGAGCGCCTTTGCACAGGCCGTGTCGCCCCGCAACTGCCACCCTAAGTCGTTAATTCACAATGGAATGTGCCAATGAAGTGATCTGAGTCAGCTGTTTTATTAGCGCACGGAATTATTCTGTGATCTCTCTTCTCCTGCATTGGAGTCACGCAATGTCTGATTCTCCCGGAAAACTTAGGCTTGGTGCGCTGGTTGCACTTGTCGTGGGCTCAATGATTGGCGGCGGGATCTTTTCACTCCCGCAAAACATGGCCGCCAGTGCCGACGTAGGCGCCGTGTTGATTGGTTGGGTGATCACCGCCATCGGCATGTTGACCCTCGCATTCGTGTTCCAGACCCTCGCCAACCGCAAGCCCGATCTCGACGGCGGGGTGTACGCCTACGCCAAGGCCGGCTTCGGCGATTACATGGGGTTCTCATCGGCCTGGGGCTACTGGATCAGTGCCTGGCTGGGCAACGTCGGGTACTTCGTACTCTTGTTCAGCACCCTGGGTTACTTCTTCCCGATCTTTGGCGAAGGCAACACGCCGGCGGCGGTGATCGGTGCCTCGGTACTGCTGTGGGCGGTGCACTTTCTGGTGCTGCGCGGCATCAAGGAAGCAGCGTTCATCAACCTGGTGACCACCGTTGCCAAGGTGGTGCCGCTGCTGTTGTTCGTGCTCATCGCCCTGTTCGCGTTCAAGCTGGATATCTTCACCGCAGACATCTGGGGCGTAAAAAACCCCGACCTGGGCAGCGTGATGAACCAGGTGCGCAACATGATGCTGGTCACCGTGTGGGTGTTCATCGGCATCGAAGGCGCGAGCATCTTTTCCTCCCGTGCCGAGAAACGCAGCGACGTGGGCAAGGCCACCGTGATTGGTTTTATCACTGTGCTGCTGTTCCTGATGCTGGTGAACGTGCTGTCTTTGGGGATCATGACCCAACCGGAACTGGCCAAGTTGCAGAACCCGTCGATGGCTGCCGTGCTTGAGCATGTGGTCGGCCATTGGGGTGCGGTGCTGATCAGCGTCGGCTTGATCATCTCGCTGCTGGGCGCGTTGCTGTCGTGGGTGCTTCTGTGTGCGGAGATCATGTTTGCCGCCGCCAAGGACCACACCATGCCGGAGTTCTTGCGCAAGGAAAACGCCAACCATGTGCCGGTCAATGCCCTGTGGCTGACCAACGCGATGGTTCAGATATTCCTGGTGATCACCCTGTTTTCCGCGAGCACCTACCTGTCGCTGATCTACCTCGCCACCTCGATGATCCTGGTGCCTTACCTGTGGTCGGCGGCCTACGCCCTGCTGCTGGCGGTGCGCGGCGAAACCTACGAAAACGCGCTCAAGGAGCGCAAGAAAGACCTGTTCATCGGCGCCGTCGCCCTGATCTACGCGATCTGGCTGCTCTATGCCGGCGGCACCAAATACCTGCTGCTCTCCGCCCTGCTCTACGCCCCCGGCGCGATCCTGTTCGCCAAGGCCAAGCGTGAACTGGGCAAACCGATTTTCACCAACGTCGAGAAGCTGATTTTCGCCGCAGTGGTCATTGGCGCCCTGGTGGCGGCCTATGGGCTCTACGACGGCTTCCTGACTCTGTAATTGTATGTTCACTGGAGGATCTGTAATGACCACGGAAAAAGTTAAGTACGGCGTACATTCCGAAGCCGGCAAACTGCGCAAAGTCATGGTGTGCTCCCCAGGTTTGGCCCACCAGCGGCTGACCCCCAACAACTGCGACGAGCTGTTGTTCGATGACGTGCTGTGGGTGGCCCAGGCCAAACGCGACCACTTCGACTTCGTGACCAAGATGCGCGAGCGGGATATTGATGTGCTGGAAATGCACAACCTGCTCACTGATATCGTCGCCATCCCCGAAGCGCTGGACTGGATCCTGCAACGCAAGATCACCGCCAACACCGTGGGCCTGGGCCTGGTCGACGAAGTCGGCTCGTGGCTGCGTAGCCTGGAGCCGCGCAAGATCAGCGAGTTCCTGATTGGCGGTGTCTCGGCCGATGACCTGCCGAGCAGCTTTGGTGGCAAGACCATCGAGATGTTCCGCGACTTCCTCGGCCACGCCAGCTTCATCCTGCCGCCGCTGCCCAACACCCAGTTCACCCGCGACACCACCTGCTGGATCTATGGCGGCGTAACGCTCAACCCGATGTACTGGCCGGCCCGACGCCAGGAAACCCTGCTGACCTCCGCCATCTACAAGTTCCACCCGGAGTTCACCAACGCGGACTTCCAGATCTGGTACGGCGACCCCGACCAGGAGCACGGCGCTGCCACACTGGAAGGCGGCGACGTGATGCCGATTGGCAATGGCGTGGTGTTGATCGGCATGGGCGAGCGCTCGTCCCACCAAGCCATCGGCCAACTGGCGCGCAACCTGTTCAAGAACAAAGCGGTGGAGCGCGTCATCGTGGCCGGCCTGCCAAAATCCCGCGCAGCGATGCACCTGGACACCGTGTTCAGCTTCTGCGACCGCGACCTGGTCACCGTCTTCCCGGAAGTGGTCAACCAGATCGTGCCGTTCACCCTGCGCCCTGACGAAAGCAAGCCTCACGGTATCGACATTCAACGGGAGAAAACCAACTTCCTCGAAACCGTCGCCGCGGCCCTCAACCTCAAGGCGCTACGTGTCGTCGAGACCGGCGGCAACAGCTTCGCCGCTGAACGCGAGCAGTGGGATGACGGCAACAACGTAGTGGCCGTGGAACCCGGCGTGGTGATCGGTTACGACCGCAACACCTACACCAACACCTTGCTGCGCAAGGCCGGTGTGGAAGTCATCACCATCAGCGCCGGTGAGCTCGGCCGTGGCCGTGGCGGCGGCCACTGCATGACCTGCCCGATCATCCGCGACCCTATCGACTATTAAGGAGATTCCATCATGGCTTTCAATATGCGCAACCGCAGCCTGCTGTCGCTGATGCACCACACTACTCGCGAACTGAACTACCTGCTGGACCTGTCCCGCGACCTCAAACGCGCCAAATACACCGGCACCGAGCGTCCGCACCTGCAAGGCAAGAACATCGCGTTGATCTTCGAAAAAACCTCGACCCGCACCCGCTGCGCCTTCGAAGTCGCGGCCCATGACCAGGGCGCCCACGTCACCTACATCGACCCGGTGTCGTCGCAGATCGGCCACAAAGAAAGCATGAAAGACACCGCCCGCGTCCTGGGCCGGATGTTCGATGCCATTGAGTACCGTGGCTTCGAACAGGAAATCGTCGAAGAACTGGCCAAGTTCGCCGGTGTGCCGGTGTTCAACGGCCTTACCGCTGAATTCCACCCGACCCAGATGATCGCCGACACCCTGACCATGCGCGAACACAGCGACAAGCCGCTGCATGACATCAGCTACGCCTACCTGGGGGACGCCCGCTACAACATGGGCAACTCGCTGCTGATGATCGGCGCCAAGCTCGGCATGGACGTGCGCATCGGCGCGCCGAAAGCGCTGTGGCCCCATGAAGATTTCATCAAACAGTGCCAGGCCTTTGCCGAGGAAAGCGGCGCACGCATCACCATCACCGAAGACCCGAAAGAAGCAGTGAAGGGCGTGGACTTCATCCACACCGATATCTGGGTGTCCATGGGCGAGCCGGTGGAAGCGTGGGACGAGCGTATCGAGCAACTGCTGCCGTACCAGGTCAACGCCAAGATGATGAAAGCCTCGGGCAACCCCCGGGTGAAATTCATGCACTGCTTGCCGGCGTTCCATAACAGCGAAACCAAGGTCGGCAAGGACATCGCGGCGCGCTATCCGCACCTGGCCAATGGTGTGGAAGTGACCGAGGAAGTCTTCGAGTCGCCGGCCAATATCGCGTTTGAGCAGGCGGAAAACCGCATGCATACCATCAAGGCGATCCTGGTGTCGGCGTTGGCAGACATTTAATTTCCACGGTGTGAACACCATCAGTGTGGGAGCTGGCTTGCCTGCGATAGCGGTGGGCCTGGCAACAGCAGGTCGCCTGCCAGGCCCCCATCGCAGGCAAGCCAGCTCCCACATTGACCGAGGTGCTCATGCGTTCCCTGAAAGGACATTCTTTATGCGCATCGTCGTAGCCCTGGGCGGCAATGCCCTCCTGCGCCGTGGTGAACCCATGACCGCGGACAACCAACGCGCCAATATCCGCATCGCTACCGAACAGATCGCCAAGATCCACGCCGGCAACGAACTGGTGATCGCCCACGGCAATGGCCCGCAGGTCGGCCTGCTGTCGTTGCAGGCGGCGGCCTACACCAGCGTCTCACCCTACCCGCTGGACGTATTGGGCGCTGAAACCGAAGGCATGATCGGCTACATCATCGAACAGGAACTGGGCAACCTGCTGGACTTTGAAGTGCCGTTCGCCACCCTGCTCACCCAGGTGGAAGTGGACGCCAAGGACCCCGCCTTCCAGAACCCCACCAAGCCTATCGGCCCGGTGTATGCCAAAGCCGAAGCGGAACAACTCGCCGCCGAAAAAGGCTGGGCCATCGCACCCGATGGCGACAAATACCGCCGTGTGGTTGCCAGCCCGCGCCCCAAACGCATCTTTGAAATCCGCCCGATCAAATGGCTGCTGGAGAAAAAAGCCATCGTGATCTGCGCCGGCGGCGGCGGCATCCCGACGATGTATGGCGAAGACGGCAAGCTGCGCGGCATTGAAGCGGTGATCGACAAAGACCTGTGCTCCTCCTTGCTGGCCGCGCAACTGGACGCCGACCTGCTGGTAATCGCCACCGACGTCAATGCCGCTTTTATCGACTTCGGCAAGCCAACCCAGAAGGCCATCGGCCAGGCCCACCCGGACGACATGGAAAAACTCGGCTTCGCCGCGGGCTCCATGGGCCCCAAGGTACAGGCAGCCTGCGAGTTCGCCCGCCAGACTGGCAAAACCGCGGTGATCGGTTCACTCTCGGACATCGAAGCCATCGTCCAGGGCAGCGCCGGCACCCGCATCAGCACGGCCACACCTGGCATCACCTATCTGTGAAGTAGAGGAGAAACGCCTATGGCTATCTTTGAACCCGGTCACTTGCACGTCGAACGTCACGCGCTCAACAAGGACGACTACAGCTACAACCTGTGCATCGACTATGAAGTCAGCCAGGACCCCAAGGAAGGCAAAGGCATGTTATTCAAACTGCACGGTTCGGTGCAGGGCAAGGACCTCAAGGAGGAGTTCTTCCTGCCCAAGGACCAGGCATTCGACTTTGCGCGGCATGCGATGAACATCGCGCAGAAATACGGCATGCCGAAGGTCGCGGTGTTGAACGGTTCGATGCACAAGCAGTACGACCTGATGTTTGAGGATGTGCGGCATCAGTTGGATGTGAAGCCAGGCGACCCGGTCAAACCCGAACACCTGGAGTAACACGCCTGCACTGACACAATACAGTTCAAAATGTGGGAGGGGGCTTGCTCCCGATAGCAGTGTGTCAGCCACAGGTTGATTGGCTGATCCACCGCAATCGGGAGCAAGCCCCCTCCCACATTTTGATCTCCATCATTTGTCAGATTTCACCTGCGCCCCGCGCCAAGGCATACTTGCCGCCTCTGCTCTCCAGAATTGCCAATCGCCCCATGCGTATCCACGTCAGCTTCATCGACCGCGTCGGCATCACCCAGGAAGTCCTGGCCTTGCTCGGTGGGCGCAATCTCAACCTGGATGCGGTGGAGATGGTGCCGCCCAACGTCTATATCGACGCCCCCACCCTCAGCGCCGAGGTGCTTGAAGAACTGCGCGATGCGCTGTTCAGCGTGCACGGCGTGCAAGCGGTGAAGGTGGTCGACATCCTTCCGGGCCAACGCCGCCACCTGCAACTGGACGCCCTGCTGGCAGCCATGACCGACCCGGTGCTGGCCCTGGACAGCGCGGGCAAGATTTTGCTGGCCAACCCGGCATTGATCACGCTGTACGGGCGCGAACCGGCCGGCGAAAGCATCGCCGAGCTGTTCAACGACCCCGCGCTGCTGGAGACCTTGCTGGAGCATGGCTTTCGCTTGCCGTTGCGCGAGATCAGCGTCAATGGCCAGACCCTGCTGCTGGACGCCACGCCGATCACCGACGCCGGAGCCCTGCTCACCCTCTACCAGCCCAACCGCATCGGCGAACAGCTATCGGCGCTGCACCACGACCATGCCGAAGGTTTTGATGCGCTGCTGGGCGAATCCCCGGCGATCCGCACCCTCAAGGCCCGGGCACAACGGGTGGCGGCGCTGGATGCACCGCTGCTGATCCAGGGCGAAACCGGCACCGGCAAGGAGCTGGTGGCCCGCGCCTGTCACGCGATCAGCACGCGCCACAGTGCACCGTTTTTGGCGTTGAACTGCGCGGCGCTGCCGGAAAACCTCGCCGAAAGCGAGTTGTTCGGTTACGCCCCTGGCGCCTTTACCGGCGCCCAGCGCGGTGGCAAGCCAGGGCTGATGGAACTGGCGAACCAGGGCACGGTGTTTCTCGATGAGATCGGCGAGATGTCACCGTACCTGCAAGCCAAGTTGCTGCGTTTTCTCAATGACGGCAGCTTTCGTCGGGTGGGCGGTGACCGTGAGGTGAAGGTCAATGTGCGCATCCTCAGCGCCACCCACCGCGACCTGGAAAAAATGGTCACTGAGGGCACCTTTCGCGAAGACCTGTTCTACCGCCTCAACGTGCTTAACGTTGAAGTGCCGCCACTGCGCGAACGCGGCCAGGACATTCTGCTGCTGGCCCGCTATTTCATGCAGCAAGCCTGCGCGCAGATCCAGCGCCCGGTCTGCCGCCTGGCGCCCGGCACCTATCCAGCGCTGCTGGGCAACCGCTGGCCGGGCAATGTGCGCCAGCTGCAAAACGTGATCTTCCGCGCCGCCGCCATCTGCGAGGGCAGCCTGGTAGACATCGGCGACCTGGACATCGCCGGTACGTCGGTGGCGCGCCAGAGCGATGGCGAAGTCGACAGCCTGGAACAGGCGGTGGAAGACTTCGAGCGCGATCTGCTGGAAAAGCTCTACGCCAGCTACCCCTCGACGCGCCAGCTCGCCAGCCGCCTACAGACCTCACACACCGCAATTGCCCATCGCTTGCGCAAATACGGCATCCCCAACAAGCCCTGATTCAAGTTGGAATACAAACAAATGTGGGAGGGGGCAAGCTCCCTCCCACATTTGGAGAGCATTCCAAAATTTGGTCCAGGAACGACATTCCGTGTACTGAAAGCGCTACAGCGTAACGATATCGCTACAACCCTGTTTTTTACGCGCCATGCAAGGCTTTGATCCACATAGGCTTTTTTTCAAGCACTCGACTGTAGCGAAATCGCTACAGCCAAATGCACTAACGTCATAACCGATTTTATTAACATGTTGATTTATAACGAATTAATAACCTTGGCCGCAATATTGCTAAGCAACTCCCCATTATTCCAATCCCGTCCACCAGACGATTCTGGCCCTGAGGAGTTTCCATGAGCGAGTTGCGTTTCACTGAAGATCACGAATGGCTGCGCGCCGAAGCCGATGGCAGCGTCACCGTGGGTATCACCGCTTTTGCGCAGAACGCGCTGGGTGATGTGGTTTTCGTGCAACTGCCGGAGTTGCAGGCTTACGACAAGGGCGCCGAAGCCTCCACCGTGGAATCGGTCAAAGCCGCCAGCGGCGTCTACATGCCGCTGGACGGTGAAGTGCTGGAAGTGAACGACAAACTCGATGGCAGCCCGGAACTGGTCAACGAAGACCCGATGGGCGAAGGCTGGTTCTTCCGCTTTAAACCCGCCGACGCCGAGGCAGTGGCTAAGCTGTTGGATCAGGATGCGTACGACCGTCTGATCAAAGCCAACGCTGAAGCTTGAGGAGCGCGCCATGACCGTTAATCTGACCACCGCCAACGAATTCATCGCCCGCCACATCGGCCCTCGCCAGGAAGATGAGCAGCAAATGCTCGCCAGCCTGGGCTTTGATTCCCTCGAAGCCCTCAGCGCCAGCGTGATCCCGGAAAGCATCAAGGGCACCAGCGTGCTCGGCCTGGAAGACGGCTTGAGCGAAGCCGAGGCCCTGGCCAAGATCAAGGCCATTGCCGGGCAGAACCAACTGTTCAAAACCTACATCGGCCAGGGCTACTACAACTGCCATACACCGTCGCCGATCCTGCGCAACCTGCTGGAAAACCCGGCCTGGTACACCGCTTACACGCCCTATCAACCCGAGATTTCCCAGGGCCGCCTGGAAGCGCTGCTCAATTTCCAGACCCTGATCAGTGACCTTACCGGCCTGCCGATCGCCAACGCCTCCCTGCTCGACGAAGCCACCGCCGCCGCCGAAGCCATGACCTTCTGCAAGCGCCTGAGCAAGAACAAAGGCAGCAACGCCTTCTTCGCTTCGGTGCACAGCCACCCGCAAACCCTCGACGTACTGCGCACCCGTGCCGAGCCACTGGGCATCGACGTGGTGGTGGGCGATGAGCGCGAACTGACCGACGTCAGCCCGTTCTTCGGCGCCCTGCTGCAATACCCGGCCAGCAACGGCGATGTATTCGACTACCGCGAACTGACCGAGCGCTTCCACGCCGCCAACGCACTGGTAGCCGTGGCCGCCGACCTGCTGGCCCTGACCCTGCTGACCCCGCCGGGTGAATTCGGCGCCGACGTCGCCATTGGCAGCGCACAACGCTTCGGCGTGTCGCTGGGCTTCGGTGGCCCGCACGCGGCGTACTTTTCCACCAAGGATGCATTCAAGCGTGATATGCCAGGGCGCCTGGTCGGTGTTTCCGTCGACCGCTTCGGCAAGCCGGCCCTGCGCCTGGCGATGCAGACCCGCGAGCAACATATCCGCCGCGAGAAAGCCACCAGCAACATCTGCACCGCCCAAGTGCTGCTCGCCAACATCGCCAGCATGTACGCCGTGTACCACGGTCCCAAGGGACTGACCCAGATCGCCCAGCGCATTCACCAACTGACCGCGATCCTGGCCAAGGGCTTGACGGCCCTGGGCTTGAAAGTCGAGCAGCAACACTTCTTCGACACCCTGACAATCAACACCGGCACCCACACCGCCGCCCTGCATGACAAGGCCCGCGCCCAGCGCATCAACCTGCGCGTGGTGGACGCCGAGCGTGTTGGCCTGTCGGTCGACGAAACCACTACCCAGGCTGATATCCAGGCCTTGTGGGCCATTTTCGCCGACGGCAAAACCCTGCCGGCCTTTGCTGCAACCGACAGCACCCTGCCTGCCGCCCTGCTGCGCCAGTCGCCGATCCTCAGCCACCCGGTGTTCAACCGTTATCACTCGGAAACCGAGCTGATGCGCTACCTGCGCAAGCTGGCCGACAAGGACCTGGCCCTGGACCGCACCATGATCCCGCTGGGCTCGTGCACCATGAAGCTCAACGCCGCCAGCGAAATGATCCCGGTGACCTGGGCCGAGTTCGGTGCCCTGCACCCTTTCGCCCCCGCCGCGCAAAGCGCCGGCTACCTGCAACTGACCACCGAACTGGAAGCCATGCTCTGCGCGGCCACCGGCTACGACGCGATCTCCTTGCAGCCCAACGCTGGTTCCCAGGGTGAATACGCAGGCCTCCTGGCCATCCGCGCCTATCACCAGAGCCGTGGCGAAGAACGTCGCGACATCTGCCTGATCCCGTCGTCGGCCCACGGCACCAACCCCGCCACCGCCAACATGGCCGGTATGCGCGTAGTGGTGACCGCGTGCGATGTGCGCGGCAACGTGGACATCGAAGACCTGCGCGCCAAGGCCATCGAACACCGCGAGCACCTCGCCGCGCTGATGATCACCTACCCGTCCACTCACGGTGTGTTCGAAGAAGGCATCCGCGAAATCTGCGGGATCATCCACGACAACGGCGGCCAGGTGTACATCGACGGCGCCAACATGAACGCGATGGTCGGCCTCTGCGCCCCAGGTAAATTCGGTGGCGATGTATCCCACCTGAACCTGCACAAGACGTTCTGCATCCCCCATGGCGGTGGCGGCCCGGGCGTTGGCCCGATTGGCGTCAAGTCGCACCTCACGCCGTTCCTGCCCGGCCACGCGGCCATGGAACGCAAGGAAGGCGCGGTATGCGCCGCACCGTTCGGCAGCGCGAGCATTTTGCCGATCACCTGGATGTACATCAGCATGATGGGCGGCGCCGGCCTCAAGCGCGCGTCGCAGTTGGCGATCCTGAATGCCAACTACATTTCCCGTCGCCTCGAAGAGCATTACCCCGTGCTCTATACCGGGAGCAACGGCCTGGTGGCCCACGAATGCATCCTCGACCTGCGCCCATTGAAAGACAGCAGCGGCATCAGCGTGGATGACGTGGCCAAGCGCCTGATCGATTTTGGTTTCCACGCGCCGACCATGTCGTTCCCGGTGGCCGGCACTTTGATGATCGAGCCGACCGAAAGTGAATCCAAGGAAGAACTGGACCGCTTCTGCGACGCCATGATCGCCATCCGCGAAGAGATCCGTGCAGTGGAAAACGGCACGCTGGACAAGGACGACAACCCACTGAAAAACGCACCCCACACCGCGGCTGAATTGGTGAGTGAGTGGACGCATCCATACACCCGCGAACAAGCGGTGTACCCGGTGCCGTCATTGATCGAAGGCAAATACTGGCCACCGGTTGGCCGGGTCGACAACGTGTTTGGCGATCGCAACCTGGTGTGTGCGTGCCCGTCGATCGAGAGCTATGCATAACTGAAGAGGTACTCAGTCTAAATGTGGGAGGGGGCTTGCTCCCGATAGCGGAGGGTCAGTTATTAGATCTGGTGACTGACGCACCGCCATCGGGAGCAAGCCCCCTCCCACACTTGACCGAGTACGGCCTCAAGAATAATAAGAAACCGGAGAACAACCATGTCCCTTAGCGTGTTCGACCTGTTCAAGATTGGCATCGGCCCCTCCAGCTCCCACACCGTCGGCCCGATGCGTGCGGCGGCTCGATTCGTCGAGGGCCTCAAGCGTGACAACCTGCTGAGCGCCACCACCGGCATCAAAGTGGAACTCTATGGCTCGCTCGGCGCCACCGGCAAAGGCCACGGCAGCGACAAGGCCGTACTGCTGGGCCTGGAAGGCGAACACCCGGACACCGTCAATACCGAAACCGTAGCTGCCCGCCTGGCGCAGATGCGCAGTGACGGGCGCCTCAACCTGCTCGGTGAACACAGCATTGCGTTCAACGAGAAAGAACACCTGGCGATGATTCGCAAACCCCTCGCCTATCATCCCAACGGCATGATCTTCCGCGCCTTTGACGCCGCCGGTATCCAGATTCGCAGCCGCGAGTACTACTCGGTCGGTGGTGGGTTTGTGGTGGATGAAGACGCTGCCGGCGCCGACCGGATCGTCGAAGACGCCACGCCCTTGACCTTCCCGTTCAAGCACGCCAAGGACCTGCTCGGCCATTGCACCACCTATGGCCTGTCCATCAGCCAGGTGATGCTGACCAATGAGCGCGCATGGCGCCCTGAAGCGGAAACCCGCAGCGGCCTGTTGAAAATCTGGCAGGTCATGCAGGACTGCGTCGACGCCGGCTGTCGCAACGAAGGCATCTTGCCCGGAGGCTTGAAGGTCAAGCGCCGGGCGGCGGCGCTGCACAGGCAGTTGTGCAAGAACCCCGAGTCCGCCCTGCGCGACCCGCTGTCGGTGTTGGACTGGGTCAACCTCTACGCCCTGGCGGTCAACGAAGAAAACGCCAATGGCGGGCGCGTGGTCACCGCGCCCACCAACGGTGCAGCGGGGATCGTGCCGGCGGTGCTGCATTACTACATGCGCTTTATCCCGGGCGCTAACGAAGACGGCGTGGTGCGCTTCCTGCTCACCGCCGCCGCCATCGGCATCCTGTACAAGGAAAACGCCTCGATCTCGGGCGCCGAAGTCGGCTGCCAGGGTGAAGTGGGCGTGGCCTGTTCCATGGCCGCGGGCGCCCTGTGCGAAGTGCTGGGCGGCAGCGTGTCCCAAGTGGAAAACGCCGCCGAGATCGGCATGGAACACAACCTCGGCCTGACCTGCGACCCGATTGGCGGGCTGGTGCAGGTGCCGTGCATCGAGCGCAATGCGATGGGCTCGGTAAAGGCGATCAATGCGGTGCGCATGGCCCTGCGGGGCGACGGGCAGCATTTTGTATCCCTCGACAAGGTCATCCGCACCATGCGCCAGACCGGCGCCGATATGAAAAGCAAATACAAGGAAACCGCCCGTGGCGGTTTGGCGGTCAACATTATCGAGTGCTGACGCCCACAAGCGCGCCGGCACGTTTTTCAGGAGCTGAATATGTCCACCGAAACCCTGTTGAAAACCCCTCTGCACGCCCTGCACCTCGAACTGGGCGCACGCATGGTGCCCTTCGCCGGCTACGACATGCCGGTGCAGTACCCGCTGGGTGTTATGAAAGAACACCAGCACACCCGTGATCAGGCCGGGTTGTTCGACGTGTCGCACATGGGCCAGATCCGCCTGACCGGTGCCAATGCCGCCAAGGCCCTGGAAACCCTGGTGCCGGTCGACATCATCGACCTGCCGGTGGGCATGCAGCGCTACGCCATGTTCACCAACGAGCAAGGCGGCATCCTCGACGACTTGATGGTGGCCAACCTGGGCAACGACGAACTGTTCCTGGTGGTCAATGCCGCCTGCAAGGACCAGGACCTGGCACACCTGCGTCAACATATCGGCGACCAATGCACCATCGAACCGCTGTTCGAAGAACGCGCCCTGCTGGCCCTGCAAGGCCCGGCTGCGGTGAAGGTGCTGGCGCGGTTGGCACCTGAAGTCACCCGGATGACCTTTATGCAATTCGCCACCATGCGTTTGCTGGGCGTGGACTGCTATGTCAGCCGCTCCGGCTATACCGGTGAAGACGGCTTCGAAATCTCCGTGCCGGCTGAAAATGCCGAAAGCCTCGCACGCAGCCTGCTGGCCGAAGCCGAAGTACAGGCTATCGGCCTGGGCGCCCGCGATTCGCTGCGCCTGGAAGCCGGCCTGTGCCTGTACGGCCACGACATGAACACCGACACCACCCCGATCGAAGCCAGCCTGTTGTGGGCGATCTCCAAGGCACGGCGTGCCGATGGCCCGCGTGCCGGCGCTTTCCCCGGCGCCGACCGGATCTTCACTCAGCAACAAGCTGGCGTCAGCCGCAAGCGCGTGGGCCTGCTGCCTCAGGAGCGCACCCCGGTGCGTGAAGGTGCAGAGATTGTCGACGAACACGGCACCGTGATTGGCACCGTGTGCAGCGGCGGTTTTGGCCCGAGCCTGGGGGGCCCGCTGGCCATGGGTTACCTGGACACGGCCTTCACTGCACTGGATACCGAAGTGTCTGCGTTGGTGCGTGGGAAAAAGGTGCCACTACGTGTAAGTAAAATGCCATTTGTGCCGCAACGTTACTATCGCGGCTGACGGATTGTTTCCATAAGTAACGCGGTTGCGTTAACGTGCACTAAACTGTAACGCAACCGCCATAAAACAGTGCATTTGCGATAGTCATTTTTAAAGGAATAGCCCTATAACAAGTGAACTACTCTATCGAATAAGTCAGCTGCTCAGCATTCAACAAAGTGTCATGCACCCCAGTAAAACCGGGGCCTTGCGCGGGGCTTGTTTTTTTCATATTAGTTGGCGTAGAGTTTGCTCACTGTGTTTGCATGGGTCGCTTGGAACCTGGACCTGGGCAGTAGCTGAAGTAGTTGCTACAACCCGTTCGACGTCTCTTAACTTTCCTGCAACCCAGCCCAGTACTCTTTCGTGTGAAAGGGGCTGTCATTAATTTTTAGCGTCAAAGGAAAGAAGAAAATGGCTGAGCGTCAGAGCGGTACCGTCAAGTGGTTCAACGACGAAAAAGGCTTTGGTTTTATCACTCCTGAGAGCGGCCCGGATCTGTTCGTGCATTTCCGCGCTATTCAGGGCAATGGCTTCAAGAGCCTGAAGGAAGGCCAGAAGGTCACCTTCGTTTCAGTTCAGGGCCAGAAAGGCCTGCAAGCTGACGAAGTACAAGCAGAAGGCTGATCCTTGCTGCGACAAAAAGCCCCTGATATGACATCAGGGGCTTTTTTATGGGCGCCATTGCGTAAACTGCGTGCTTTCTCCAGAGAGCCCTGCCATGTCCAAACCCCTGTTGAGCCCCCAGGGCGAATCCCCCGCCGTTGGCCTGGGCCGTCGCCTGGCAGCGATGTTCTATGACTTCCTGTTATGCACCGCCCTGCTGATCGTCACGGCGTTCATCTACAAGCTGGTGTGGATCGCCTTCATCGGCGAAGCGAAGATGCGCACACTCACCGAGTCCGGCGCGCTGGACGGTGACCCGTTGTTGTCGACGATCCTGTTGTTTGTGCTGTTTGGTTTCTTCGCCAAGTTCTGGACCCATTCGGGGCAAACCCTGGGCATGCAGGTGTGGGGCGTACGCGTGCAAAACGCCGACGGCTCGCGGATCAGCCTGTGGCAGGCGTTACTGCGTTTTGTGGTGTCGATTGCGTCGTGGTTGTGCGTGGGGTTGGGGTTTATCTGGTCGTTGTTCGATAAACACAAACGCAGCTGGCATGACATCTATTCGGATACGCAGCTGGTGCGGATCCCGAAGCAAAAGAAGTAACTCAAGCACATCGCCGATCAACTGTGGGAGCTGGCTTGCCTGCGATAGCGGTCTTGCAGCCAAACACCTGTGACTGTTACTCCGCTATCGCAGGCAAGCCAGCTCCCACATTTTGATTTGTGTTCAGGCGTTGCCGGCCAGCTTCAACCGCGCAGCCTGGGTGAAGTCCAACATCCGCTTGAGCGGCCGCACCGCCTGGGGAATCACCGACGGCTCGACGAAAATCTCGTTACTGCCCTCACGCAAACACTGCAATGTACGCTCCAGCGTATTCATCGCCATCCACGGGCAGTGCGCGCAGCTGCGGCACGCGGCGCCGTTGCCGGCGGTGGGTGCTTCGATGAAGACCTTGTCCGGACACAGCTGTTGCATCTTGTAGAAGATGCCGCGATCAGTCGCCACGATAAAGGTCTTGTTCGGCAAGCGTTGCGCCGCAGCGATCAGTTGGCTGGTGGAACCCACCGCGTCCGCCAATTCGATCACCGAAGTCGGTGACTCCGGATGCACCAGGATCGCCGCATCCGGGTACAGCGCCTTCATGTCTTCCAGCTGCTTGGACTTGAACTCTTCGTGCACGATGCAGGCACCGTCCCACAGCAGCATGTCGGCGCCGGTCTGGCGCTGGATGTAGGTGCCCAGGTGTTTGTCAGGGCCCCAGATAATGGTCTCGCCGTTGTCCATCAGGCTCTCGACGATTTCCAGTGCGCAGCTGGAGGTCACCACCCAATCGGCACGGGCTTTGACCGCGGCCGAGGTGTTGGCGTACACCACCACGGTGCGCTCGGGATGCTGATCACAAAATGCGGAAAACTCATCCACCGGGCACCCCAGGTCCAGGGAGCACGTCGCTTCCAGGGTAGGCATCAGGATGCGTTTTTCCGGGGTGAGGATCTTGGCGGTCTCCCCCATGAATCGCACACCGGCCACCAGCACGGTCTTGGCTGGGTGGGCAGCGCCGAAGCGGGCCATTTCCAGGGAGTCGGAAACACAGCCGCCGGTTTCTTCGGCCAGGGCCTGAATCACCGGGTCGCAGTAAAAGTGGGCGACCAACACCGCGTCCTGAGCCTTGAGCTCGGCGGCGATGGCAGTACGCAAGCTTGCCTCTTCAGCAACGCTGAGAACCTTGGGCTGTTTGGCGTCGAGGTGGGCTTGAACCAGTAGGCGTTCGGAAATGTGCGTCATGTTCGCAAGACCTGCAGGCGCAGTAGCGCGAAAGTCGAGTGTACCACCGGCTCGGGAGCCCTTCGGGCGCCGCCGGACGAAGTGTTTTTGTTCATCAAGCACGGGTAAAGCTGAAGCTGCGCAAGGCTACAGAATATCCAATGGATTCAAAAGCCTAATCTGGCAACGAGGCAAGCTGCCGTCCCTTGACCGGGCCGAGCCGATTAGGCGAAGTCTTGACAACAATCCAAACTATCCCACTGCCACTTACACGCCTTTAAACGCAGGAATGACGGGCCTGCACATCTCAAGCCGCACCAAAAATGTGCATAAAAGCACTTAATTACGCGACCTTTCTTACGTATTGTGTGATAAATCCTACAGCGATGTAACAAACCGTCTACCCCTCACTCAAGTGTGGCAAGTCCCGCTGAGTTCACTGTTTGGCTCGGGCGGATGCATCGCGTGTATTTCTACGTTTAAGGAAGTCGAGTGCCACATCAGCTCTCAACCGCACACCTGTGTTGTACCCGAAAACTGGGCATCGCCCTGCTCTGCCTGTGGGCGCTGCCGGTGGCTGCCGCCGATGGCCCACAGCCTGGCCAGGAAGCCCTGCGCTTGCAGCAGCAACAGCAGCGCGATTTGCAGCAATTACAATTGGAGCAACGCCAGCGCCAAATGCAGCGCGGTAGTTTCGGCACGCAACCGGCCACGCCGGCCATGCCAAAAGAGACTGCCAAGGATGAAGGTTGCTGGCCCCTGAGCGGTACGCGTCTGGCCGGAGTTACGCTGTTCACCCGCAGCGAGCTGGACAAACACATCGAACCCTACGTGGCCCCGTGCATGGGCGTCACGCAGATCAACCGCCTGCTGGCGCAGATCACCCAGCTGTACGTCGAGGCCGGTTACATCGCCAGCCGGCCGTACCTGATCAGTGCGCCGGCCGCCGGGCAGCCATTGGATATTCATGTCGAAGAAGGCTACCTGGAGGCCATCGAGTTGGCCGATCAGAGCCTGCCGGTGGCGCTGGGCGGGGCATTCCCCGGGATGCTCGGCAAACCACTGAACCTGCGCGACCTGGAGCAGGGCCTGGACCAGCTCAACCGCCTGCGCTCGGTGGACCTGACCGCCGACATCGCCCCCGGCAGCACACCCGGCGCCTCACGCATCATCCTGCGCTCGCGCAGCAGTGCCTCGCGCTGGGCGCTCGGGCTTGGGGTCGATAACCTCGGCAGCGCCGGCACCGGCCGTGATCGCAACGCCATCAGCGTGAGCCTGGACAGCCCGCTGCAAATCAACGACTCGCTCAACCTGAGCTTCAGTGACACGCTCAACCATGGGCCACGCTACAGCCGCAGCCACAGCCTGTTCTATTCCATCCCTTACGGCTACTGGACCTACAGCCTGTTCGCCAGCCATGCCGAATACCGCTCACCGTTCAAGCTCAGCCGCACGACGCTTTACAACAGTGGCCGCACCGATCAGCTCAGCCTGCGCAGCGACCGCGTGCTGTGGCGCGACCAGGGCCACCAACTGAGCGCCAACCTGCAACTGGCCTACAAGGACGTCGACAGTTACCTGCAAAAGGTCCATCTGGACATTCAGAGCCCGACACTGACGGTGGCCGAAGCGGGCCTCAACCTGTTCTGGCTCAACAGTGCGGTGTGGAACCTGGACGTCAATTACGCCCAGGGCCTGACGTGGTTCGGGGCCGATCGGGATGCCGACCAGGTGCAAAAAAAACACCCCAAGGCGCAGTTCCACAAGTACCGCGCCAACCTCACCCAATGGCGCAACGGCCAATGGTCAGCGCAGCCATGGCAGTGGCAAAGCCAGCTGTCGGTGCAGTACAGCGAGGATGCATTGCCCGCCATCGAACAACTGCTGATCACCGATGACTCGGCCGTGCGTGGCTACCGCGAAAACAGCAGCTCCGGCGCCATTGGCGCGGTATGGCGCAACACCTTGCGCCTGCCGCTCGACACGGGCTTGCCGGTGAAGCTCACCCCGCGCCTGGGCCTGGACAATGCGTGGGTCAAGCACGAACACGGCGCCCAGAGCCAACGCCTGAGCGGCGCCAGCGCGGGGCTCAACCTGAGCTGGAAGAACGTGCAGCTCGACGTCGACTACCAACGCAACCTCAACACCCCAACAGGTTTTCGCCAGGAGCCGGAGGTCTGGCTGACGCGCCTTAGCGTGCAGATATGAGCCCACACCCGTTTTTAGCCTGAGTCACCGCCGTACCTGACCACCCCAGCAGCGTTGCAACGAACAACGCACGTCGCGGATCAGCCAACACAGAGCGAAATTATTTATGCCGACTACTTCACACAGCTTTCACCTTTCTCCCCAGGGCAAACTGCGCTGGGCCATTGCCAGCCTGTTTCTGCTGCCACAGTTGGTACTGGCTGGCGGCGTGACCGTCGTCACAGGCCCCGGCGGCACGCCGCAACTGCAAGACCAGGGCGGTGTGCCCATCGTCAACATTGTCGCGCCGAATGCCGGCGGCCTGTCCCACAACCAGTTTCTGGACTACAACGTCGACCGCCAGGGCCTGGTGTTGAACAACGCCTTGCAGGCCGGCCAATCCCAACTGGCCGGGCAACTGGCCGCCAACCCGCAGTTCCAGGGCCAGGCGGCGAGCGTGATCCTCAACGAAGTGATCAGCCGCAATGCCTCGGCCCTCAACGGCGCCCAGGAGATTTTCGGCCAGGCCGCCGATTATGTGCTGGCCAACCCCAACGGCATTTCGGTCAATGGCGGCAGCTTCATCAACACCCCGAACGCCAACCTGGTGGTGGGCCGCCCGGAACTCAACGACGGCAAGCTGCAAGCCTTGAACACCCGCGATGCCAACGGCCAACTGACGATCCAGGGCCAGGGCCTGCACAACCGCGAGGGTTCCATCAAGCTGATCGCGCCACGCATCGACAGCGAGGGTCGCCTCAGTGCCCGTGATCAATTGAACCTCACAGTCGGTCGCAACCAGGTGGATTTCGCCAGCGGCGAAGTACGCCAGGTCGACCCCGCCGGCAAGGCCCAGGAGCAACGCATCGACGCACGCTTGTTCGGCGCGATGCAGGCCGGGCGCATCAATATCATCAGCACCGCCGAAGGGGCCGGGGTACGTGTGGGTGGTGTGCAGGTGCAAGGCACTGACGGTGTAAAGATCAGCTCGGCCGGTGACCTCGATGTCAGCGGCCAAGTCCACGCCAACAGCCTCGACGCCACCCGCGCCGGGGTGCAGAGCCGCCAGGGCGACGTCGACTTGCGCAGCGCCAAGGACTTGAACCTGGCCGCCACTGACGTAGGCGGGCGCAACGTCAAGCTGGATGCCGGGCGCAACCTGACCCTCAGCAGCCTGGAAAGCCGCAGGCTTCAGGAAAAGCGTGAACAGTGGGACAACAGCAACTTGCTGTTCACCTACGAAACCTACGACCGCACCACCACCGACAAGGATTCCCGCCAGCACGGCAACACGCTCGTCGCCCAACAGGACGCGGCATTGTCTTCCGGCGCCAAGGCCGACATCAAAGCCAGCCACGTCGAAGCGGGCTACGCCTTGCGCGTCAACAGCGGCGCCGACCTGCAGGTGACCGCCGCTACCGAAACCCATGAGACCCGCGACCATGGCAACCATCGCAAGCACCTGTGGAAAGCCAACTGGGACAAATCCAGCAGCGAACAGCGCAGCATCACCAGCAGCCTCAAGGCCGGCCACACGCTGGAGCTGACCAGTAAACAGAAACTGCAATTGCAGGGCGCCGAGCTGAAAACCCCAGGGGACATCCAATTGGCAGGCCGCCAAGTGGACATCACCAGCGCCAGCCGCACCCAAAGCAGCAGTGACAACACCTACGCAGGCGACCTCACGGGCGGCAGCTTCTTCGGCAAGAACGGCGACGGCAACCAGGGCAAGACCTTGAACACCGCCAGCAAGGTGAATGCCGACGGCAAGCTGATCGTCCAGGCAGACGACGTGCGCATCAGCGGCAGCCAGGCCCGAGGCGGCAAGCAGGCCAGTGTCATCAGCGACAAAGGCTCGCTGATGATCGACGGCGTACAAGACACCTCCCACGACAACCGCTACAGCAATGACAGTAAGTTCTTCGGCATCTCCAAGGATGAAAGCCGCAAGAACCTCAAGGACAGCACCGTGGTTGCAAGTAACCTGCGCTCGGACAGCAACCTCAAGCTGCAAAGCGCCAAGGACATCACGGTCAGTGGCTCCCAGGTGTCCGCCGCGGGTGAACTGCAAGCGAATGCCAAGGGCGATATCAAGGTCGCTGCGGCGCAGAACACCGCCCACGACACCACCAGTACCCATACCCGCGGCTTCGATGGCTACGCCAAGGAAACTGAAGGTGTCAGCCGCCAGTACCGTGCAGGCCTGAGCTATGAAGACCAGCAGCAAACCCGCCAGACCGACACCACCCGGCAGCAGGCTTCAAGCATCAACGGCGCCAGTGTGGCGGTTAACGCCGGTGGTGACGTCAGCATCAGCGGCTCCAACCTCCAGGCAACCGAAGGCGATGCCAGCCTGAGCGGCAAAAACGTCGAGCTGTTGGCCGCCCATGACCAGCGCACCGAAGCCGTAGACAAGACCACCACCGGCGGCAGTTTCTACTACACCGGCGGCATTGATCGGGCAGGCAATGGTGCTCAGTTCAGCCACCAGAGCAACCACGACACCGCTGAAAAAACCACCGCGCAAACCAGCGCCGTGGCCGCGACCGGCAAGCTGACCATCAATGCTGGCAACACCTTCACCAGCGAGGGTGCACAGGCCAAGGCCGGTGCCGAGCTGCGCGTCAACGCGGGCCAGATCGACAACCTGGCCGCCCATTCCACCGAGACCAGTACCCACAAGCAAAACGGCTGGACCGCCGACGTCGGCGCCAATGTCGAATACAAAGGCATTACCCGCCCGATCGAAAAAGCCGTCGAGGGTGTGGCCCAGGCCAAGTTCCATCAGCCCGGTTTGCTGGATGCGTTCGAGCAACCCAATGTCGGCCTGGATGTGGAAGTTGGCCACACGAACAAAACCGGCACAACGCAGGACAACACCGCCGTGGTCAGCCAATTCAGTGGCGCCACGGTGCAGGTCGATAGCGCCGGCAAGTTGCAGGATGAGGGCACGCAGTACCGCGCCACCGATGGCGGGCTGACCATCAATGCCGGCGAGCATATCGCCAAGGCGGCAGCCAATACCCACAGCAGCAGCGAGCAAGGCGTGGACGCCAAGGTCGGCGTGCGGGTCTACACCACCACCGGCGAGGACGTGAATGTACGCGGCAGCGGCAGCGGCGGCAGCCGTGATGTACGCCAAGCCAGCAGCACGGCAGTGGTCGGCAGCTACGCGGGCACCCAGGGCGTGAGCCTCCAGACCAAGGGCGATGCAAGTTATGAAGGCAGCCAGTTCAACGGCGGCCAGGCAGGCGTCAACCTCAAGACCGGCGGTGAGTTGGCGCTCAACCAGGCTAACGACACCCAGAGCAACACCAGCAGCACGTTGCGCGGTAACGCGTCATTGACCGTGGGCACAGCGCCCGGCGCCAATGGCACCAACATCAACCTCGGTGCCGGTGTGCAATTGGATAACCAGCGCCTCGACACCCAGGACATCCAGGCCCGCGTCGCGACGCTCCAGGGCAACGGGCCGATCCAACTCGGCAGCGGCGGCGACATGACCCTGCAAGGCACGCAGATCGGCTCCGGCACCGCCAAGACCGGCGATATCAGCCTCAATGCCGGCGGCAAGCTGGACCTGCAAGCCGCCACCCACCGCCACGTCAGCAACGGCAGCAACCTGGGCGGCGGCCTGACCCTTGGCGCCGGCAAAACCAGCAGCGCCGAAAGCAGCAGCAAGACCGGCAACCTCAGCGCCAATTTCAACATCGGCAAGGTGGCCGAAGATGACCAGGGCGTAGTCGTCGGGCAACTGCACAGCAACGGCAAGGTCAGCCTCGCCAGCGGTGCCGATGCAGCCGATGCCATTCACTTGCAGGGTACTCAGGTCAGCGCGGCCAGCGTCAATCTAGACGCACAAAACGGCGGCGTCCTGCAGGAGTCGGCACAGTCGACCCAGGCTCATGACAGCTGGGGCGTGACCCTGGGCGCGGGCGCCAGTGTGGGCAAGACCACCTTGGCCGACGCCGGTGAACACGAGACACCCAAGACCCAACGCGGCATCAATGCGCGGGCCAAGGTCGATGTGGATCACGTGCAAGGCACCACCCAGCACGACAGCCTGATCAAGGCCGATACCGTGGTCATCAACAGTGCCGGCGATACCCGATTGGCGGGCGCACGCATCGACGCCGAGCAGGTGAGCGGCAAGGTAGGCGGCGACCTCGTTGTAGAAAGCCGCAAGGACCAGGTCAACAGCACCCAGGTTCATGTCGATGCCAAACTGGATGTCGAGAAAAACCAGCCTGGCGTGGTCGATAAACTCGCCAAGGCCAGCGGCCCGCTCAAGGACACCGTAAAAGCCAAGGCCGAAGGCGCGTTCGACAAGCATCGCGACAAATTGGAGAACGTGGTCGACAAGGGCACCGGGCACCTGGCTGCGGCCAAGGACAAAGTGCTCGACAGCGTGGTCAACGCCAAGGAACGCCTCGAAGAAAAACTCACCCGCAGCGCCAGTTACGACGTGAACCCCGAGCCCCGCGGCGCCTTCGGCACCCGCGTGGACAAGGCCAAGGCTTACCTGGCAGACAAGACGGATGCGCTGGGCACGCGCCTGTCGGGCTTCAAGGACAAGGTCTGGCCAAAAACCAGCGACAGCTACGTTGTCAGCGGCAAGAACACCACCGGCAGCAAGGTGGCCGATACGGCTGAAAGCGTGTTGTTCGGTGACAAGAGTGGCAACACCAACTACACCCCGACCCTGAACCTGGACGTCAGCCATGTGATCAAGGACAGCGTCGCTCAGGCGTCAGGCATTCGCGGCAGCCAGGGCGTCAGTCTGCAGGTCGGTGGTGATACGCGCCTCACGGGTGCGCGGATCAGTGCCGAGCATGGCAAGGTCGAGCTGGGCGGTTCCAGGGTCACCGCAACCACACTGGCAGGCAGCGACTACCGCGCCGATGTCGGGCTGAATGTCTCCAAATCACCGGTCAACCTCGCACTCGGGGCCAAGGACGAACTGACCCAGAAACAGGACGACGCCACGCGCAAGGATCAAGCCTTGAACCTGGGCCTTCTGCGCGCCGGTGGCCATCGAGAGAGCCAGGCCTTGCAGGCGGGGATTGATCAGGCCGTCAACTAACGCTTAAAACAGCAGAATGCTTCTGTGGCGAGGGAGCTTGCTCCCGCTGGACTGCGCAGCAGTCCTATTTCTCAGGGCCGCTTCGCGCCCCAACGGGAGCAAGCTCCCTCGCCACGGAATCAGCCACTGCCTGCTCGTTCTATGTCAGTTGAACAGCGCCTGCAGGTTCTTCATCGCATCATCGGCAAAGCCTTGCAGGAACGCTTCGAACGCCGGCAGATCCACCTTGCCGCCAGTGCAGGGCTGGCCAATGATGGTCCAGGTCACCAGGCTCTGGTTCGGGCCTTGCGGCGCTACTTCCATCAGCGCCCACAGGTTGCCGATATTCAGTGAGGTGTAAATCAGTGACCAGGTCATCGTCATGGCTTGGTCGTCACGGGTGTTGAGTTGCTCAATCACCACGTTGCCGTCCTTGAACAGTTTCTTGCGGACCGAACGCACACCCTCGCCCGTCATTTCGATATGGGACAACGCCGGAATGAATTTCGCGAAACCCGCAAAATCTCCGACGATACTCCACACGCTGCGCGCATCGCCATTCACGGTGACGCGGGCGACTACAGGGTTGCCGAGCGGGTTACGGACCAGGGTATCGGGTTGTTGCATGAGAGAGCTCCTCTTTTCCGGGGGGCAGATAGTGGGCTCCAATCAAACGCAGTGGGCTGTACAAGTTCAACACCTCCTTGGCGTGGTTATGTGTTCTTGGCTGACTGCCGTAATGCCAAGGCCGCGACACCACACAAGATCAACGCGATACAGGACACATAGAACGCATCGCTGTAGGCCATCAGGTACGCCTCGCGACGCACGGTGTGGATCAAGCCCTCGATAACCTGCTGTTGAGCGGGCAACAGTTGGTTGAAGATAAAACCCTCGCTGTCAGCCATGCTGGCGCGCAGGCGTTCCTGCAAGGACGGGGAAAACAGTGTGATCGACTCCCCTACCCGCTCGGAGTGAAAGCGTTCGCGCAGGGCGACGATCTGCGTCAGGCCTGCCGTACCCACGGCACCGCCAAGGTTACGCAGCATGGAGAACAACGCCGAGGCAGAGCCGGCTTCGTCTTTGGCCAGCCCGGACACCGCCAGTACCGACAGCGCCACCATGATCAGCGGCTGCCCGATACCCCGCACCACGGTGGATGGAATAATCACGTTGGCGGCGCTATCCACATCCAGGTGCGCACCGAGGTAACACCCCAGGGCCATGATGAAAAAGCCGCTGGCGACCATCAGTTTCGGGTTGAGCCACTTCATCAGGCGCGGCATGAACGGCGCCAGTACCAGTTGCACCATGCCGTAGGCGATCAGGCTGATGCCAATCTCCCGGGCGTTGTAGCCCTGCAACTGGGAGAGGTAATTGGGCACCAGGAACACCAGGCCGAACGTGGCCCCGCCGAAGATGAACATCGCCGCGCTGGCCACTCCGAAGTTGTAACTCTTGAGCAGGCGCAGGTTGATAAAAGAGCGGCGGCCATACAGCTGCGACAGTACGAAGTACACCAGGGCAACGCCTGCGACCAGCGACATCCATACGATGAAATCGGAGCCGAACCAGTCCTTGCGCCCGCCCTCTTCCAGCACAATCTGCAACCCCCCCAGGCCGACGATCATGGCGATGATGCCGCCCCAGTCGCCGCGCTTGAGCAGGCTCAACTGCATGGGTTTGGCATCGATGGACCATGCCACCGCCAACAGCAAGAGAATGCCAGGGGCCAGTTGCAGGTAAAAGATCCAGCGCCAGGAATAGGCATCGGTCAGCCAGCCACCAATGGACGGCCCGGCGGCCTGGGCGACGCTGTTGGAGAGCGCGAACAAGGCCATGCCCATCGCGATCTTGCTGGGCGGCAGTTCAGTGATGATCAGTTGGAATGACAAGGGAATCAGCACTGCGCCGGCAGCGCCCTGGATCACCCGAATGATGATCATCACTTCCAGGTTAGGCGCCCATGAACAGGCTATGGACGCCACCAGAAACACAAACGAGCCCACGAGCATCACACGCCGCAGAGAGAACACCTGCACCAGCCACGCGGTAAGCGGGATCATCACAATCTCCGCGACCAGATAGGCGGTGGAGATCCACGAGCCTTCCTCGAACGTCGCCCCCAGGGAACCCTCGATCTCCGGCAGCGCGGCGCTGGTCACGTGCACGTTCATGCCGGCCATGAAACAGCCGAACAGCCCCCCGATTACCGCCACCCAGGCGCGAAAGGAGACGCTCTTTTCAGCCGCTTCAGTCATGTGCAGCGCCCTGCTTATCTGGGCGAGTGTCCACCGTGGTGATCACCGACATGCCCGGCAGAATAGGTCCGCCTTCGTCATGCTCATCAATGACGATCTTCACTGGAAAGCGTTGCACGATCTTGGTGAAATTGCCGGTGGCGTTGTCCGACGGCAACAGCGCGAACACTGCCCCGGAACCTGGCGAGAAACTCATCACATGGCCCTTGAGCTTGCGTCCTGAATAGCTGTCGATGCTGATGTCCACGGGTTGGCCGGCACGCATGTCGCGCAACTGGGTTTCCTTGTAGTTGGCCACCACGTAGGCCTGCTGCAAGGGCACCACTGCCAGCAGCGGCAAGCCTGGCGCGACGTACTGGCGGGTGCGCACTTTGCGCTGCCCTACCACGCCGTCGATGGGCGAGCGAATCAAGGTGTCTTCCTGCGCATGGGTCGCCAGGTTCAACTGCGCCTGGGCCTGACTGCGCCGGGCAATCTGCTGCTGGAGCGAAGCTTCGGCCAATTGGCGTCGGGTGACGGCCACGGTCAAGCGGGTTTCCTGTTGGCGTTGCATGGCCTTGGCAATTTCTACCGCGGCATTGGCCTGGGTGTAGCTGGCGGCGGCCGTTTCCAGACGCTGGGCGCTGGCGGCATGGTCGCGCACCAACCCTTCGTAGCGGCGCTGGTCGAGGCTTGCGCGGCGCAATTCTGCGGCCACACTGCGGGCGTGAGCCTCAGCCTGGGCAACGCCGGCTTTTTGCTGGGCGATCAGGCTATCGGTGACGTGCAGGTTGGCCTCTTGCGCTGCCACCGAGGCCTGGGTCTCGGCCAGTTCTGCACGAGCTTGTGCCAAGCGGGCCTGGTAGTCACGGTCCTCGATGCGCACCAGCACATCCCCTGCCTTGACCGGCTGATCGTCCTCTACCACCACCTCGGCCACATAGCCTGAGACCTTCGGGCTGATAGGAATCCAGTCGGCCCGCACATAGGCATCATCGGTCTGTTCCAGATACCGGCCGACCGTCATCCAGTACACGCCGAACACCACTGCAGCGATCAACAGCGCGGCGCCGCCCAGCAGGAGCAGATGCCTTTTGCGACGTGGGTTGCGCGTATTCGCCTGTTCATCCTGGACAGCAGTTTTTTCATCAACGGCGATATTCATGGTTGGGTACCGGAAAAAGTGGTGTGAGCGTGGGTGGGCGCTGAAGGCTGCCAACCACCGCCAAGCGCCTGAAACAAGCTGATCTGCCGTTGCAGCAACTGGCCGTCGGCGTCGGCGCGAGTGGCCTGCAAGCGGATCAGTTCACGTTCGCTGTCCAACACATCCAGAAAGTCGATAGACCCGGCGTCGTAGTTGAATTGGGCCAACCTGTAGGCGTGGCGGCTGCTGTCCAGTGCCTGGCTCAAGGCCGCGTGGCGCTGGCGTTCGCCGTCGTATAACGCCAGGGCCTGGCGCACCGCCTTGAGGGCCTTGAGCACGCTGGCCTCGAATTGCGCCACCTCTACCTGCTCAAGCGCCCGGGCCTGCTTGACCCGCGCGCGGTTGGCGCGCCAATTGGGGAACTGCCAGGTGATCAGCGGGCCAATGCCGAACATCACCGCGCTGCTATCGCCCAGCTCATGGAATCTGTTGGCTGAGGAAGACACTGAAGCGCCGAAGGTGACCTTGGGGTACAGGTCGGCCTGGACGATATCCACTTGCAGCGTGGCCGCCTGCAACGCTCGCTCGGCCTGACGGATATCGGGGCGGCGCGCCAATAATTGCCAGCCATCGCCCACCGGCAGTTCGGCATTGAGGTGTGGAACCACTTCACATCTCGCAGCGCCAGCGCCTTGTTGCAGATCAGCCACGCCGGTCAGCATTGCCAATTCGTACAGCGCAGCCTGTCGACGCGCCTCCAGCATCGGCAGCAAGGCCAGGGTTTCGCCCTGCAAGGCTTGCATACGCGTGTATTCAAGGTCCGTCACCACACCGGCCTGGCGCTGGCGATCGATCAACGCCAGGCTGCGCCCGACCACGTCCAACGAATGACGCTGGACCTTGGCACGAGCACCGAGGGCACAAGCATTCACATAGGCGCGGGTGGTTTGCGCCACGACCGTGATGCGCAACAGGTCCTCGGCGTCCTGCGCCGCCGCGGCTTGCACCTGGGCTCGTTCGATCGTGCGTTGAACCTGGCCCCACACATCCACTTGATACGCCAATTCCATGCCGGGGTTGAACGCCCATTCTGACGGTGCATGGCTATCGGTGGCCTTGGCCAGGGTCTGATCATCGGCGGTCTTGCCATAAGCCGCCCCCAGTGACGCCTGGGTGGACGGCCAACGCTCGGCATCAGCCTGCATGATCCCGGCCAGCATCGCCTGCACATGGGCCTGGGCTGCCGCCAGGTCACGGTTGTGCAGCAATGCCTGCTGCACCAGCCCATCGAGTTTCGGGTCGTTGTACAACTGCCACCAGCGCTCGGGTAACGCCTGGGCCGATACACCTTGCGGCAAGTGGCTCAGGGCATTGATGCGCTCTGGATGTGACTGTGCAGGCGGGTGAGCAACCCAGGACGAACAACCCGCCGACAACGCCAGCGCAATGCCCAGCAGCGCAACACGGCCATGCCATGGGGGAAAAGAAGGCGAACCCATCGAAGAAATCCAGAAGGCCAAGTAGAGACCCAGGGTAAGAGCGCAACGAGGTACGAATCTCTCGAGTTCCGGACAACCATCGTTTTGATTGGGACAAGGTGCGGGGTGGCTTGGCAGTACTCGGGGCAAATGTGGGAGGGGGCTTGCTCCCGATGAGGGAGTATCAGTTAGCAAATCTGTAACTGACCTACCGCCATCGGGGGCAAGCCCCCTCCCACATTTGAACCGAGGCTGACAGGGAAGCCTATCGCCAAGTCAAATCACACCAATCGACAGTTACTCGGGGGGTAACCCATAGTGCGCTTGAACATCGCAGTAAACGCACTCGGGCTCTGATAACCATGCTCCAGCGCCACTTCCAGGATCGACACACCACAGGCCAGCCGCTGCATGCTGAGCAGCAACCGCGTGCGCTTGCGCCACTCGCCATAACTCATACCCAGCTCTTTCTGGAACAACCGAGCCAGGGTGCGTGAACTCATATTGAGTTGCGCCGCCCAACTCTCCAGTGTCGATTCCTGGGAAGGGTTGTCGATAAAGTCGGCACACAGCGCCTTGAGCCGCGGCTCATCCGGGATCGGCACATGCGCCAGCACCCGTTTCGCGCGGTCGAGCTCGGAGAAAATCAGATCGACAATCTGTAGATGGCGCAGCAACGCCGGCTCACTGTCAGGCTCATCGCCCGCGGCAACAATCAGCTCGCGCAACAACGGCGAAACCCTTATGACCTGACACTCATGCGTCAAGCCGCGATGCGCCCCCGGCGAGATCAACAAGGTGCGCATACGCACCTCGCCGGTCATGCGGATCTGATGCTCCATCGCCGGGGGCACCCACAGGGCGTGCCCGGAAGGCAGCACCCAGGTTGTCTGCTGCACCGACACCAGCATCACACCGTTGATGGCATAGACCAACTGACCCTCGTCATGTCGGTGAGCAGCCACAATGTCGCCGTGAAGATAGTTACCGGCGAGGGCCGCCAACGGGGTATGCACGTTCATTTCAGCAAGCCGCGAGCAGGTCAGGCCGGCCACTGCTGGAAGGATCCTTGGGCATCATGTCGCTTCTCCTTTTTTTGAACAGAGTGACCCATTGGGACTCAGTAGCCACTAGGTCCAATACTAAACAAAGAAAGGGTGCGGGAAATTGCGTATTAGGGTGGGGACTGTGAAAAAACGTCGAGTAAAAATTAAAAAAACCAAAATATCGGCGAGCAAATTTCAAGAAAAAAAGATTATTGCTTTTGGGGATAACAGGGGCTCGCAAAGAGCCCCTGTTCGGGTTGAACCCTAAAACGCGTAACGCGCCTTGACCATCACCCCATCAGCATCAAACCCGCTACGCGCCTGGCGGGTATAGCTGGCGCCCACCGTCAGCGCCGACACCTGATAATTCAGGCCCAGGCTGGCTTCGTAACTGTCACGTGCGACCGAAGCGCCCGTGACGGTAAACGCCGAACCACCCAGCACAAAGCTGGAGGTTTGCGCCACGCGGTCGCCCATCAGGTCGTGATAAGCCATCAAGGTCGCTTCCGGTTGCAGGCTGCCGGTGGCCAACGGGAAGTTGCCGGCCAAGCGCACACCCGCGCCCAACTCGCCCACTTCATAGCGTTGCGAGCCGGTGCTCAGTGCCGCCGAAGAGCCCTTCTCGGTAAAGCTGTCCATGCGCACGTTGGAATAACGTGCCGCCACTCGCGGCTCTATCACGGCAGCATCCGACAGCTTGAAGCTGTAGCCGCCCAGTACGCTGGCCGACAACACATTGCTGTCGTAGCTGCCCTTGGCGGTTGTGCCTGCCACACGACGCTTGCTGTCATTGTCGTTATGGCCATAGCTCAGGCTGCCGTCGACAAACCAGTTCTGCAGCGCCCAGTTGCCGTACAACGACAGCGCATGGCCTTGCACGTCGGTCTTGGTGCCCAGGTCCGAATGGATGTTGGAATTGAGGTAGCTGTAAGCCACACCCACCGTGGTGCTGTCGTTCAACCGACCATCCACACCCACCGCCATGCCGCTGCTGTTGGCCGAATAACCGTTGTCGCCGCTGCGGCCATCCTGATCCATGTTGCTGCTCAAGCCTTGCAACCACACACCCACGGCTTCGCGATTATCACGCTGGCCCGAGAGGCGATTGAGGATCGCGCCATTGACCACCGTCTGGCCCGACAAGGCCACGTCCAGCGCGCCACGGTTGACGTCTGGCTTGAGTTGCTCGCCCACCTGCGCCAACTGCTGCGCGGTGCCCGCGTTGGCCAAGGCCTGGAACACTGGATCATCTGTTGCCAACTGCCCGAGCACATCATTTTTTGCTTCGTTGACCACAGTAACGACCGGCTCAGTGACGCCCGCGCCGGTCAGTTCCTCTTGCACTTGCTGATTGCTCTTCAAACCCACCACGGCCTTGACCGTTTGCGCGTCGGCCGAGTAACTCAGCACATCCAGCAACGACGAAGTGCTGGCGACCGACAGGCCGTTGTTCTGCACACTGCTGGCTTGCAGCAAGGTGTATTCGGTGCCGCTTGGCACGGGGGTGAAATCGCCTGGGTTGGCGCTCAAGGTCACTTTCGATGCCTGGGCGAAATTCGCCGCACCGTTGACCGTCAGGTACGGCGTAGTCGGCACTACGCTGTTGGCCAGACGCATATCAATGCCTGCACCGCTGGCGACGTTGAGGTCACTGGTGAGCACAGTGCCGGGGGCCGACAGATTCAAGGAACCCGAGTTGATCGACACCGGTGCAATGATGCGGTTGCCGGAAAAGTCAGCCTGGCCAGCGATGTTCACCGCGTTGACGTTGAGTACGTCGCCGATGATTTTGCCGCCGGTCCAGTTGAGGGAGGCGCGGTTGGCTGCGTCGATGGCGATGCCGGAGTTGCTGCGGATTTCACCGGCTTGCTGGTTGATTTCGAAGACAGAAGTTTGCTCGGCTGCGTCGACAGAGATGGCCGTGCCATCAGCGGTGATCGTGCCGCGGTTGATGATGCCGCGGGAGCCGGTGGGGTTGTTTTGGGTGAAGGTGGCGCCCAGGAGATCGATCGCTTTGGCGTTGGTGCCTTGGGCTTGGAGCGTGCCGGTATTGAGGATGTAGTCGACGCTGCCATCAAAAAAAGCGATGCCTTTGGCGTCAGCCCCAGAGGCTGACATCAAGCCGCTGTTTTCGATTCGTAAAGGCGTAGTGGCAGTTTCTACCTCAAACGCCCAGGCCTCTTTACCGGTCACCGAGACCGTGCCGGAGTTGAGTATCTTGCCGGCAATACTGGTCTGCTGCGAACCGCGCCGGTCCAGAGCAATACCCAGCGCGTCATCTCCCACCAATGCGATGACACCGGTGTTGGAGACATCGCCCGCCACCTTGGTGCCATGCAAATAAATGCCATTGCCGCCGCCCAGTAAGCCGGGGGCTGGCGGAGTGGATTGAATGGTGCCGGAATTGATAATGCTCCCACGGATGGTGGCCCCACCGACTTCAAAACCTTCATAACCACCGTTGTTCATCGTAATTTTTCCGGCCTGGATCACGTCACCCGTGATGGTGCTGGGGCCAGGGTTGACGGTTTGAACTATCTCCGGATCCACGGAAAACGCTTGAATGAAACGATTTTCGGCGTCCAACACAATATCTGCGCGACTGATCAAAGATCCCTGGATATTGGTATTGGCGACACTCACCCCTCTCCAATTACTAATGCCTTGGTTGGCGGTCAGATTCGTGGGCTGAGTCAGTGTTCCAGTGAGCGTTAATGACTCATTGAACGTCTCGCTTATCCAATTAGTCTTGCCTTGACCAATATCCACTTCAACCGCCAACGCCTGGCCGCTGATTGCACCGACCACTACGGCCAACAGTTTTTGCTTGAACGGATTTCGCTTCATTTGAAAACTCCATGTACGACAGATGGCATCGCCATGAACCCTGGCGATTAGAGGTATAAAACAATCGACTACAACAAGCGCCGCTGCACCGCCTCATCCAACGTGCTGCGGGTCAGGGCTTGCACCACCTCATGGGTGTCCTGGCGGAAAGGCACGGCAACGATCAACAGCAACTGCATCCAGGTACGCAGTGATTCACTCTTGCGCACGCGGCCAAGCTCCTTGCCGTCCTTGTCCTTGAATACAGTCTCCAGGGTGAAGGTGTTCTTCGCGGTAGAAGGAATGATGAAAAACGTCACCCCGGTAATGATGGCCGACGCCATGCTGAACTGTTCGTTGTTGTACAAAGTAGCCTCAACATAGAGATCCGCCTCGGCCTTATCCGTACTCACCCACGCAAAACGCCCAGATTCACGAAAGCCCTCGGTAACCGTCGCTTCCCCAACCGCTGCCGCAGCTCCCGCAGCCGTATTGGCCGGCCCACCGTTGACTTGATTCATGACCGTGGTGCGCACGAACACCTTCGGCTTTTGCTGCGGCGCATTGGCCGTGGGTGGCCACTTCTGCACGGGAGGCAACTCGTTTTGCGAATACGTCACGCAGCCAGACAACAGAACCGCAGCGAGCACCACACAGTGCTTTATTGAACCGATCATTTTTGTTCTTCCTTAAGTTGTGGTTGTGCCAACTTTGCCGTGGCGTTATCGAGCAGGGTTGACACCAGTTCATTCAACTTCTTGACCCCCATCACCGGCGACCAATACTCCCGCCCGTAAAGCCCCACGTTGTGCTCAAACTTGATCTGCTGCTTGGCGGCAGCCAGTTCTTTACCGTTACGGTCAACGATCACCAGATCACCGGCCATATCGAAACTGTCGACGTAGATGGGCCCGTTTACCCAAATCCAGATCGTCAGGGTCAATAAAGCCCCCGGGATGTAAGCAGGGTGCGGCGCGCGATGGCCCTTGAGCGATGTCATGTTGAACTTGAGCACCACGTCGTTCTCGCCCAGGCGCACGGGGTATTCGGTGACGTCCTTGAAATAGCCACCGGCCTTGACGTATTGGTTGAGCTGATGGGTGAGTGAACGGCTGATGGCGGTGCGTGTGGCCTCGTCAGCGTCTAGGATTGCGACGGAAACGTCGGCGATTTGTGCGGTACGGGGACTGCTGACTTTCGCGGGGTGGGGAGGAGCACTCAATGGACCGGTGACGGTGTAGGAAACGCAGCCGGTCAGGGACAATGCCGTGAGGAGTGCGGCGGTTTTGAAGAGGGTTTGGAGCACGGAATGTCCTTATTGAGTGTTTTGATTTGTTGGAGTGAAACTTTTGGAGGAGCGGAATAAGGGATGTATCGCAGGGATGCCATACATCTCTGATGTGCAGCCTTTATAAATGGCAGGGGTTAGCAAAATGGATAGCCGTAAATGCTAAGTAAGTGCCATTCAAATCTATTCCCTTTTTTGGCGGTCCATTCTTGTAAGTGCGAGGACGGGAATACGCTGCGCGGGGTCGGTGATGTCATACACATGCTGCTCACAGCCCGCGCCGACGATCACGAACTCCACCAGGTAAACCTTCTGCTTCTGCGGCTTGAACTCCGAGCTCATAGGACCGCAGGCGTAGACAATTTTTTCGGCGTAGCGGTAGTAGTTCGAGTCATACACCCGCGACTCACCCAACACCTCGATTGTCTGCCCCGGATCAGCCAACACTTCTAACTGCGGGAAGCGCTTGACCGCCGCGCTGTTGACAACCTCACTCATCTTGGCGATCCAACCGAACACCTTGCCCCGGCCCGAATCCACCACCATGCCGAGGATCTCCGGCCGCTGATCGGCATCACCGCCACGGCGCACGGAGAACTGCACAGGGTAGGTAAAACCGGTGGCCCGCATGATCACCTTGGCTTGCTCGGCATCGGCCACGACCTTGTTCTGCTGCAACTGCACGCCGTCTTTGAGCAGGCTGGATGACGAGTCGCGAGCATTGGAGTGACAGCCCGCGAGGATCAGGGCCGAGAGGATAAAGGCAACTTTTCTCATAAGGGTTTTCCGTATAGATACATGGGCCATGCAAGGATCAAAAACTCAAAAAAAATACGACCCCGTATAAAAACAGGGCGAATCCGGCCAACGCCGCTCGCCACTCCGGGTCGGCATCCTTACTCATGCCGCCCGGCGCGATGGCCACCCTGGCGCCTCGCGCATAGCTGTAGACCGCCTGGCCAAACCACAACTGCACCAGCACCATGAGGAAAAAGCGCTTCCAGTTACCGTCAAATCGTAGAAAGCCATTGAGTAGCGCAGCCAGGAGTACGACCAGGCCAATGCCGTGCTGATATTTGTATAGGTTCGCGATCATGCTACCCACCTTTGACTGCACCTTTGAGGTCTTCAATCAACTTGTCCTACACCCGCGCAGTACCCAAGGCATTGGAAAGTCGCGAAGCGGTTTCCGGCGTAACGCCCTTGGTCACTGCAAACTTTTCATAGCCCATGCTGAGTGTGTACCTGTGGCCGCTTCCGGAAGTTCTTCAAGTAGCGAGACAGGAAAGAGACCGTCATCGAGGTGTTCGACAGCCCAGCACTTTCGGCGTCCGTTGTCATCGCCGCGCCCGCCCCCAGGAAAAACCCGACGTCGCTCACCATTTTCGCGTCGGCGGCCCTGATCCACTTCAGCGTATTGACGTCAGCCAGGTCGACGTTGGCGCCGACCGCGATACGTTCAGCACTGCCACCTGATATAAAGCGCGGGGTGTACAATACGCCCTCGATCGTGACCGGTACCTTGTATGACTAATCAAAATAAATCCGCCCCTTTTTTTGCCAAGACAGGCCGAATCTGGCTATGCGTTTCCGTTCCGTTGGACTTCAAACCGTTCTACGAAACGTAAAATAAATAGTGGCAATGGCTCATACCCACCAAACTAGAACATCTATTTAAACTTTATTGATGCAAGCGTTTTCTCGCCATAAACTTTATAACTTTCAATATCCCCCGCAGCCATATTAAATGCTGCAATTATGAGATTTTTGTCTGTAACCATATATATTTGCATATTTAATATATCAACATCTAACCCCTTAGATATGAAGGTTATCCGCCATGCTTTATAACCATCGACAATGGCTGGTGATGCTTGAGGAGTCAGGTTTCTCATGGCATTCATCATTTCATCTTTAATCTCATCAACCTTGACAAACTCTGGTTTTTTTAGTTTTGATATACCAAAAGATACAGAGCCACTTTCATTGGCATAAATCACCTGAGGCCTTTTTTTTCCTGCGTATTTTATTTCAGCTAGATCTTCAGGCAGCAGTGTAAATTCGCGTGGAATTTTTACACTCAAATTCAAGGACTGAATGTCCTCTGTTTTCATACTCACATCTAACGCTGAAGAATTTGTCGAAAATATTAATGCTACGATACACATTACCATGTTAGTAAGTTTAATCACATTGCAACCCCCATTAAAAAATTAAATTGTGGTTGATAAAATAACGGCCTTGCTTCGCGCCGTTGCTCATCATCAATTCTCAGTTTCAGACTCAATCGTGGCAGCTACCAGCGGTGGAGGGTGCGCGAGTGCTTTTTCTACGGTATTCGGTAATGAAATTCCTAGACCTTCGGAGCAATCAACGCTGGTTGTTATCGAAGTTGTGGTTCATTGGTCCAGTCTCTGGATTTTGTTCTTAACCACCCCGTGGAAAAAATGACAAATCCCCGGGACTGCTGCCATCAGCATGATGAGCGGTGCCCAGCCTTCGGCAATGGCTTTCTGGTCCACCGGTTGTTCGGCGGCCAAAACCAACATAACAATGGCTATTACCATGAAAACAACTAGCACGCCGCAATAGAATGCAGACCTATACGCCTTGCGTAACTGTGCCTCGACTTTCAGTAGGTGAGCTTTTTCGCTGTTCATAGCGGCATCCTTTTGAGTGTATGTCCCAATTAAAATCGTGACCTACCCAACCCATCACTTACATGTGAAACACTTGATTTTTCTAAATAAAATTGGCGTTTTATAGCCGCCCAGCTTGGCTAAGCATAGAGCTATGCAAGCACACAAAAATAAATCCACATTATTAAAAAACATTTCAATACTATAACGAGCCGTAAAAAATTTAGCCTACACTCGCCACAAAAAGACTAATCAAATAAATCCGTCCCCTTTGTCCGATAAAAACCCATCAAGCCTTCAGTTCATATCCGCCCCAAAAAGACTGATAATCCGCCTCTTTTTCTAAAATATATACAGCTAACAATTTTCTATTATTTTTGGCTTTCCAGGCCCAAGCCATATTATTTTTCTATAAACTCCAGCCAGCAGTTTTTGATCTCTTAAAAATTCAAACACTTCAGCGGGACACCAATCTGGCCCATCGGAAAAGCAAACCCCCTCATCTCGTAATTTTTCGAATAGCCTTATCTTAAACTCCTGATCGGGAGCCATTAATGATAGCGTTGTTTGCTCCTTGCCTGACACAGCGACGAAGCCTAACTCTTCGAGTAATTTAATCACACTACCGTCTATGACTTTGACTACTACTTTCAATAACGCCCCTTCTGAAACAAAGGCCTTCGCAACAGAACTCATTTCACTAATTGTGGGCGTTAAGTAAGTGTCATTCAAATCTGTCCCCTTTTGCTCGAGTCTAAAGCGCCAACTATTTCTTCCTTTGCACCCACTCAATACCCGACTTATCTAAACTGGCCCCCAATATCCTTGAAAAGGAGCTTGAGGAGAAACCAATCTCCACGTTTCATTTGACACTATACACTTGAACCATTTCTCTTCAAATCCTGGCCCCGCATAGCTGTCCTGAACAGGAGTCTGCTCTGTAATCCCAGATTTAACCTGTTCGGCGATCCAGGCAGAAAATCGTTCATACTCCCTAGGAGATGAAAACCCCTCTATAACTTCCCAATTACACTCATTCATTGTTTTATCCAAGAAGTGTCAATTTTGAAATCTTTCGGAAACAGCACCTGGTTACCACCCCCAACTAGTCCACCTTGAGGAGCAGCGACACCTTCAAAATACTTAGTCCTATAGGAACTTCAATTTTGACGACCTTTGTAGCAGTATTCCCCCATTCGGGTTTCAAAGCGCTGTCAATAATCGACTGGCCAGGGCCTGCTGGCTTTGTCGCTGTCCAATAGCCACCTAGCTCCTGCGCAGTCCCACCATAAACACGATACAACATGGTCGGTTGTTGAGTAACGATCTCTGAGTACGTACCGCTACGAAATGTGTCCGCGATTCCTTTCGGTAACGGGCCCTGATTCAAAGGCCCAAACTCAGCAATTACCTTAGTTGTTGCTTTTGCACCATTAAATCAAGCCAAACTCTCGCAACCTTACCTCGCTCACAAAATCTAACCCCCCAATCTCGACCTTAGATCCATCTGAGTAATGGGAGTGGCCACAGACATTACACTGAAAAGCCAACAATCCGTTCTGCTTTCCTATAAAAATGCGCATTCCAGGAGATTCACACCTAGGGCATTGCTCATCAATCTCGATAGTTACCAACTCCTCTATCGTATCGCGTAAAAACCGCGCAATAGCCTCTACGTCGTTGGCCTTATAGCCTAAAATGACTTTTCTAAAATGAGCTATGTCGCCAAGTCTAAAAGACGAAAACTCAACGGGCATCAATTTCTCATTCACGTTCGAAAGCTGATCGAAACTATAGGCCGAGAACGGTTCGACAGCGAAATATTTATAATTGCGCCTTATCCACATAAGAATTACCTCGAGCATATCCCTCAGCGATGACTTATCACTCAAGAGCGTCACCGTCGATTGCAACTCATGCCAGACTTTTGGAGAGAGAGATCGCATCAATTGCCCGCCTTAACTGGAAAGGTTGTGATCAGGTTGCCGGCTTTGTCGGTGAACACTTTTATCACAGAGGTGGGGATGCCTCCATCCTTCAGTGTAGTAGCGCCAATCACTCGCCCCACATCAACTGTTCTAACAAACTGACCATCTGGCAGTGCCATAACTGGAGACTTAACGACATCACTGCTCTGCAAAATTCCTTTCAACTCATCTGGAGCAATCGTAAAAACTGAACGCGAGTTGGAAATTTCTCTATCGAAATGGCCATCAAGAACATGGTCGAACCCCGCAGAGACTGGATTGCCATTGTCCCGCAGAGGGGTGGTTTCTGTACGACCGTTAGCAACGTTTATACGAGACTGTACACGACCAAGAATACCTTCAGTGGCATTCACAATGTCTTTTGCACCAAGCTCTAACCCCCCCGCCGCTTTCTTAGCCCCCATCTTCTCTAAGATTGTCTCAAGGACAGTCTTCGTTGCCCTCACCCCCGGCATCAACAACATCGCCGCATCCAGCTCTGGCGAGACAGTCACAATCCCTTTACCAGCCAGAACCGACAGACGCTGAGCAGCAGCTTCTACGTCTGAGTCATAGCTCGAAAGCTTTGCAAGCTCACCTGAATGCTGGCTCGTCTGCTCCTGTCCGTACTGACGCCACTGGTCATACACGGCTCCAGGACCATACAACCCCGCCGCGTTGAACAGCGTTGAATCATTGAACTGTTTTTCAGTAGCACCAAACGCAAAGACCTTCTCACCATTCGCAACAATTTGGCTGCCGTTGTTCCATGTCAGCGGAATTTTCTGTGCAGCTAATTGAGCAACGATGCCCTTGGCGATATTTAAATCCGCAGCGAGAGTGGATATTTTCTACAAATCGAAACTGTCGAGTTAGAGAAGTAAAAGTCGTGATGAGGTGTTCGCACTCTACCGTTAACGCTCACTCAATGTGTGGTGCATTGGAGTGTCGTTCATGAAAACACAAGTAAATGACGACGACTGTCCTACCAGTGTTTTCAACGTGAGACCAGGCTTGAGCCCCGAAGAAGCATTAGTGAATGCAAGTGAGCTTTTAGCTTCGGCGTCAGCAATAGCTAATGAACAAGCATTTGCTTCAAGCGGATCACAGCGGCTTCAAACCTTCGGCTTGGCCCAGCTAATTGAAAACGCGCAACTTCTAGTAAACGATGCTCTGAGAAAAACGCCCCCAGCAGCCATCTGATTATTACTAGAGGAAAGTAGATGAGGGTAGATCACCACGCTTCTATACGAAATCGTGACCTACCCCATCCATCATTTACATGTGAAACACTTGAGTTTTCATAAATAAAATGGGCGCTTTATAGCCGCCCAGCTTGGCTAAGCATAGAGCTATGCAAGCACACAAAAATAAAGCTACATTATTAAAGAACGATCCACTAACACAGTAAAAAAACAAACCCCTACTTTTGCCTATCCATACAGGCAACGCCTAATCTGACCTACCCAACAACCGCGCCCACCATCCAGACTTGGCACTTGGATTAGGTGCTGGTATCACTTCCTCACTGGGATGGAGTAAATCACCCGGATAGTGTTCGTGCCCAATGCAATTGCTGTCATCAAGCCCAAATACTTTCACTGCGGCGGCCGCCTCAAAACACCAGCGACCGAAGTAGCTTCCCATCTCAAGTGGGTGTTTTACCGGATCACCGTAAATGTACCACCACGGTTGCTGTTTACCGCGCCTGTTCAATTCCGGATACCAATGCTCCACGAACGCCAGCAGCAGATCTGCTTGTTGCGCCGGTGGTGCATCAATTGCCTTAAGCAATCTCGCATATGGCTTCGCGTGTAACAGTTCCTCCCCAATTGTCCGTTCTGGTTGACGGTACGCAATGATCCGATCCAGCAGAACGTCCTGCCCCCCTTCACCTATTAACGCAACCAATCGAAACCACTGGTCATCGGGAATTTCGAGAGCAAGCGCCAGGCCTACCAACCAGAAACACCAGAGGTAATGGTTTAAGTCCGTAAGCTCGAAGGTCCAGTCTCGGCAAATCTGGAGATTATTTTCTGCACAGACCTCGGTGGAGGCGAGATCGGAAAGCTCCCATGCGTCCAAAAGTCGAGGGAAATGGGTAGATATCTCCAAGATATCCCCTCCCTGCGAATAGACCCTTATGCCTGAAATCAAGTTATCTTTAGCAAAATCGAACGCGAATTGAGGCCTGTATATCGGATTAGCTGAAGGCTCCGCCAAAATTTTACTGGCACGCTCAATCCATTGCAGATCCTTTGCTTCACGATCAGCCCAATACTGTTTATCCCCCAAAGGTGCACGAATCATGGAAGAACCCCATTCAAATTTTTGGAAGGTAATATTTTAGAGGTATCCATATCTTTGACTTTACCACGGGCGTCAAGTACCTCAATTTCTGTAGATCCATCTGGTCGAGTTCTAACGACCCATGTTTCAGTACGGTTCGTTTCAGCCGCAACCCGAACGTCCCGGCTCTGATCCCGCCCTACTGCACGTACCAATCGATCTCCACCAAGCGTCCAATCTATAGAACCTTGTTTGCCATCTTGCGTATTACCTAGCCCCGAGGAGCCAGACTTCTTGTTATCACCAACAAACTTGTACTCGATAATAACAAAGTCGACATCCGGGCGATTGACCTTATAAAGATCATCGACCCCCGTCTCTCCAACACCCGGTACCCGCGCCAATTTCTGTCCTTCGGGAACCATTTGCTGGACAGAACGTTCGCCAAACAAGTCACCCATGACACCTTTCTGCTCTCTGGTTAATATCCCCAGGTCCATCATCGGCTTGCCATCTGGACCAAAGATACCGCCACTCTTGATCAGTGCTTGTTCGGACGCTTCGTTGAGTATTCCGGTGAAACGTCTCCCCACGGCCTCTGCAAGCTCCCCTGTCAGGCGTGTCGTTGCCCCCCCCGCACCACCGACACCAGCACCACCCAGACCAATACCCACTCCCGCAGAGGTCGCAATAGCCTCATTCTGCCTCAGTACATCAGCACCATATCCCTGCATAATATGAAGCGTGTCCAGATACCCCTTGAGCCTTAACTCCTCAGGCAAACTCTGGACAGCTTCAACGGCGGCGACAAACTGCCGTCCGCCACAACTAGGACAATTCACCGTACTCATCGCCCACAGTGCTGTCTTGGATCCCAAGCTTGCTAAGTCCTCTACAGCATTAGCAAAACCTTCGGCGCTACCCTGACCCTTCGCGTTAAGTATTTCAGCCTGATTCTTAGGATCGTGCAGGTACTTATAAGGGTCAACCAACTCAATATATTTGACTAGGTTTTCAACCGATTTCCTATCTTTCATCAGCTGTGACAAGCCCAGTCGCTCATTATTGTAGTCCGCAAGACTCACCTGAAACAGATTCGTACTTTTCGATTGCAAAAGCTCCGCGCGAAGGAAGCTGGCAGCTTCCGTCCTATTGCCATCCCCGACACTCAGCACAGTATTCCATCCCCGGTCTACCATCGCCGCAGCAGTTCGCAGAAGCTCCATACGCGCTTGTTCGTCAGTAATACCTTTCTCTTTCGCGTAGCGATTGACTCGATCATTGTCGGAGGCGAACTTGATTTCGTCCGGATGCAACTGGCGGTTGTACTTCTCCACACCCACTGCAGTCCCAGCGGCCACAACTGAACCGCTCACACCATTACTGGATCCGACCGCAGTACCTACACCCGCGGCTATCAATGAGGCTACAGCCTTTTGATCAGCCTCACTCATCTTGCTGTCAGCCAGAGCTTGCATGACGGATGGTAGTAGAGCCGCCGAGGCTCCCGCACCCAATGCTCCGCTCTGCACACTACCGCTGGAAAGCCCAATCGCTGCGCCCGCCAGAGCGTGCAATAAAACGCGTGCCGCGCCGCCTTCTTCCCAAGCAGCCTTGGTCACGCTATCGATGTCTTTCCGGTTTTTCTGTTCGTCGGCAAAGCTACCGATCTTGTTGAAAATGTCACTAGACGACGTATTAGCAACAATCCCTACCGCCGTACTCCCCCCTGCACCACCCAAGCCAGCAGCAACCAGGCCCGATGCAATATCGGCCATCATTTTCTTATCGCCACCGACCTGCCAGCGCTGGGCGTCTGCATACGCCGCGTCGGCTGCACGCGTAGTTCCCGCAGCTTCAGGCGAACCCGCATTGGCCTGCGCATCCGCTTGCTTGCGCAGTTTATTTGCCTCATCCGCCTTGGCCTTACTCACCATGCCGATCACGCTGCTAGAGAGCTGCGCCGAGCTTTGGATCAGGTCGATCCGCTCTTGCATGGCCTTCTCGTCAGGACGATCCAGATGGTCGTTGGCATTGACGGTGTCACGATTCAAACCAACCAGGTCGTTCGCTCCCGCAGCATCGCGGACAACGATAGTGCCAGGGCTGACTGCACTGCGGGTCTTGCTGCTATCAGACTCCTTGAGCATCAGCGGTATCGCACCGCCGGTGTCCGTATGCGCCAACTGCCGTTGATCGTCCGGTGTTTTCGGACCGCCCGGCTTATCCCACTTAGTGCTGGTGTAGGAAAGGCTCAGGCTGGCCGCCTGGCTCTTGATATCGCTCTTGTTCTTGATATCGCTGACCAACAAGCGCTCAGTGCTGAGATGGTTCTTATCCGCACTGGCCTCGCTGGCAATCACCGCACCTTCAAGCGTGGTGTTTTTACCTGTATTGATGTCATAGCCACCGCTGCCTGCAAACAATCCGGTCTGGTCAGTAACAGCTTTGTAATCGCTATTCATCTTGCTGCCGGCAATATTGCCGGACGCTGTCACCATCGACCCCCAGCAGAACGGTGGCACGCAGATGCTGGCGCCGACACCGGCACTGGTTTGTTTGTTCTTCTGGCTCGCCTCGTCCTGGCGCGAAGCGATATTCAGGTTGCCGCCAATATCAGCCTTGATAGCCTCGGCACGCACTTGCGCGCCGGCCAATGTGGTGTCCTGCCCACTTTTTAGCACCAGCAGGCCCGTATCGACAGTGCTGTTGACCTGAGTAACCTCATGGCCCGTGCCCATGCCTTTGGCCATTTTGGCGCCAAGGTCGAGGGTGAAGCCGTTCTGGTCACCAATGTTGAAACTGGCACCGATACTGGTTTTGTTATTGCTGTTCTGGTTATCCCAGTTCTTACTGTCTTGTGCGCTTTCCAGCGTGATGTCGTTTTTCGCCAGCAGCAGGGTGTCCTTGGCTTTGATGCTGCTGCCAATCACATGGATATCACCTTGGGTAGCCGGAGCGTTGCCAGTGGCCACGATCGCCAGGCTGCCACCACTGTTAAGGCTCGATTGCTTGACCGTTTCCGCGTCGTACTCGCTGGTGCTTTTCTTGCGTGTAGACGCCAACTCGGTGCCGATCTTGATCACTGAGCCTTTGCTGTTTGCAGGTTTGCCGTCTGACTCGTTGGCCGAGCTGCTATCACCGCTCATTGCGCCGTAGGCCGAAAGCAATGCTTGAGCGCCTTTAACGGCCTTCAAGCGGCTGTCGTCAGCCTGCTGCGCTGCCCGTACATCATTACGGATGCTCCTGGCGGTATCGACGACCGTTCCGCCGATCACACGCCCCACGGCCAAGCTTTTGGAACTGTCCTTACTGGTCTGGTTAGCCGTTTCAGTCCCGGCAGCAATGGTCACATTGGAGCCGGTGATATCCATGTCCTTGGTACTGACCACATCACTGGCCACTACCTTAACTTCACGCCCCGCCTCCAGCGTCACATTCCCCGCACTGGAACCAACCGTGCTGCCAGTGAGGGTAGTTTCTGCCGCTGTACCATTGTGCTTCTGGCTGTTGATGAACAGATGCTGATTGCCAGTGATGTCATCCAGGCCCAGCTTGTTGCCGGTCAACACACCGGTCAGGTCGCGGTTCTTTTCCTTGTGCATGTCGGTGCGCGAGAAGGTGTTCTGCGCCGCATCGATGGTCAGGTCACGCCCGGCCTGAACAGTCAGGTCACCGGTACTGACCAGCGCCGAACCCGTCACAGTCACGTCTTGCGCGCCCGCAACGCTGACCGTCTCACCAGAGACCATGCTGCCCACCGCCGTGGTGCGTGTCTCGTCGACCTTGTCCTGGACTTTGCTCGACTTGAACCCGCCCCAACTGCTCTTGCTTTGCTTGCGCTCATGGCGCGCACTGTCGGAGTCGGTTACGGCAAGAATCTGTACGTCTTCACCCGCCACCAACTTCGCTGCACCTTTGTCAGCGGCCACCGCGCTGCCGGCCAACAGCAGATCTTTGCCAGCGACCACGGTGCTATTGCCACCCGATTCGACCAGGCTGCCCACGTTGGTGGTGCTATCGGTTTCATCGAGACGGAATTTCTTGCCCGAGGAGGATTTTTTGGTCTTGCTGTAGAAGCTGTAGTCCTCATTCTCAGCGGACTTGAGCTCAATATTTTCACCGGCGTACAAGTACGCCTCATCCCCGGCCGTTACACGGCTGGCGATCAACGCCATATCCTCGCCCGCGCTCAGCGCCACATCGCCACCGGCCTTGACCGTAGTGGACACCTGGCTTACGTGGTCTTCCTGGCTTTTGATCTTTTTGCTGTTAAACGAAGAGTGCTGCTCGTCGGCGCCCGAGGCCAGCGTCAAGTCGCCGGTAGCCGCCATAGCAACATCACGTTTGGCGTCAATCTGGCTGGCGATGGCGCTGATGTTGCGTCCGGACTGCACGCGGAAGTCGCGACCAGCTTCAATCACGTTGCCGTATTGAGTAACGCTGCTGCCGCGAGATACGTCGGTCACCGCATTAGCATTGCGTTGCTCAGCGGCGATCAGGTTGACGTCGCGGCCGGCCTTGATGGTCGTGTCCGCACCACTGGTCAATACCCCACCGACGCCGTTGACGTCACGGCCAGCCTGCAAACTCAGGTTATTGGCAGCCTCAATGCGCGCGGCACTGTCTATGTAGTCGCTGCGTTCGGTGCGATATACGCCGCGGCTCTGGTGGCTGGTGACCGTGCGTTCGTTGATCACATCGCCGTTGACGGCAGTGAGGTTCACGTCGCGCCCAGCGATAATGCCGCCAGCCTTGTTGACCACATTATTGCCCGCCAACAGATCCAGGCGGTTACCGGCTTCAATCAGGCCACTATTGACCAGGTTGGTGCCGGCGATGGCCGACAGGTTGTTGGTGGCGCGCAGGGTACCGATGCTGTTGAGATTTTTTCCGGCAATCAGGTTGATGTTGCTACCGGCGATCAATGCGCCGTTGGGCCCCAGGCGGTTATTGGCCTGGGCCAGGTACAAAACAGGTGCCAGGACGTTTTCGCCATTTACCGTGGCGCTTTCCATCCACACGATATTGTGGGTCAGCGCCGCGACTTGCTCGGCGGTGAGGCTTACGCCCACCGCCAGGTTCAATCGCTGCTTGCTGGCGATCGCGTTGTCCATCAGGTATTTGTACTGCCCCGCGTCGCTGGTCTGCCCATCGAGGAAGCGCTGACCGGTACGAGCAATGATGGCTTGCTGAATCAACCGATCTTCGTAGAGACCATCACCCAAACGTTTCCAACTGGTATCCGGGTTGTAACCCAGTTTCGACAGCAAATAGTCCGAACTCATGAACTGCTTAAGGTCGGTCAAAACCGGGTTGGTTTCGATCAAGTATTTTTGCGGGTTGGAAACGTAGCTGCCGTCAGGCAATCCCTGCACACGGTTGACCGTCAACGTGTCAGCCGCTGTGGCCAAGCTCTCGACCGGAGTAGTCGAGGCGACACCGTCAACCTTCGAGCGCTCAGGTACGACCGTACCCGTGATGGGATCTACGATTGGGGCCACGCTCAGCGGCTCGATGATGCCTGCGACTGAGTTCGCCAGATCAGCAGTGCGCACCGGCGCTTGCGTGGTGATTACGGTTTGAGCCGCATCCCCCACTAGAACGCCCCTGCCACCGCGAGTAGGTACAGCCTGTTCGCGCTGGGCAGTGTCGATGGATGCGCCGCCCATGGTCCAACTTTGTGGCCCTTGTTGGGTCGGTGTTGCAGCACCTTGGCCGCTCAGGCGAAATAGACCGTTTTGTCCTGTAGGTAAACTAAAACCTGGCAGGCTCAGCGGGTTGACCTGCTGTTGTGCAAGATCCGGCGGTAACTGGCTGTTCACCGTTATACGGGTTGAAAAACCGTTGGCGGCACTGGCACCTGACGCGTCAGTGGTAGTCTTGGCGCCCGCGCCGACGTAATTGAAACCTGGTCGCACAACACTGTTGTCAATATCGGCCTGGGCCTTGACGTCAACGGTACCGGCAGCCTGAATGACAGCTGCGTAACTTTGGTCACCAGAGTCGATCTTCGTGACCGTGCGCAACACTCTGCGCTCTTGCTCGGTCATATCGATGAAGGCCCCCATAGCAGCCTCAAGGCCACTCAGATCCTTGGGGTTATAGGCCGCACCGGTGCTGGAGTATCGGTTGTTGAACGCCGCAGCCGCCGAAAACCAACCGCCGGGGCTCTCAGTACGTTCGGAGACGAACAGGCGCCACGTTTCAGTCTCGCCAGTTTCAATACCGTTATTGGTCAGGTTGTTGACCGCTATGTTCAGGTTGCCCGCAGTCCCAATACTGCTGCTTGCGTTCAGCAGGTCACCGCCGGTAATGGTCAGGTTTTTACCTGCAGTAATGCTCGAAGCAGCGCTGGCCTCAGTGACCTCGAACTTGTCTCGCTGGATGATTTGCCATAAGTAGTTTCGCTTCCCGCTGCAATCCCCTGCGTAGTTGGCGCCCCTACGGCAGGGGAACTCGGTAATCGACGCGGTGTAGATGCCGCCGTCATCAGTCGTCAACACTGAGCGCACGTTTTGGATGGTCGAAGCGGCCAGGCTCAGGTTGCCATCGCTCTGTAGGGTCGAAGAGCTGTTGATGATGCTGCGGGCAAGGCCTCCCTTACCATCTCGGTCGATGCTCAGGTCGCCCAGGCTGTAAATATCCGCGTAGCTATTGCTCAGCGAATCAACGCGCAGGCTCATGTCCGAACCACTGAAAATCAGCGCATGGTCGTTAAGTAGCGCGCCAGTAGTGGCGGTAAGTTTTTGACCGCTGCCCAGCGTGCCGTAGTTATTGATGGTGCCTGCCGTCAGATTCAGATCCTTGGTTGCGGTTAAACGCCCCTGGTTATCCACACTTCCGGAGATGTTGACCGTCGCGTTGCCACCACCGCCAATACTCGTCGTTTTACTTAGTTTTAATTGCGCGGCGCTCAGGCTCAGATCGCCCAAACTACTCATACGGCCACTACCGCTATAGGTCCCGTCCAGCGTCACGTTGAGGCTGCCATCACTGGCAATCAAGCCATCGTTGGACCAGTTAATACCTTTACCCACCAAACTATCGGAAGCCAGCAACTGCCCTTCTGCCGTTTGGTTGAGAGTGTTGACGTTCACCGTCAACCGCCCTGCCTGGATCACACTGCTGTTGGTCCAGTCGTCAGCCGTCAGGGTCAAGCCACCTCGGGTGACAACGTTCCCGCCCACATTCGTCAGGTTGGCCGTGCTGATATCAAACGTGCCGGTGCCCACATGCAACAGACTGCCGCCCACGTTCTGGAAGCCACTGGCCTTCAACGTCAAATCGCTGTTGGCGGTTTCCAGCACACCGTTGCGGTTATCAAACACACCCCCAATCTGAAAGTCAGTCTTGCCGCTCTTGCCCAAAGCCCGCAGTTGCCCGCCCTGGTTATCCACGCTATCCGCCTCGACCTTCAGCGTGGTGTCACTTTCAATAATGCCTTTCTGGTTGTTCAGTGCCCCGCCACTGAGATTGAGGTCAACCTGCCCGCCTGCCACCTGGCCGCGTACATCACCGCTGTTATCAAAACTGCTGCCGATGACCTTGACCGTCCCTTTGGCGTACAGCCCGCCATCGCGGTTGTCGAAGGCGCCGGTGGTGATGTCGGTGTCGCCCGTTTGCGCGGCGATGCGGCCGCCATTGTTGTTGAGGCTGGCACTGGTGAGGATCAGGCTTTGGGCCTGGATGATGCCGGCCTGACGGTTGTTGTTCAGGTCAAAGTCGTTGCGCAGCAAGCCACCCAGCGCTTTGGCTTGCAGAGTGCCCTTGAGGCTGGCCAGGGTGCCGCCACGGTTGTCGATGGATGTGGCCTTGATGTCAACAGCGCCGTTTTGCGCGATGACTTTGCCGCTTTGGTTGTCGAGGGCTCCGCTGATGTCGAGGTTCAGGGCGGTCTGGCTTTGGATCGAACCCTTGGCATTGTCGAGGCTGGCGGCCTTGAGTTTCAGGTCGGCGTTCTGGCTGTAGATCAACCCGTCACCGTCGTTTTGGATGGTGCCGGTGGTGGTGGCCAGCAGCGTGCCGTTGGACGCGACGGTGCCGCGCTTACGGTTGTCCAGGCTGCCCGCGAACAGGGTCAGCAAGCTTTGGCTGACCAGTTGGCCACCCTGGTTGTTGACCTCAGTGGCGCGTTTGAGCAGCAGCGCACCGGCGCTGGCAAGTTTGCCGTCAGTGTTGGTCAGGGCGCCGAGCAGGTCGAGGGTTACGCTGCCGTTGCCGATCAGGTTGCCAGCGCTGTTGTCGAGGGTGGTGCCGATAAGGCCGAGGGCCTGTTGCGCATTGACCGTGCCGCCTGCGTTGTTGAGCGTATGCACGTTCAGATCGAGGGCCGCGCCGCTGTCGATCAATCCACTGCCGGCGTTTTTGAGCACCCCGGTGACGGTCAGGGTTTGCCCGCCCGCACTGGAAAGGATGCCTTTGTCGCTGTTGTCGAGGTTGGCGGCTTTGACGGTCAGGGCTTTTTGGCTGACCAGTGCACCGGCACCGCTGTTGAACAGGCTTTTGCTCAGCGTGGCATCGACGTTGCCAAAACGGCTGGAGACGGTGCCTTGGTTGCGGTTGTCCAAGTCCACGCCATTGACACTGACACCTTGCCAACCCGAGATCAGGCCACCTTGGTTAGTCAGCTGGGTGCCGTCCAGAGTGAGCACAGTGTTGCTGATCAGTTTGCCTGCGCTGTTATCCAGCGTGCGGCCATTGAGGGTGAGGTTTTGCGCGGTGGAAATCTCACCACTCTGGTTGCTCAGGTCGCGCAGGCGTTTGATGGTCAGTTGACCTTCGGTGGTGATCAGGCCCTTGGTGTTGTTCAGGTCACCGCCGCCCAGGTCGATGGCAATCGACTTGCCCAACACAGAACCGCTCTGGTTGTTCACACCTGCGCTGTTAAGGGTTAGAGCATTAGCCGCGTTGATCAACCCCTTATCCTGGTTGGTGAGCTGGCCGTCGACATTAAGCAACGTGTCGCCACGGCTGGTCAGCGTGCCGCCGCTGTTGTCCAGGGTGGCAGCGCGGCCGTCGACGGACTGGGCGGCAATCAGGCCTTTGAGGTTATTCAGGGCCTGGGTGATGCGCAGGGTCAGGGCCTGGTAGCTGAGCAATTTACCGCGGCTGTTATCCAGGCTGTCAGCGGTCAATGTGAAGGCTTGGGCACTGGAGATTTCACCGCCCTGGTTGTTCACGCCCTTGAGGTTTTTCAACATCAACAGCGGGCCGTTGATCAGGCCGCCCTGGTTATTCAACTGACCGTTTTTCAGGTCCAGTGCGACAGACGTGTTGCTGAACAGCTTCCCGCCTTGTTGATCCAGGCCGGTGACATTGGCAGTCAGCGCTTTTTCGCTGGTCAGGCGGCCACCGTCGTGGTTGGTCAATTGCCCTGCGGTGATATTCAGCGTGTCGCGGGTGCTGACGTTACCGGAGTGGCTGTTGTCGAATGTGCCGGTAGTGATGACCAACGCACTTTTGCTGCTCAACGTACCTTTCTGGCTGTTGTCCAGGCTGGTGCTGTTCAGGGTCAGGCCTGCGTCGGTGACCATCTCACCGCCCTGGTTATCGACGGCGCCGTGGGCGGTGACGTCCAATGCCCCAGCACTGGACAGCTTGCCTTTGCGGTTGTTCAGACTCCCAGCCTCGACGGTCAAAAGACCTTCACTGCTCAGCCGACCTTGGTTGTTATTCAGCTCGCCGCTGAGTTCAAGGCCAAGGTCTGTTTGGCTGATAAGGCTGCCGCCGCTGTTGTCCAGCGTGATGCCTTCCAGGGTCACACCACTCTGGCCGCTGAGTTGGCCCTTGTTACGGTTGAGTACGTCATCGACGTTCAGCGTCAAGTCGGTCGCGGCGAGCACCATGCCGCCGTCACTGTTATCCAAACCTTGACCGGTTATCTGAACAGCGGCCTTGCTGGAGATCTCGCCGCCCCGGTTGTCCACCTTGGTCATTTTGACGTCGGTCTTTTGGGTGGCGCTCACGTAGCCTTTTCGTTGGTTATCCAGCGTCTGGCCGTCAAGGGATAACGCGCCTTGTGCGATCAACTTACCGTTCTGGTTGGTGATATTGGTGATGTCTGCGGTGAGGTCGCCTTTGCTGGAAATCTCCCCGTCATTGTTCTCCAGGCTGGCCGCCGTCAGCTTCATGCCCGCGTCGCTTACTATCGTGCCCTCTTGGTTCTTGAGTACTCCATCGACGGTGATCGTCAACTGGCCCCGGCTACTCAACATGCCTTCACTGTTATCCAGGCTGGCGCCATTAATCTGCAACGCCGCAGCGGAAATTTTGCCTTTGATGTTGCTAATGGCCTGGTCGATGCGCAGGGTCAATGCCTGGTTGCTGATGAGCTTGCCGTTGCTGTTATCCAGGCTTTTGCTGGCCAGGGTGAACGCCTGGGTGCTGGAAATCTCGCCGTTCTGGTTGTTAACCCCATTGAGGTTTTTCAGCACCAACAAAGGAGCATTGATCATGCCTTGCTGGTTATTCAGTTGGCCGTTGTTCAGGTCCAGGCTCAGTGACGTCACACTGGTAAGCTTCCCGCCCTGCTGGTCAAAACCGGTGACGTTGGCGGTCAGTGCGTTGTCGCTGACGATGCGGCTATTCGTACCGTTGCTGACCTGGCCAGCGGTCAGGGTCAGCGTGTCCTTGCTGATCAGGCTACCGGCCTGGGTATTGTTGAAAGCGCCGGTGGTCACTTTGACCGCGCCCTTGGCGCTGAGTGTGCCGCTGCGGTTCTCCAGACTGGCACTGTTGAGGGTCAACCCTTTATCGGTGGTCACTGCCCCATTGTGATTAGTCAGCGCACCCGTGGCGCTCAGTGCAACAGCTCCGGTACTCGATACTTTGCCTGACGTATTATTTAGTCCGCCGGTGGTGGCGGTGATGCCGCTTTCGCTGGTGAGCAAACCACTGGTGTTATCCACGTCACCGCTATGGGTCAGGGTCAGACCGTGTACACCGGATACTGTGCCGCCACTGTTGTCCAGACTCTTACCTTGCAGGGTCACCTTGCCGTTACCGAACAACAGGCCTTCGCTCTGGTTGATGACTTGCGCCACCTTGAGGCCCAAGTCAGTGCCAGCCAGCAGCTTGCCCTTACGGCTGTTATTCAGGTACGTGCCCGCCAGGTTGACGTCTATGGCGCTGGAGATTGCCCCGGCCTGGTTATTGATGTCATCGACGGTCAGCGTCAGCGCTTTTGTCGCACCTATCGTGCCACCGTTACTGTTATCCAGCGTGCTGCCAGTCAGCATCATGGTGCCTGACGCAACCAACTCGCCCTTTTGCTGATTGAAATGGGTGACATTGGCGATCAGATCGCCTTTGCTGGAGATACGCCCGCTGGCGTTTTCTACGGTCGTCGCGTCCAGGCGCACCGGCCCGACGGCGCTGAGCAAGCCGCCCTGATTATTCAGGGTCGTGCCCTGGTAACGGACCGCCGCCTGCCCGACCAGCAGGCCTTTGCCCTGGTTGTTCAAGCTGGCGACGTTGAGTTGCATGTCCTTGTCAGCGCGGACATTGCCGCCTCGGTTGTCGAGGCTGGCGGTGGTCAGGGTCAGCAAGTCTTTACCGCTCAAACTGCCGCCACGGTTATCGAGGCTGCCCGCCTGCACATCCATCTTGGCTTTGGCGCTAAGCAAGCCGGTGCTCTGGTTGTCCAGCAGGCCCGCGATACGCGTGGTAAGGCTGGCGTCACTGATCACTTTGCCGGTGTGGCTGTTATCCAGGCTGGCGGCGCTGATCGATGCCGCTTGACCGCTACGGAGCACGCCTTGGCGGTTGTTCAGCGCACCGCTTACATCGACCGTCAACCCGGTATCGCCCGTGACCTTGCCACCTGTGTTATCCAGGCTGGCTGCATGCAGTTCAGTGGCATGGGCGCTGGCCACTTCGCCTGTTGTGTTAGTCAACGCCCCATCCAGCCGCAGGGTCAAACCCTGCTCACTGAGCAGTTTGCCGTCGCTGTTGTTCACATTCTTCGCGGCGACGGTGAAGCCCTGAGTGCTGGAAATTTCACCGCCCTGGTTATCGACGTCGGCCAAGTTGTTCAAGACTAAGGTCGGGCCACGAACCAAACCTTTCTGGTTGTTCAACTGGCCCTTGTTTACGTCCAGCGTCAGCGATGTGGTACTGGTCAAGTGTCCGGCGTTGTTGTTCAAGCTGGCGACGTTGGCGGTCAGGGCCTGAGTACTGGTAATGCGCCCTGCGGCACTGTTATCCACGGCCTTGGCGGTGAGGTTCAATGTATCGAGGCTGGTGAGTTTGCCGCCCTGGTTATTGATGTCGCCGCTGGCAGTGATGCGCAGCCCCTGATTGGCGGTCACTAAGCCTGCGACGTTGTCCAGCGTGGCGATATTCAGCGTAGCGGCGCCCAGGCTGGACACCTCGCCACTGCGGTTGCTCAACTGGCCGACAGTGGCGGTCAGCGGCCCGTTACTGTTGACCAGCCCACCTTGGGCGTTGAGCAATTGGCTGGCGTTCAGCTCAAGACTGCCTGTGCTCAACACTCGGCCATTGTTCTGGTTGTCCAGGGTGCCAGCGCTGACATTGGCGGCCTGTTTGGCGCTCAAGGTTCCGCCCTGATTGTTCAGGGTTTGTGTGGCGGTGACGGTCAGGTTACGGCTGGCGACCACGCTGCCGCCGTTGCTGTTGTTGACGGTTTGCGCGCTGAGACTCAGATCGCCGATGGCGTTGCGAATGAGGTCTGGATTGATCCCGGACTCGATAATCCCGCTGTTGGTCAGTTGGCCGCCGCTGGACAGTGTGATGCGGTCGCGGGCACTGAGTTTGTCTTGATTGTTCAAGTCTCCGACGCTTTGCACATCCAGCGTCGTGCCAGCATGTACATGCCCTTGCGTCTGCACACTGGCGGCCTTGATGTTGATTGCGCCGCTATTGGCTCTGGCCTCTGCCATCCTCAAATGCCCACTGGCATCGAGCTGAATATCCCCCCCACTGGCCATCAGCGCCCCGTCGAGCTTCACCCCAACCCCGGCCTCGGTCCCGACCAGTTTGATCGCCCCCGCATACATCCCACCCAACGCCGTCGAGTCAATCGCCAGCTCCGGCTTGGCACTGCCGTCATTGGCCCGTGCGGTTGCACTCAAGGTCTGCGCATTAACATCATTGCGCCCAGCAACCACACTCAACTTGCGCGCATTGATCTGCGCGTTGATCTTGGCCGAGCGGGTGATGATTTCGAAGTGGTCAACGTTGCCTGCATCCAGGCCCAGGCCGTCGACGGTTACCGCACCGCCATCGACCTGGTAGCGGTCCAGGCGGCCGTTATCGAGGATGGGTTTACCGGTGGTCAGGGTGACATTGGGGGTGTTGATGAAGCCGCAGCCGTTGCAACTGATGCCGTAGGGGTTGGCGACGATGACTTTGGCCGACTGCCCAGCCACTTCGGTGTAGCCGCGCAATTGGCTGGGGCTGCCACCGTTGACTTCGTTGAGGATGATGTTGGCCGCGCGGCCTTGCAGGTTCGGGTTGCCGAGGATAATGCCGCCCAGTTGCGTCGATTGACTGCGTTCGGTGGCGTTGTTGAGGATCACCCCGTTGGCGCCAACGTTGTAGTCCTTGAACTGGTTATGGGACAAGCCACTGCCATTGGGGGTGGCGATGTTCACCACCGGCACGCCATTGCCCGCCGCGCCCACGGTGGTGCCGGGCGCGCTGACCACGATGCCTTCGGCCTGGGCCAGCAGCGGTTGCCAGAACAGCGCGTTGGCCAGGATCAGCGCCAGGCCACGTTTGGGCAGGCCCCAGAAATGCTCGCGCGGTTGGATGCGGGCAGAGGGCTGGCGGACCAAAAGGGCAAATTGACGAACATCCATTTCAAATTCTCGATGCAACTAGGCGTTGAATTACAGGAAAAAATCCATGCGGAAATAGATCGGCGTTTCGCGCTCAAGCAACGCGGCCGGTCGTTCCAGCGAGTGGGCAAAGGTCACGCTGGTGCTGACGTGTTGGCCGCGGGCGAACAACTCAAGCGAGTTGCTCGAGACTCGGCCGTGCTCTTCGCGGTTGTAGCGTCCGTTACGGATCACGCCTTGGTCATAGCCGACGCTGGCGCCGTATTCACCGAACACCGGGCGCAGCCAACCGAGGGTCACCGGGCGACTCCAGCGCAGGTCATTGCGCCAGTAGCCGCCGCTGTCGCCATAGAGTTGCTGGTCCTTGAACCCGCGCACCGACGAGGAGCCCCCGAGGCTCAAACGCTGAGGGCTGAACAGCACATCTTCACTGCGCTGCCCGGTGGCCAGGCTGGTGAAACTGAACGACTCACCCCACAGCTTGAACGGCTGCAGGTAGCTGACGGTGGCGGTGTATTTGCGGTAGTCCGGGGTGGGGGTGAGGTTGCCTTGCCGGTCGCGCTGTTGATCGTTGCTCTGGGCATCGAAGGCACCGATGCCGTTTTGCATACCGATATCGAAGTTGACGAACGCACTGCCGATACGTCGGCCGTGGTTAATACCCAGCTGCAGTTCACTGAGGCGATTACTGCTCTGTCTGATACGGCTGCTTTCGATGTAGTTATTGGTGCGCAGGTGGGACAGGCCGACGTTGACCGACGTCTTGCTCACGGCATCGCGGTGGATCACCCGTTCAGCGCGCAGTTGGTGGTTTTGGCTATCGCCGGTTTGCTTGAAATTGAAACCGTCGCCTTGGGCAATCGAGCGATAGTCGCTCTCGTTGTAGCTGTAGCTAAAGTTCCACCAGCCCCAGGGCACGTTGTAGTAAAGCATCGCGTTCTTGGCGGTTTTCTGGTGGTCGCTGATGGCGTCATGGCCGCCGCGCAAAATCAGCTGATCGGCCAGGCCCAGCGGGCTGTCCCATTCAAAGCCGGTGCCCCACTGCTGCTCGCCGGTGCTTTTCTGGCCATCGTTGTTACGCGACAGGCTGGCACGCCAAGGCTTCTGCGGGTTGTTTTTCACCAGCACCGAACTACCGCCCACCGCATCGCCGGGCGTCAGTTCCATTTGGGCTTGATTGGACGGCAAACGATTGAGCTGGTCGACAGCCTGTTCGATTTCCCGCAGGTTCAATATCTCGCCGCTTTTGCCGGGAAAGGCCATGGCCAGTTCGCGGTCCGACAGCTTGCTGCTGTCGGCGCCCTTCAAGCCTTCAAGCTTGCCTTCCACCACCAGAACTTGCAGATGCCCTTTGGACATATCTTGCTGCGGCAAGTAGGCGCGGCTGGTGACCAGGCCTTTGTCGATGTAGTAGTTGGTGATGTCTTTGAGCAGGGCGTTGAGTTGTGCGACGCCCAGGCATTGACCAGTGTAAGGCTTGAGTAGACGCTCGCGTTCAGCGGCAGGCAGGTGGTCGGCACCCTGGAGTTCAATGGTTTGGATCGGAAAGCAACGGCTGTCCACCGGAGCTGCCGGCGCTTCGGGCCGGGCCTCTTTGCCAGGCAGTTCCTTGAGCTGCTCAAGGCGGCGCTGTTGATCTTCCAACAGGCGGTTTTGGCGTTCGCGGATCAGGTCCTGATCACCCGGCAGGGTTGCCGCCATCACGCAGTGGGAAGCGAGGCAGGCAAGCAGGGCAATGCTCAGTGAATACCGAGTCCGTGGCAGTGAGGCAGACATGTTCGATCCAACGCGTGACGAAGGATGGCAAACTAACATCGCGGGAATGGCGCGCCAATAAACTGACTAAACTTTAGGAAATTTCCTACAAACTACTAACATTATGATTTTTAACGAAAATATTAAAAAAGAATAAATACTGAATGAAATCTTGAAGGATTTTCCGACCAGCGGTATCAGATTTGATAGACATTCAACACGCACACAAACGATCGGACTATTCGGCCAACACCGGTTCGCGTATGAGTATTTGATTGATTTAAGGAATGTCTGGACGACAACGGGAATCTGAGCAGCCGCTGACCCAAGGTCGACTCGGACAGGCCAAATGACAGGCAAAAAAAAACCCGGAAATCCTCACTTGTGTGGGCCTTCCGGATTTTCTAAACCGCCAAAAATGGTGGGTCGTGTGGGATTCGAACCTACGACCAATTGGTTAAAAGCCAACTGCTCTACCAACTGAGCTAACGACCCGCTGTGTGGTGGCGCGTATAATACTGATTTCTAAGGATTATTCAACACCTTATTTGAAATAAATCAGAAAAAACGCATTTGAACGGTAATTCGGTGGGTAGAACGCCTCTCACAGCCGCCGGATCAGCGGCCCGGCTCGTCGTTCCACAGGTATTTATGCAACTGCAATTGCAGGCGCACCGGCAGGTTGTCGGCCACTACCCAGTCCGCCAGGTCGCGAGCGTTGAGGTCGTGATGGCTGGGCGAGAACAGCACCTCGCCCGCGCGACGCTCAAGACCATACTGGATCAGCTTGGAAGTCGCCCAGTCATAGTCGTCACGGGAACAGATGACGAACTTGACCTGATCGTTGGCCGTCAGCAAGTCGATGTTCTCGTAGCGGTTGCGGTGGGCTTCCTTGGAGTCCGGGGTCTTGAGGTCAACCACTCGGCTGACGCGCGGGTCGACCGCAGAGATGTCCAGGGCGCCGCTGGTTTCCAGTGAGACCTCGTAGCCGGCGTCACACAGGCGCTTGAGCAGTGGGATGGCATTGGGTTGCGCCAATGGCTCACCGCCCGTCACGCAGACGTAGCGCGGCCGGTAGCCGGCAACCTGTTCCAGGATGTCGTCGAGGGTGCGCACGGTGCCGCCGCTGAAAGCGTAGGCGCTGTCGCAGTATTGGCAGCGCAATGGGCAGCCGGTGAGCCGTACAAATACGGTGGGCAGGCCAGCAGTGCGCGTTTCACCCTGCAACGAGTAAAAGACTTCGGTAATACGTAATGTGTCTTGCATAGTCGCCACGGGCGTAACAGCTAAACAGGCTGTCCGCCTCCGTCAGGCACTTCAAGGGATTGCGCCAACGCGTCAACCCCAGGAAGCGTGTTTCATAAAAGGGCGTGGATTCTAACGAAAAAACCCGCGACAAGCGCGGGTTTCTTCTAAACGGGCTGCACTGCTTACAAGCGTTGCAGGTCCCGCTGGGCCAACTGCGCGGCGGAGGTACCCGGATACTGGGCAACCACCTGTTGCAGAATGCCTTTGACCTTGTCGGTGTGACCCAGTCGGCGCTCTACGTCAGCGAGTTTGTACAGCGAATCCGGAACTTTGGCGTGCTTGGGGTACAGCTGGCTGACCTTGGCAAAAGCCTGGCCAGCCGCCTGCAAATCACCCTTTGCCAGGTTAACCTCACCCAACCAGTACTGGGCATTGCCTGCGTACTGGCTGTTGGGGTATTTGCGCAGGAAAGCGGTAAAGGCCTGGCTGGCCTTATCGAAATCCTTGGCCTTGATCAGGTCGAAGGCTGCATCGTAATACAGTTTTTCCTTCGCTGGATCACCCGGCTCGCTGCTGGCGGCAGGGGCGGCAGCAGCGGCCCCCGCTGCGGCGCCACCGGCAGCGGCACTGGGTGCGCCACCGGCAGAAGAATTATCAGGAGTAGCGGCAGGTGCAACACCGGCTCCAATACGACGATCAAGATCCTGGTAACGCTCCAGGCCTTCTTGCTTCAGCTGACGCACTTCATTTTGCAGAACTTCAATGGTGCCTTGCTGCTGCGCCAATTGATCCTGCATGCGTTGCAGCTGGTTGAACAGCTCGCCCTGTGCCGAGGGAGCGGACGTAGCCGCTCCCCCCGCATAGGCGCCGTTCGTGCCATAACCTGCTGGCGGATAACTGCTCCCGCTATTGTTATAGCCTGAGTTGCTATCCGTTACAGGAACCGCAGCCCACACCGCAAGCGGTGCGAAGCTGAGAGCCAATACAGTCAGAGCACGACGGCACGTTCGCATGACGAATTACTTACGCAGTTCGACGCGACGGTTCTGAGCCCACGACTGTTCGTCGTTGCCAGTTGCAACTGGACGCTCTTTACCGTAGGAAACCAGTTCCAGTTGGCCTGGAGCAACACCTTGCAGTACCAGGTAGCGCTGAACGGCTTTCGCACGACGCTCGCCCAGTGCCATGTTGTACTCACGAGTACCACGGGCGTCAGTGTTACCTTCCAGAACAACGCGAGCGCCGTTAGCTTTCAGGTCCTTTGCGTGAACGTCCAGAGCGCGCATGGCTTCTGGCTTCAGGTCCGAACTGTCGTATTCGAAGTAGAAAGTGGTGATAGCGCGCAGAGCAGCTTCTTCGCTCAGGGAGCCGTCGACCGCACCAGTGTTGGCGCCGTAACCAGCGTTTGGATCAACAGCAGCGCCTTCACCGGCATTGTCGCCGCCTTTAGAGGAGCAACCAACGGCTACGGACAGAGCCAGAGCCAGAGCAGCAAACTTACCAAACTTCAGCATTTCCATCGTGAAACTCCTAATGAACCCCAGTGTGTTAAGTACTTCTTTTTGTAGCGCCGCGTCAGTTCAGGTAAGGGGACCAGGATGGTTCTCTGACTTCGCCTTGTGCGGTAGGAAGTGGGAGCCTTACGCGTCCATTGATGGACACGAGCATCAAGACTCCCCGGCCCTGCTGGCGGGTGGCGTAGATTACCATGGTGCCGTTGGGCGCAACAGTGGCTGACTCATCAAGGTTGGTGTCTGTAAGGATTTTTACCGTTCCACGCTGCAAATCCTGGGCCGCAACCCGGAAATTAGTGAAACCATCCTGACGGTGGATCATCACCAACGTCTTTTCATCGGCCGAAAGCTTGGGGTTGGCGTTGTAGTTACCGATAAAGGTCACACGCTCAGCACCACCACCGTTCACGTTTGCCTTGTAGACCTGAGGCTTGCCGCCACGGTCGGAGGTGAAGTAGATGGTCGAACCATCCTTACCCCAGAACGGTTCGGTGTTGATGCCCGGGCCGCTGGTCACGCGACTCAGTTGGCGCGAGGCCATGTTCATCACGTAGATATCCGGGTTGCCGTCCTTGGACAGCACGAAAGCCAGGCGCGAACCATCCGGCGACCAGGCTGGCGCACCGTTGAGGCCTTCAAAGTTGGTGATCTGCTCGCGACGACCCGTATCAATGTGCTGCACAAAGATACGCGGGCGACGCTGTTCGAACGATACGTAGGCAATACGCTTGCCGTCCGGCGCGAAGCGCGGCGACAGGATTGGCTCGCGGGACTGCAGCAAGGTCACTGCACGTGCGCCGTCGTAGTCCGAACGTTGCAGGGTGTAGCGGGTGTTGTCTACAGAGAAACGCTCAGCCGTGACATACAGCAGACGCGTCGAGAACGCCCCTTTGATACCGGTGAGCTTTTCAAACGACTGGTCCGAGATGTAGTGGGCCATGTCGCGCAGTTGCTCGGCGGTACCCGATACGCTGCCGGTCAGGACCTGCTGCTCGGTGGCCACGTTGAACAACGTGTACTGGATCTGCAGGCGACCACCGGCCGGCGTGATGTTGCCGACCATCACGTACTGCGCGCCCACGGCTTTCCAGTCACGGAACACGACTTCGCTGGCCTGGTTGGGCTGGCTGATCATGTTGCCTTTGGGAATCGGCGCGTAGTAACCGGAGTTACGCAGGTCGTCGCTGACGATCTGGGCCATGTCGTCCGGCAGCACGCTGCCGCCCTGCCAACCGAAGGGTACGACTGCAATCGGAGTAGCCCGATCGCTGCCGCTGGTTACCAGGATGTTCTTTTCATCCGCCGCCGCTATCCCTGCCATACAGCAAATAACGACAAGCATTCCTCGAAGAAGGTTTCTCACAAGGCTAGATCCTCAGGTGTGAATGTCATCTTGAATGAACGATAGGGAGCGAAGTCACTTGGTTTCATTCCCTGCATCTCGGTCAACCGGCCAATATTCTTGACTGCGGCAACCGCTGAACTGTCGAACGTACCGTCACCACTGGACTTGGCCACGCTGACCGAAGTCACCGTACCGTCCGGCAACATGCCGATCTGCAGCACTACTGTCATGCCTTTGCGTGCCGAAGGTGGACGTGTCCAGCCTTCCGCTGCCCGCGCTCGAATCAGATCGTCGAAACTGCCCGCGACTTCATCACCACGTTCATCGGCCAGGGCTTGCTGACGCTGCGGCGTGTCGGAAAGCAAATCTGCCAGGGCCTGGGCCTTTTTCTCTTCGGCGGATTTGCGTGCTGCTTCCTGGGCCTTTTTCTTGGAGGCGTCGGCGGCAGCTTTCTTCTTCGCTTCGTCGGCGACTTTCTTCTTCGCCTCGTCTGCTTCAGCTTTTTTCTTGGCGTCTTCGGCGGCTTTCTTCTTCGCGTCTTCGACTATCTTTTTCTTGGCTTCTTCAGCGGCCTTTTTCTTGGCCTCTTCCTCGGCAGCCTTCTTGGCTTCTTCTTCAGATTTCTTCTTGGCTATATCAGCCAATTGTTTCTCTTCAGCCTTTTTGGCTTCGGCAGCTTTCTCGGCTTTCTTGGCTTCATCAGCCTTTTTCGCCTCGTCGGCTTTCTTGGCTTCGTCGGCCTTTTTCGATTCCTCGGCCTTTTGAGCCGCCTCTTCTTTCTTTTGTTCCGCAGCAGCCTTCACCGCTTCCTGCTCGACCTTCTTCTGTTCCATCTGCTCGACTTCAGTCTGGCGCGCAGCCGACTTCTGGGCCTCACCTGCAATCTTCTGATTGGTCTGGGTGGTGGCCTGGCTTTTCGATTTCAGCTGATACAGGGTCGCCTGCACGATCGGCTTGGCTGGCGGCAGGTCCGGGGTCATGGCAAAGCTGACAAACAGCATGCCGAACACCAGGACGTGCAGGGCTATCGCCCACACGCCAGGCCAGAAGTAGCTTTCCGAGGCGGACGGCTCTCGCTGTTGCTGCATCAGGGCGCCTCGGTAATCAAGCCAACGTTACCGACGCCGGCTTTCTGCAGCCCGCCCATGGCACCCATGACGGAGCCGTAGTCGACCGATTTGTCGCCGCGGATAAATACCTGAGTGTGCTTGCCGCCTTCGTTGCCGGAGCGAATGATCTTGGTCACCGCATCGGTCATCGCCGGCAAAGTCAGGGCCTTGTCCTGCTGCTTCTGGGTGTCGACTTCGCTGCCAAGGTTCCAGTAATAGGTCTTGTCAGCCTTGATCGAAATGGTCAGGACCTGCGTGTTGTTGTCCTGCGGCAAGGCTTCACTGGAAACCTTGGGCAGATCAACCTTCACGCCCTGGTTGAGCATCGGCGCGGTCACCATGAAGATCACCAGCAGCACCAGCATCACGTCGATGTAGGGCACTACGTTCATCTCGGCGACCGGCTTGCGCTTTTTGCGAGCTCGAGCGATTAAAGCCATTGGGAATTACCTGCTTATTCTTCGCTGGTGTGCACTTTACGGTGCAGGATCGCCTGGAATTCATCGGCGAAGGTGTAGTAACGGCCGATCAAGGTTTCGCTGGTTGCGGCAAAACGGTTGTAGGCGATTACTGCGGGGATAGCGGCAAACAGGCCGATCGCGGTGGCGATCAGGGCTTCGGCAATACCCGGGGCCACGGTGGCCAGCGTGGCTTGCTGGGCCTGGGCCAGGCCGCGGAAGGAGTTCATGATCCCCCATACGGTACCGAACAGGCCGATGTACGGGCTGACGGAACCGACGGTGGCGAGGAACGGCAGGCCCTGCTCGAGTTTCTCTTCTTCGCGGGAGATGGCCACGCGCATGGCACGGGCCACGCCTTCCATCACCGCTTCAGGGTCGACACCCGGCTGCTGGCGCAGGCGCGAGAATTCCTTGAAACCGGCACGGAAGATCTGCTCGACGCCCGAATCCGGGTCCGGGTTGCTGCCGGCCTGGCGGTACAGTTTGGACAGGTCGATACCCGACCAGAAGCGCTCTTCGAAGCTCTCCAGGGCACGTCGACCGGCGCGCAGCATGTTGCTGCGCTGAAAAATCATGACCCAAGAGGTAACCGATGCGGCTACCAGGGTCAGCATGACCAGTTGAACCACGACACTGGCATTGCTGACCAGGCTCCACATGGAGGAATGGTCGACGACGGTAGGTTCCACGCTAAATCTCCTGCTTTGATTGTTTACCCGCGCCGCTCACGGCGGCAAAGGCCGCGCGTAGAGTTTCGGGAATGGCCCGAGGTTTCAAACTGTTGGTGCGTACACATGCCACCAGGAACTGCCCCTCACAGAGCAGCGTTGCATCCGTTGCCCGCCTGACCTGCTGTTTGAATCGCAGGCTGGCACGGTTCAATTCGATGACCTCAGCGCTGACCAGCAATTCATCGTCCAGTCGCGCCGGTGCGTGATAACGCGCATCGCTGGAATGCACGACGAATAACAGGTCCTCCCCTGCCAGCGTGGATTGGGCAAAGCCCAGCTCCCGTAGCCGCTCGGTTCGAGCCCGCTCCATGAATTTCAGGTAGTTGACGTAATACACGATGCCGCCGGCATCGGTGTCCTCGTAATAAACGCGACAGCGATGTGCGAACGACTGATCCCCGTTTTGCGCGCGCATACTCTAGTGCTTACTCCTCAGGTTGCCAATCCGGCTGGACAACTGTTTTTTCATTCCTGAACGCTTTTGCAGTGACTCAAATGACGACGCCAGACACTGGGACAGCACAAAGCTCAGATAAATCGTCCGGCGTCAGCTTTTTAATCGTCCACTGCATCAAGGAATTCGTCTACCGCAGGCATCTCGCCCAATCGTGACGGAATGTTTAGCCCAAAGTGCAAATAGGCATGGCGCGTCACCACCCGGCCCCTCGGTGTACGCATGATATAGCCTTGCTGGATCAGGTACGGCTCCAGCACATCCTCAATGGTATGGCGCTCTTCACTGATAGCCGCCGCCAGGCTGTCCACGCCGACCGGGCCACCGTCGAACTTCTCGATCATGGTCAAGAGTAGACGTCGGTCCTGGTGATCGAAGCCGTGCTCGTCCACGTCCAGCAGGTTCAAGGCCAGGTCCGCGACCGCCTTGGTGATGTGCCCTTTGGCACGCACTTCGGCAAAATCGCGCACGCGGCGCAGCAAACGGTTGGCGATACGTGGCGTGCCGCGGGCGCGCCGGGCGATTTCAAAGGCGCCTTCCGGGTCCAGGGGCAAGCCAAGGATGCTCGCCGAACGGCTGACGATGGTCGCCAGATCAGCGGTGCTATAGAACTCCAGACGTTGAACAATGCCGAAACGGTCTCGCAGCGGGTTGGTCAGCATACCCGCACGCGTGGTCGCGCCCACCAGGGTGAAAGGTGGCAGGTCAAGCTTGATCGAACGGGCTGCCGGGCCTTCGCCGATCATGATGTCGAGCTGGAAGTCTTCCATCGCCGGGTACAGCACTTCTTCGACAATCGGTGATAACCGATGGATCTCGTCGATAAACAGTACGTCATGGGGTTCAAGATTGGTCAGCAGCGCTGCCAGGTCACCGGGACGCTCCAGCACCGGGCCGGAGGTGGACTTGATCGACACGCCCATTTCCTGGGCGATGATATTGGCCAGGGTAGTCTTGCCCAAACCCGGCGGGCCGAAGATCAGGGTGTGGTCCAGGGACTCACTGCGCCCGCGCGCGGCTTGGATAAACAGCTCCATCTGCTCGCGCACGGTAGGCTGGCCGATGTATTCGGCCAGGCTCAGGGGGCGGATGGCCCGGTCCTGGACTTCTTCACGGTCACGCGGGCCGGTGGCCGCGATCAGACGATCAGCTTCAATCACTTAAATCATTCCCTTCAGGGCTCGGCGGATCATGTCTTCGCTGCTCAGGTTCTTGTCCTTGATGGCCGATACCGCCTTGCTGGCCTCCTGGGGCTTGTAGCCCAAGGAAATCAGCGCACTGACCGCATCGCTTTCGGCACTGGCGACCTGCCCTGCCGGCATATCCGGTTGGTTCGGCACCAGGGCGAACATGCTCGGTACAACTTCCCAGGCCTTGAAACGGTCCTTGAGTTCCACCAGCAAGCGCTCGGCGGTCTTCTTGCCCACACCCGGCACCTTGGTCAAGGCCGAGGTGTCCTGGGCGGAAACGGCACGTACCAGCTCATCCACTTCCAGGCTCGACATCAACGCCAGGGCCAATTTGGGCCCCACGCCATTGAGACGAATCAGCTCGCGGAAGAAATCGCGGTCGCGCTTGCCGATGAAACCATAGAGCAGTTGCGCGTCTTCACGCACTACCAAATGCGTGTGCAAGGTTATCGGCTCGCCGACCGACGGCAAGCGGTACAACGTGGTCATGGGCACTTCCAGCTCATAACCCAACCCATTCACATCCAGAATCAGGTGCGGCGGCTGTTTTTCGGCCAGGGTGCCGCGCAAGCGTCCAATCACGGTTCAGATCCTTAAAGCTGGGGGTCAGATCAGGGCCTGACCGCAAATAACCAATGCGCTGATGCTATCAGAGACGCAGCCGCCCGCCACGACTACGTGCCGTTCCCAAGCCGTGAGGCAGCAGGCTGGAACGGGTATGTGCATGGCAAATGGCGATGGCCAGGGCGTCGGAGGCGTCGATCTGCGGTTTTGAAGTGAGCTTGAGCATGTGCATGACCATCATCTGCACCTGTTCCTTGTTGGCTGCACCGGTGCCGACCACGGCCTGTTTGACCTGGGTCGCGGTGTATTCGGCGATTTCCATGCCCTCTTCGGCGCCTGCCACGATAGCTGCACCCCGGGCCTGGCCAAGCTTGAGCGCCGAATCGGCGTTCTTGGCCATGAAGACCTTTTCGATGCCCATGGTGATCGGGCCGTAGGTCTGGATGACTTCACGTACGCCGCGATAGACGATCTGCAGCCGCTCGGCCAATTCCCCTGCGCCGGTGCGGATGCAGCCCGAGGCAACATAGATGCAGCCGCGCGGGGTCTGCTGCACCACGCCAAAACCGGTGATGCGCGAACCGGGGTCGATACCTAGGATTAAAGTCATAACGCCTGCGAGTTGGATAAACACATTTTTTGATACACAGAGACTCTAATGTGGGAGGGGGCTTGCTCCCGATGAGAGAGTGTCAGTAAGTACATTTGTGACTGACCCACCGCCATCGGGAGCAAGCCCCCTCCCACACAAGCCCCTCCCACATTGGGATATTCATCGTTCTTAAGTGAGCTGTTCGGCCACAGACTCAGGGATGTCGGCATTCGAATACACATTCTGCACATCATCCAGGTCTTCAAGCATATCCAGCATCTTCAACACCTTCTGCGCCCCCTCCAGGTCCAGCTCGGCACTGGTGGTCGGCAGCATCACGATTTCCGCGTCGGTGCCGCTGAAACCAGCAGCTTGCAGGGCATTACGCACGGCGTAGAAGCTGGCGAACGAGGTAAACACATCGATAGAGCCGTCTTCGTTGGTGACCACGTCGTCGGCGTCCGCTTCCATCGCGGCTTCCATCAGCGCGTCTTCATCGGTGCCAGGAGCGAAGGTGATCTGCCCCTTGCGTTCGAACAGGTAAGCCACCGAACCATCCGTGCCGAGGTTGCCACCGCATTTGCTGAACGCGTGGCGCACGGCTGCGGCGGTGCGGTTGCGGTTATCGGTCATGCACTCGACCATCACCGCCACGCCGCCCGGGCCGTAGCCTTCATAGGTCAGTTCGACCATATCGTCGGTGTCGGCCGCACCGGCACCACGAGCCACGGCGCGGTCAATGATGTCGCGGCTCATGTTGGCACCCAGCGCCTTGTCCAGCGCCAGGCGCAGACGCGGGTTAGAGCCCGGGTCACCGCCGCCCTGACGGGCTGCGACGGTCAGTTCGCGAATCCACTTGGTGAAGATCTTGCCCTTCTTGGCATCCTGACGCTCTTTGCGGTGCTTGATGTTCGCCCACTTGGAATGGCCAGCCATAACACAACTCCGAAATTCTCTAGAAACCTTATCAATCCCGCCCCCGGCGGGATTTCCCTCTTTTAAACGCAAAGGCGCATCCGAAGATGCGCCTTTTTGACTGCGTACAACCTTATCGCGCTTTCACGCTGCAGCCTTACTCAGCCTTCGGCGTCTCGCGCAGACGGATGTGCAGTTCGCGCAACGCCTTGGCATCCACCACACCCGGGGCCTGGGTCATGACGTCCGCAGCGCTCTGGGTTTTCGGGAAGGCGATCACTTCACGGATCGACTGGGCGCCGGTCATCAGCATCACCAGACGGTCCAGGCCGAACGCCAAACCACCGTGCGGTGGCGCGCCGTATTTCAGGGCGTCGAGCAGGAAGCCGAACTTCTCTTCCTGTTCCGCTTCGTTGATGCCCAGCAGGCGGAACACCGCTTGTTGCATCTCTTTGCGGTGGATACGGATCGAACCGCCACCCAGCTCAGTACCGTTGAGCACCATGTCGTAGGCACGGGACAGTGCGCCTGCCGGGTTGGCTTCCAACTCCTGCGGGGAGCACTTCGGCGCGGTGAACGGGTGGTGCAACGCGCTGAAGCTGCCGTCGTCGTTCTCTTCGAACATCGGGAAGTCGACGACCCACATCGGTGCCCATTCGCAGGTCAGCAGGTTCAGGTCGTGACCGAGCTTGATACGCAGCGCGCCCAGGGCTTCGCTGACGATCTTGGCCTTGTCGGCGCCGAAGAACACGATGTCGCCGTCAACGGCACCGACGCGATCGAGGATCGTGTTCAGGTTGGCTTCAGGGATGTTTTTCACGATCGGCGATTGCAGGCCGTCAACGCCGTTGGCGCGCTCGTTGACCTTGATGTACGCCAGGCCCTTGGCACCATAGATGCCGACAAACTTGGTGTAGTCGTCGATCTGCTTGCGCGGCATGCTCGCGCCGCCAGGTACGCGCAGGGCAGCAATGCGGCATTTAGGGTCGTTGGCCGGGCCGCTGAACACCTTGAAGTCGACATCCTTGAGCTGGTCGGCCACGTCCACCAGTTCCAGCGGGTTACGCAGGTCTGGCTTGTCGGAACCGTAGCGGCGCATGACTTCTTCGAAGGTCATGTGCGGGAATTCGCCGAACTCCAGGTCCAGCACTTCCTTGAACAGGTTGCGGATCATCTGCTCGGTCAGGCCCATGATCTCTTTTTCATCGAGGAAGCTGGTCTCGATGTCGATCTGGGTGAATTCCGGCTGGCGGTCAGCGCGCAGGTCTTCGTCACGGAAGCACTTGGCGATCTGGTAGTAACGGTCGAAGCCGGCCACCATCAGCAGTTGCTTGAACAGCTGCGGCGATTGCGGCAAGGCGAAGAAGCTGCCGGCGTGGGTACGGCTAGGCACCAGGTAGTCGCGCGCGCCTTCCGGGGTAGCCCGGGTGAGGATCGGCGTTTCGACGTCGAGGAAGCCGTTTTCGTCGAGGAAACGACGGATGCTGGTGGTCATGCGCGAACGCAGGCGCAGCTTCTCGGCCATTTCCGGACGACGCAGGTCCAGGAAGCGGTAGCGCAGGCGGGTTTCTTCGCCAACGTCGGAGTATTCGTTGAGTGGGAACGGCGGGGTTTCCGACTCGTTCAGCACTTCCAGCTCATAGCCCAGCACTTCAATGCCGCCGGACGCCATGTTCTTGTTCACGGCACCGGCAGGACGCAGGCGAACCTTGCCGGTGATCTTGACGACGTATTCGCTGCGCACGCGGTCGGCGGCGGCGAAGCTCTCGGCGCGGTCCGGGTCGAACACTACCTGGGCCAGACCATCGCGATCACGGATATCGAGGAAGATCACCCCGCCGTGGTCGCGGCGACGGTGAACCCATCCGCAAAGGGTGATTTCCTGACCTTCCAGGGTCTCGTTCAGTTGGCCGCAATAGTGGCTGCGCATCATGGTCGTGGTTTCACTTCTCGTAATTCGAAATTCGGTGGCAGGCCCGCCTCGTCACCGTACATTAAAGCAGGGGACGGATAATGCAGGAGCCTGCGCGTAGAGTTCAACTCAGTCTGCTTTGTCGCCGCCGGCCAGGTTCTTCTTGGCACCGGTCTTGAAATCAGTCTCGTACCAGCCGCTGCCGCTCAGGCGGAAGCCCGGCATGGACAACATCTTCTTCAACTCAGGTGCCTGGCAGGCAGGGCAATCGACCAGCGGCGCTGCGCTGATCTTCTGAATGGCTTCCAACTGGTGACCACAGGAAGCGCATTGATAGTCGTACATGGGCATGGAGATGTCTCGGCGATCAGATCGTTACAGCGCCACGCCCTGCCCTGTGCATAAAGCCCCGGCATGCGCAGCAAAGCGCGGGATTATATCTGGTAAATCGACACAGCGCAGCCGGCTTTCTGCCCCGGGGCCGGCCCACAAGGATGAAGGCCGGGCCCAGGGCCGCCGGGCTACGACGCGAAGGTGCCCTCAGCGGCGGGAGCAACCCGGCCCTTGAGCACGTGAACCACGCACACCACCCTCACCAGCCCACTGAAGTTCTTCACGCCTCCGTAACGCAAATGCACTTCCCGATCGACATAGGACAACAAGGCACTGACCGAACAGGCATTGATCCTGGCGATCTCCGTCAGGATGTTCCAGTAGATCTGCTCAAGCCGCAGGCAGGTCGAAAACCCATTGAGCCTGACCGACCGCGACAACGGCTTGGCCAGTCCCATATCGAACCCTTTTGCAAAAGGGTCGACCTTTATCTTGTGAAAACCACAGGTTTCCATCACTCCTTTACCCATTCCACGTGACATACACCCGACACTCCATTGCCAAACAGCAGCCAATGGGCTTCTCCCATTGAACGATGGGCCTATAAAACAGCACCCAGCGTGCAGCAGCCAGAAGACGGGGAGTCGTTAGTCGTAGGACAACGCCAGGAAGCGCAGGGAAACAAGCAGGCAGCGCTGAAACAGCGCCGCCCGGGTTTGACGGTTACTGGTTTTCGAGCAGCGAACGCAGCATCCACGCGGTTTTCTCGTGTACCTGCATACGCTGGGTCAACAGGTCGGCCGTCGGCTCATCGCTGACCTTGTCCAGCAGCGGGAAGATGCCTCGGGCGGTACGCGTAACCGCTTCCTGACCGGCCACCAGTTGCTTGATCATCTCTTCGGCGCTCGGCACACCCTCCTCTTCCTTGATCGAAGACAGGCGGGCGTAGATCGAATAGGCGCCCGGTGCCGGGAAGCCCAGGGCACGGATGCGCTCGGCAATGGAGTCCACCGCCAGCGCCAATTCGTTGTACTGCTCCTCGAACATCAAGTGCAGCGTACGAAACATGGGGCCTGTGACGTTCCAATGGAAGTTGTGGGTCTTCAGATACAGAACATAGGTATCGGACAGCAGTCGTGAAAGTCCGTCGACGATGGACTTACGGTCTTCTTCACTGATACCAATATCGATTGCCATGTTTTTCCCCTTCAATTGACGAGTATTCATTGATCAGGTGCAGGACCACTCTAGCAAGAGAGCGAGCCGCATGCAGCCCGTCACACCCAGGCGACCTGCGGCAAATCGCCCCGCATCGCTTGCAACTCGCGAATTGGCAAGCCTTTTTAGCCGTAGGAACGGTCTCGCAACGCCCGCCAAAAAATCCTGCACCTGTCTAGGACAAGCGTTTGCTGCACAAATGCCGTTGCCGTCGCAACACCCCGAAATGCTTGATTTGAGTAGGCACAGCCTTTGCTGTTAAATAGACGCCGTGTGGCTGCCGTTTATTCCTGCGGCACTTCACATAGGCTGATACCCGCGCACGTGCTCAACGCCTCCCATTGTTCAGAAGCGAACCGTGCCAGTCAGCTCTTCCTTGTGATCCGTCTTAACGTGAGTTAATCAAAATGTTGAAAATCGTCCACCTGCTAACGGGCGTTGCAGCTTTGCTGCTGTCCTTTATCCCGAGCCTGCAGCCTGAAAGCCTGCCCTACCTGCAACAACATGACGCTCTGTACCTGGCCTTGTTCGGCCTTCTTAACCTGACGCTCGCACCGGTAATCCCTTACTGGAACAAAGGCACGCGTCATCAACTGCAAAACCTGGTCAGTGCGCTGCTGGTGCTGACTGTTGTTGTTCAAACCCTCACCCTTTTGGCGCCTATGCCTGAAGTGGGTGGCCATCCGGCTATCCTGCTCAGCCTGGTGATTGCTGTGGTTGCCATTGTTCTTCACCTGGCCATCAGCTTCTACCGTTCGTCTCCGGCGGCCGCGTCGCAAAACTACGACATGACCAACCGGGATACCGGTACCGTCAAGTGGTTCAACACCTCCAAAGGCTTCGGCTTCATTTCCCGCGATTCGGGCGACGATATCTTCGTCCACTTCCGGGCTATCCGTGGCGAAGGCCATCGCGTGCTGGTCGAAGGCCAGCGCGTGGAGTTCTCGGTGATGAACCGCGACAAGGGCCTGCAAGCCGAAGATGTAATCGCTGCCCTGCCGCGTCGCTGATCCCAAGCCTTCGCAGCAAAAAAAACCGCGATCCAGCGTTGGCTGGATCGCGGTTTTTTATTGCCTGCACATTCAATAGTGCGGCGGCGGCGCTTCTTCTTCGGATGACTCGAACTGGCCGCCCATTTCTTCCTGGCGCTTGAGCAAGGCCGTCATTTGCAATTGCAGGCGTTCAACCGCCCGCTGCTGTGTGACCAGGATGTCGTTGAGGGTCTCGATGGTGTCGTCCTGGAAAGCCAGGCGGCTTTCCAGGTCGGTAACGCGCTCTTGCAGGTCCATGATTCAGTCCTGGGTAAAGATGAAGTCGGCAGGCAACAGCGCACGCAATCGAGCGCGAATCGCCGCCACTTGCTCTTGGGTATAGGGCCGGGCCGGGTGCTTGCCCCACACCGGTGCCGGCCAGGCGGCGTCATCGCGTTTGCGCACAATCACATGCACATGCAATTGGCTGACGACGTTACCCAGCGCACCGATGTTCATCTTGTCAGCGGCCAGCCCTTCGTTAAGCAATTGCGCCAGGGCCGTCGTTTCTTGCCACAAGGTTTGTTGATCTGCGACATCCAGTTGAAACACTTCGCTGATACCGTCTTTGCGTGGCACCAGAATGAACCAGGGGTAATTGGCGTCATTGGACAGCAGCAGGCGACAGAGCGGGAAGTCCCCAATGGCCAAGGTGTCTTGTTGCAGGCGTTGATCTAAGGCGAACACGTGGGCACTCCGTTCGGCAGGTCGGGACAGGCGCCCAGCATACCTTTGAACGTCTGAGGCTTCACGGCCAATCCTGGCACTGTTGAGGCAGGCGGGTAAAAATGCACCTTTTGGAGGCAGAAAAACAGTTGATCTACGCTAGACCGGGCCTCAACAGCACGCACCAAAATGACCCACTGGTGCGTCAAAGGGATCCGCCAATTACCCACTGAGAGGGGTGAACCGGTAACGTTTTACCCAAGCGCAGGTTTTGCGTAGCACCAAAGAGTGGTAGCACCCTGGGCGCCGAGCCCAAACCAAACGGCGTAAAAGGCCCGTGCTTATGCGGTTTTTACATTCCCATCACGCCTTTCACGAAAAAATGACATTCGGTCGCCGGTTTGAGCACGCTTGTTGCATTCACCCCCGTATCGTCGGCAACGGCACCCGTCTGGAAGCAGGTGTTTCGCGATAAAAGTAGTGGCGTTTCAGTGTGTATCAAGGAAGTGTTCAAACTTTGAAAGAAGTCTGAAAACAGCATTGAAGTTGTCAGCCTGGATACATTTCTGGCTGTGAATTTGCGACATGGATCTAGCGATTTACGACAGCCTCGTAAAGAAGCTGAAAGGATAATTGAGTAAGTATCGTCAATAGAGCCTGCGTGAGATAACTTTGCGCCGGCAAAAAAAGAAAGAGCCGCCCAGATAAAAATACAGGTGGGACGGCAGTACTCTTCCTAAAACCAAAGGAGCAAATCACGATGCGCGTGATGAAGTGGAGCATGATCGCCCTGGCTGTTTCAGCAGGCACCTCGCAGTTCGCAATGGCGTCCGCCCAGGACGATTCCAAGGGCTTTATTGAGGACAGTACGGCCAGCATTCTGACTCGTACCCTTTATTTCAGCCGTGACTTCCGTAACAACGATTCCGGCCAGAGCCGTCGTGAAGAGACCGGCCTAGGTTTCCACGGCCTATTCAGCTCGGGCTACACCCAAGGCACCATCGGTGTCGGTGTCGATGTCATCGGCTTGATGGGCATCAAACTGGACAGCGGCAAGGGCCGCGCGAACACTGGACTGTTCCCTAACGGCTCCGATGGCCGCGCGCAGGATGAATACTCTAAAGGTGGCGCCGCAGTAAAATTTCGCATTTCTAACACAGTGCTGAAAGTCGGCGATCAATACACTACCGCCCCCGTCTTTGCCTCGGATGACAGCCGCTTGCTGCCGGAACTGCCGCAAGGCATCTCCATCACCAGCAACGAAATCAAAGACCTGAAACTGGAAGCCGGTCACTTCACGTCGATTGTTGCTCAGGACCAAACCTACAGGGACAGTATCTCCAGCTCCGAGCCAGGCTCAAGCCGCGGCCTGCGAGACGCCAATTTCGTGGGTGGCGTTTACGCCTGGACTCCAGAGTTCACCACCAGCCTCTACTACTCGAAGGTCGAAGACTACTGGAAGAAGCTCTACGCCAACGTGAACTGGACTCATGCGCTTAGCGATGACCAGTCCGTGGCGGTCGATTTCAACATCTACGACACCAAGAGCGACGGCGCAGGCCTGGTACGTGCTGATAAAGACGGTACTACCAAACTCGACAACCGTGCGTTCAGCTTGCAAGGTGCGTACACCATTGGCGCTCACACCTTTACCCTCGCAGCCCAAAAGGTCAGCGGCGACGGCCAGTATGGCTACGGCGTAGACGGCGGCGGCACGGTTTTCCTGGCCAACTCCATCGCCCGTTCCGACTTCAACGCTGAAGGCGAGAAGTCGTTTCAAGCTCGCTACGACATCAACATGGCGACCTTTGGTATTCCTGGCCTGAGCTTCATGACTCGTTACGTAACAGGTAGCGGCGCCAACACCAACCTCACTAGCAACGGCAAAGAGTGGGAGCGCGATATCGAGGCTAAATATGTGATCCAAAGCGGTGCGGCCAAAGATCTGAGCCTACGTCTACGTCAAGCGACTTATCGCTCCTCGGATAACGTCTACGGATCGCCGTCTCTGGACGAACTGCGTCTGATCGCACAGTACCCGCTGAACATCTTGTAATTGCCGGTTTAATTACAACGATGGCTTGAGGCTTCGGCCTTAAACAAAAAGCCGCTCCTGCGTTTAACAGGGAGCGGCTTTTTTATTGCAGTTTTGTTTCAAACAACAAAACAACTAGCAAGCTAAGTAACTAGTTTATCAAAGCTGACCTTTCGGCCAACTTCGATAGCAGTACGCCAAGTTATTTCGGCGCACTTTCCTGCATCACGCGAATAACCCGTTGTGGAACCGGAATATCAATCCCTGCCGCTTTCAAACGGTCACGTGCCAGTTCATTAAACATAAACACCACGTCCCAATAATCCGGGGTGTTGGTCCAGCAGCGCAGCGAAACGGTGATGGAGCTGTCGCCCAGGGTCGATACCACCGCTACAGGCGCAGGATCAGCCAGCACGCGGGGATCTTTGGCCAGCTCCAGCAACACTTCACGGGCTTTTTGCAGGTCGGCCTCGTAGTCCACGCCCACATCAAAAACCACCTTGCGGGTCGGCTGGCGGTTGGTATTGGTGATGATGCCGTTGGACAGGATGCCGTTCGGCACGATCACTGTCTTGTTGTCACCGGTACGGATCACGGTGTGGAAGATCTGGATGCTATCGACGGTACCCGAGGTGCCCTGCGCTTCGATCCAGTCACCGATGCGGAACGGACGAAACAGCAGAATCAGCACACCACCAGCGAAGTTCGCCAGGCTGCCCTGCAATGCCAGGCCGATCGCCAGGGTTGCCGCACCGATGGCAGCGACGAACGAGGTGGTTGCCACGCCGATCATCGAAGCCACGCTGACGATCAGCATGACTTTCAGTGCGATGTTCGCCAGGCTGGTGACGAAGTGCTGCAGCGCCAGGTCGGCGTTGCGCACGGCCAGCAAACGGCCTACACGATGGGTAAAGACATTGATCAGCCACCAGCCAATGGCCAGGGTGATCACTGCCAGTAATACCCGGCTGCCATATTCCATGATCATGGGGATCCAAGACTGAGAGGTCTTGATCAGGTGATCCATTTCAGCGTTCAAATCCATCTACTTTCTCCTGTGGTGCGGCGATAGGGCTCTATTGACTGCCTGAAAACGCAATTGAGCCCCGAAGGGCTCAATTGTAGGCACTGATTCTGGGGCGTGGGACGTCAAAAACACCCACAGGTTCCCCAAAGTGCCATCAGTCGCGGAAGTTATTGAACTGCAGCGGCATATCGAAAGTCTTGGCACGCAGGGCCGCAATAGCCTCTTGCAGATCATCGCGTTTCTTGCCGGTGACGCGAACCTGCTCGCCCTGAATGGCGGCCTGGACCTTGAGCTTGGCGTCCTTGATGTGGGCGACGATCTTCTTCGCCAGTTCCTTGTCGATGCCTTCCTTGAGCACGGCTTCCTGCTTCATCAGCTTGCCGGAAGCATAGGCGTCCTTGACTTCAAGGCACTGCACGTCGATCTTGCGCTTGACCAGGGCCAGCTTGAGGATCTCGATCATCGCTTCCAGCTGGAAATCGGCTTCAGCGGTCAGGTTGACGGTCAGTTCCTTTTCCTTGAATTCGAAGCTGCCCTTGCCTTTCAGGTCATAGCGACGGTCCAGTTCCTTGACGGCGTTCTCGACGGCGTTGGTGACTTCGTGTTTGTCCAGTTCAGATACCACGTCGAACGAAGGCATGTGATTTCTCCAATATAAGGGGCGGGCTCAGTAGAGATGGAGCGCGCCCGAGCTAAAATTCCGGGGCATTATAGCGGTTCTTTCGCGCCGTTCACCGCTGGCGACCTTATGGAGCACACACTGATGTCGACCCCCTGGCATATTCTTGGCGCCGGCAGCCTGGGCACCCTGTGGGCCACGCGGCTGGCGCGCGCGGGGGTGCCCGTCAGGCTGATCCTGCGCAATGAGGCACGCCTTGCCGACTATCGAGCTGGCCAAGGGCTGACCCTGGTCGAGCACGGTGTGGAACAGACTTACCCGGTAGTCGGCGAAGCGCCTGACAGCCTGGAGCCGATTCATCGCCTGCTGGTCGCATGCAAAGCCTACGACGCCCAAAGCGCTATCGCCCAGTTGCAACATCGACTGGCGCCCGACGCCGAACTGATCCTGCTGCAAAATGGCCTCGGCAGCCAGGACGCAGTGGCTGCACAAGTGCCGTCGGCCCGCTGTATCTTTGCCTCGAGTACTGAAGGTGCGTTTCGCGAAGGCGACTGGCGGGTGGTGTTTGCCGGGCATGGCTACACCTGGCTGGGGGATGCGAGCCACCCCACGCCACCGCTGTGGCTGGACGACCTGCAAGCAGCCGGCATTCCCCACGATTGGGCCAGCGATATCCTCACGCGCCTGTGGCGCAAGCTGGCGCTCAATTGCGCCATCAACCCACTGACCGTGCTGTATCACTGCCGCAACGGCGGTTTGAGCGCCCACCACTGCGAGGTCGCCACGCTCTGCGCCGAGCTGGCCGAACTGCTGGAGCGCTGCGGCCAGCCTGCGGCTGCACAGGACTTGCACAGCGAAGTCGAGCGAGTGATCCAGGCCACCGCCGCCAACTATTCCTCCATGTACCAGGACGTCGCCAACGCCCGACGTACCGAGATCAGCTACCTGCTGGGCTACGCTTGCCAGGCCGCGGCCCGCCATCAGTTGGCAGTGCCGCATCTGCAACAGGTGCACACGCGCCTGGTGACGCATTTGCTCGCACGCGGATTGGCCAGCGACTGAGGCACGCGCTACCCTGCCTACCTGTCTATCACCTGGGAAAACCCTGATGCCATTGCGCCAGCGTCTTGAAAATCTACCGGTAGGACAGAAACTGCTGGCGGCCCTGCTAGTACTGTTGACCACCGTATTGCTGGTGGCCAACCTGACGTTTATCAGCGCTGCTTACTGGATCTCCCAGGAAAGCATGGCCCCCCAGGCCTTGCAGGCCATCGGTCGGCTGGTGTCCAACCCGTCGCTTGCCGCACAGGCGCTTGAATCCCCGGCCAAGGCCGAGGCACTGCTCAACGAACTGACCAGCTATTCACCGTTGCGCGCCGCCGCCCTGTATGACGGCGAAGGCAACCGCCTGGCGCAGATGCAACACGGCGACCGCCTGCACCTGCCGGACCACTACCGGCATATTGAAGCGTGGCGTGTTACCGAGTTTCGCAGCAACCAGGTCATCACCCTGCCCCGTGGCAACCAGCCTTCCGGGCATTTGTTGCTGGTGGCCACAAGTGAGCTGCCGATGGCCTTCTATACCGGCACGCTGACCGCGAGCCTGGGCATCCTGATCTTCAGTGTGTTGCTGTGGCTGGTCATCGCCCGGCAGATCAAACGCCTGATTACCCGCCCCATCCATGAACTGGAAGAGCTTTCGCGCCAGGTCACCCGCGAAGAGAACTACGCCCTGCGCGCAGGGCCCGGCAACCATGATGAAATCGGCAGCCTGGCCGAAGCCTTCAACACCATGCTGTCGCGTATCGAAGCCCGCGAGCAGCAACTCAAGCGCGCCCGCGACGACTCCCAGGCCGCCTACGACCAGGCCCAGGGTTTGGCCGAAGAAACCCGGCATACCAACCGCAAGCTCGAACTGGAAGTTCAGGTGCGCAGCAAGATCGAGAAAAAACTCACCGGTTTCCAGAACTACCTCAACAGCATCATCGACTCGATGCCCTCGGCGCTGATCGCCCTGGATGAACAGCTCTACGTCACTCAGTGGAACCAGGAAGCCACTGCTCTCTCCGGCACGCGCCTGGACGAAGCCCTGAACCAGCCGATCTTTCTGGCCTTCCAGCCCCTCAAGCCGTACCTGCCACAAATCAAGGCAACGGTGGAGCAACACTCGGTGGAGCGGATAGAACGGGTCACCTGGATCAAGGACGACGAGCCCAAGCATTACGCCCTGACGTTCTATCCATTGATGGGCGGTGCCGGGCGCGGCGTGGTGATCCGGATCGACGACATCACCCAGCGCCTGTCCCTGGAAGAAATGATGGTGCAATCTGAGAAGATGCTCTCGGTCGGCGGCCTCGCAGCCGGTATGGCCCATGAGATCAACAACCCTCTGGGCGCCATCCTGCATAACGTGCAGAACATTCGCCGCCGCCTGTCCCCCGACCTGCCCAAGAACCTGGAGCTCGCCGAACAAGTGGGGATTGAACTGGACACGGTCAATCGCTACCTGCAAGGCCGCGAAGTCCCGCAGTTGCTCGACGGCATCCAGCAAGCTGGCGCCCGCGCCGCGAAAATCGTCACCCACATGCTCAGCTTCAGCCGGCGCAGTAATCGCCAGATGGCCCCCTGCGACTTGCCGGCCTTGATCGACCAGGCCGTGGAAATTGCCGGCAACGATTTCGACCTCACCATCGGCTTCGACTTCAAGGGCCAAGCGATCATCCGCCAGTTCGACCCGCAACTGGGCCCCGTGCCCGGCACCGCCAACGAGCTGGAACAAGTGCTGCTCAATTTGCTGAAGAACGCCGCCCAGGCCATTCACCTGCGTGAAGACGACAGCGAACCGGGGCGCATTATCCTGCGCACCCGCCTCAACCCGCCGTGGGCAGAAATCCAGGTGGAAGACAACGGCATCGGCATGAGCGAAAACGTGCGCAAACGCACGTTCGAGCCGTTCTTCACCACCAAGGAAATCGGCCAGGGCACCGGGCTTGGGCTGTCGGTGTCGTATTTCATCATTACCAACAACCACAAGGGCCAGATGGAAGTGCATTCCACCCTGGGCCAGGGCACGTGCTTTACCTTGCGCCTGCCGCTTGCCGGCAGCCAATTGCCCCCCACTGAACTTACCCAACTGGAGCACTGACCATGGGCTTTCGCCTGTCGAAGATCTACACCCGTACCGGCGACAAGGGCGAGACCGGCCTCGGCGACGGCCGCCGCGTGCCCAAGGACCACCCACGCGTGGAGGCGATTGGCGAGGTGGATACGCTGAACAGCCAGTTGGGCTTGCTGCTGGCCAACCTTGAAGAGCAAAGCGGTAAGCATCCGGCGCTAATGGATGTGATTGAGGTGCTCACACCTTGCCAACATCGCCTTTTCGACCTGGGCGGCGAGCTGGCGATGCCGGTGTACAAGGCATTGAATGCGGCGGAAGTGGATCGGCTGGAAGCGGCGATTGATCGCTGGAATGAGGAGGTTGGGCCGCTGGAGAACTTCATCCTGCCTGGCGGCTCGGCGTTGATCGCCCAAGCCCATGTGTGTCGTAGCCTGGCGCGCAGTGCGGAGCGGCGGTGTCAGCACCTGAATGCGCTGGAGCCGCTGGAAGGCGTGGGATTGGCGTATATCAATCGGTTGTCGGACTTGCTGTTTGTGGCGGCCAGGGTGATTGCCCGGCGCCAAGGTGTTGCTGAAGTGTTGTGGCAGGCGGCTGCCAAGCCACACTGAGATTTATCGGGTGACTGGCAAGACCTCATCGGGAGCAAGCCCCCTCCCACATTTTGAATTGTGAATACATTCAAGTGTGGGAGGGGGCTTGCTCCCGATAGGGCCCGTCAGCGCAACATCAAACCTGCGGCCAGAACGCCCGAATCCCAGCCACGCCTTGCGCCCCGGCTTCCCAGGCCTGCTCCCGCTGCGCAGGCCCAACCCCGCCCAGCAGAAACACCGGCTTACTGAACCCGGCGATCAACTGCGCCGCCTGCTCCCAACCTAAAGGCTGCGCATCCGGATGCGTCTGGGTCGGCTGTACCGGCGACAGCGTGACAAAGTCCACGTCCATCATCTCTGCCAGTGCCAGCTCTTCGGCGTTGTGGCAAGAAGCCGCCAACCAGCGATCCTTCGGCAGCGGCCGGCCTTTGCTCGCATACTTACGCAGTTGCGCCGAGGTCATGTGCCAGCCGGCGGCAGGGAAATCCCCCAGCCATTCGAACGGCCCTTTAAGCATCAGTTGTGCCTTGCCGGCACACAAGCCAACCGCATCCACCGCCAGATCGCGGTATTTGGGGTCATAACCGTTGGGCGCACGCAGTTGAACCAGCTTGATGCCACCAGCGATGGCCTGCTGGATACCGCGCAACAACATCGGGGTTTCCAGCTCACCGGGGGTGATCAGGTACTCGGCCGGCAGGCGCGCAGCAGCAACAATCGGCGCATTCGCCGCCGGGAACTCGTAGTTGAGCAAGTCCCGCGGCGACACCCATTCCAACGGCTGCCCTTCGGCCCCATGAGGCTCGCCGGTAAACGCCGAGACTTCCCAGACATCCAGCAATACCTGCTTGTCCGGGTAGTCGTGCTGCACCTTGATCAGCGGCCGCGCCGTGGTGACCTGGATGCCCAGCTCTTCCTGCAATTCACGGGACAAGGCCGTGGAGACCGACTCATCGGCCTCCACCTTGCCGCCGGGAAATTCCCAGAGGCCGCCTTGATGCTGGGTATCGGCACGGCGCGCCAACAGGATCCTGCCGTCGACACCGCGGATCACCGCTGCTGCTACATGCACTCGTTTCACCACCAGTTTCCTCTTGGTATCAGGTACGGTATTCCGCGTTGATCTTCACGTACTCGTGGGACAGGTCGGTAGTCCAGATGGTTTCGCTGCACTCGCCGCGGCCCAGTTCGATGCGGATGGTGATTTCTTCCTGCTGCATCACCGCCGAGCCCTGGGCTTCGGTGTAGGTTTCGGCACGGGCACCGCGGCTGGCGATGCATACATCGCCCAGGAACACGTCGATCTTGCTCACGTCCAGGTCCGGCACGCCGGCACGGCCAACGGCGGCCAGGATACGCCCCCAGTTCGGGTCCGATGCAAACAGTGCGGTCTTGATCAGCGGCGAGTGAGCCACGGTGTAACCCACATCCAGGCATTCCTGATGGTTGCCGCCGCCATTGACTTCAACCGTGACGAACTTGGTCGCGCCCTCGCCGTCGCGCACGATGGCCTGGGCCACCTCCATGCACACTTCAAACACGGCCTGTTTCAACGCCGCGAACAGCGGGCCTTCGGTGGACGTGATTTCCGGCAGATTGGCCTGGCCAGTGGCGATCAGCATGCAGCAGTCGTTGGTGGAGGTGTCGCCGTCGATGGTGATGCGGTTGAACGACTTGTTGGCGCCATCGAGCATCAGGCGCTGCAGCACATCGCGGGAGACTTTGGCGTCGGTGGCGATATAACCGAGCATGGTGGCCATGTTCGGACGGATCATGCCTGCGCCCTTGCTGATACCGGTCACGGTGACGGTCACGCCGTCATGCACGAACTGGCGGCTCGCGCCTTTTGGCAAGGTGTCCGTGGTCATGATGCCGGTGGCCGCAGCCGCCCAGTTATCCACAGACAGGTCATCCAGCGCAGCCTGAAGGGCGCCTTCGATTTTTTCCACTGGCAGCGGCTCACCGATCACGCCGGTGGAGTACGGCAGCACTTGGCTGGCGTCCACGCCGGCCAGTTGCGCCAGCTTGGCGCAGGTGCGCGCAGCCGCCACCAGGCCAGGCTCGCCGGTGCCGGCGTTGGCGTTACCGGTATTGGTCAGCAGGTAGCGAATCGACCCGGCCACCCGTTGCTTGGCCAGGATCACTGGCGCGGCGCAAAAAGCGTTGAGGGTGAATACACCTGCCACGGTCGAGCCTTCGGCACAGCGCATCACTACCACATCCTTGCGCCCCGGGCGCTTGATGCCGGCCGAAGCGATACCGAGTTCAAAACCGGCGACCGGGTGCAATGTGGGCAAAGGACCAAGACCAACAGCCATGTATGCGCTCCTTGAAATAGATGATGTCTGTGCCGTCGCTATCGACGGTGGGAATTAATGGCAAAACGCCGCGACGGCTGGTGCCGGTCGCGGCGCAGGGGTGTTGCAGCGTCAGGCGAAAATCTTATTCGATCTGGCCGTGGCAGTGTTTGTATTTCTTGCCCGAACCGCAGAAGCACAGCTCGTTGCGGCCCAGTTTCTGATCATTGCGAACCGGGCTTTGAGCCAGGGCCACGTCGACTTCTTCGCCCAACGCTTCAGGCGCGTCCAGGCCCGGAGCCTCGTCATGCTGGAACTGCATGCGCGCAGCCAGCGCCTCGGCTTCCTGACGCAGGCGTGCCTCTTCCTCGATCGGGTCTTCGCGACGCACCTGAACGTGGGACAGCACGCGAATCGAATCGCGCTTGATCGAATCCAGCAGCTCGGAGAACAGCGTGAACGACTCGCGCTTGTACTCCTGCTTCGGGTTCTTCTGGGCGTAACCGCGCAGGTGGATGCCGTGACGCAGGTGGTCCATGGTCGACAGGTGGTCTTTCCACAGGTCGTCCAGCACGCGCAGCACGATTTGCTTCTCGAAGGTGCGCAGTGCTTCGGCACTCGCCTGCTCTTCTTTCTCGTTGTACGCGGCCAGCAGTTCGGCCATCAGTTTTTCGCGCAGGGTTTCTTCGTACAGGTGGTCGTCTTCGTCCAGCCATTGCTGAACCGGCAAGTCGACACCGAAGTCGCTCTTCAACGCCGCTTCCAGGCCGGCAACATCCCACTGTTCAGGCAGGGACTGTGGCGGGATATGGGCGCTGACGGTAGCGTTGAGCACGTCCTGACGGAAGTCAGCGATGGTCTCGCCAATATTGTCGGCGGCCAGCAACGTGTTACGCATGTGATAGATCACTTTACGCTGTTCGTTGTTGACGTCATCGAACTCGAGCAGTTGCTTGCGAATGTCGAAGTTGCGGCCTTCGACCTTGCGCTGGGCTTTCTCGATGGCGTTGGTCACCATGCGGTGCTCGATCGCTTCACCGGACTGCATGCCCAGGGCCTTCATGAAGTTCTTCACCCGATCAGAGGCGAAGATGCGCATCAGGCTGTCTTCCAGCGACAGGTAGAAACGGCTGGAACCGGCGTCCCCCTGACGGCCGGCACGGCCACGCAGCTGGTTGTCGATACGGCGCGATTCGTGACGCTCGGAGGCGATCACCTGCAAGCCACCGGATTCCAGCACGGCCTGGTGGCGCTTCTGCCAGTCAGCCTTGATCTGGGCGATCTGCTCAGGGGTCGGGTTGTCGAGCGAGGCCACTTCCACTTCCCAGTTGCCGCCCAACAGGATGTCGGTACCACGACCGGCCATGTTGGTAGCGATGGTCAGCGCGCCAGGGCGACCGGCCTGGGCAATGATCTCGGCTTCCTTTTCGTGGAACTTGGCGTTGAGTACCTTGTGCTCGATGCCTTCCTTGTTAAGCAGGTTGGACACGTGCTCGGAAGTTTCGATAGTGGCGGTACCCACCAGGATCGGGCGGCCCTTGGCCATGCCGTCCTTGATGTCGTTGATGATCGCCGCGTATTTCTCTTCGGCAGTCAGGAACACCAGGTCGTTGTAGTCTTTACGCGCCAACGGTTTGTTCGGCGGAATGACCATCACGGCCAGGTTGTAGATCTGGTGGAACTCGAACGCTTCAGTGTCGGCCGTACCGGTCATGCCGGACAGTTTGTTGTACAGACGGAAGTAGTTCTGGAAGGTGGTGGACGCCAACGTCTGGCTTTCGGCCTGGATGTTGAGGTGTTCCTTCGCTTCGATGGCCTGGTGCAGGCCTTCGGACAGACGGCGACCGGGCATGGTACGACCGGTGTGTTCGTCAACCAGCACGACCTGGCCGTCCTGCACGATGTATTCGACGTTGCGATGGAACAGCTTGTGGGCGCGCAGGCCGGCGTACACGTGGGTCAACAGGCCCAGGTTGTGCGCGGAGTACAGGCTCTCACCCTCGGCCAGCTCGCCGATCTGGGTCAGCATCTCTTCGACGAACTGGTGACCGGCTTCGTTGAGTTCGACCTGGCGGGTCTTCTCGTCGATGCTGAAGTGACCTTCTTTGGTCACCACGCCTTCGACTTCCTCGATGTGCTGCTCCAGGCGCGGGATCAACTTGTTGATCTCGGTGTACAGGCGCGAGCTGTCTTCGGCCTGACCGGAGATGATCAGCGGCGTACGGGCTTCGTCGATGAGGATGGAGTCGACTTCGTCGATCACGGCAAAGTTGAGTTCACGCTGGAATTTTTCTTCCATGCTGAACGCCATGTTGTCGCGCAGGTAGTCGAAACCGAATTCGTTGTTGGTGCCGTAGGTGATATCGGCGGCGTAGGCAGCGCGTTTCTCTTCCGGCGGCTGGAACGGCGTTACCACGCCGACGGTCAGGCCGAGGAATTCATACAGCGGGCGCATCCAGTTGGCGTCCCGGCGGGCCAGGTAGTCGTTCACCGTCACAACGTGCACGCCCTTGCCGGACAGTGCGTTGAGGTAAACGCCCAGGGTTGCCACCAGGGTCTTGCCTTCACCGGTACGCATTTCGGCAATCATGCCTTCATGCAAGGTCATGCCGCCGATCAACTGGACGTCGAAGTGGCGCATGCCCATAACGCGCTTACCGGCTTCGCGGGCGACCGCGAAGGCTTCGGGCAGCAGCTTGTCGAGGGTTTCACCTTTGGCTATGCGGGCCTTGAACTCTTGGGTCTTGGCGCGCAATTGCTCGTCCGACAGAGCAACCATCTGCTCCTCGAAGGCATTGACCAGCTGCACCGTCTTGAGCATGCGTTTGACTTCGCGCTCATTCTTGCTTCCAAAAAGTTTCTTTAACAAAGGCGCAAACATATCGGCAGGTTCTTCCACACATAGGGATGGAGGGCGCACCGTGAGTGGCCCGAGCAGCCCTCACGGCCGCATTGCGAACGCGCATTCTACCCGGAATCGTGGGTGAGGAAAGTAACGTTGTTTCCCGATGCAGGCGCGGCGCTATGAGAGGGCTTGTTTAAAATAAGGGCTTTTGCGCGAACTTCAACCCATAGAGCGCAGAAGTTACTTATTGATTTCATGGGTAAAGCCCAGCCAAGGCATGGCCGCGGGGCGTACCGGCGCTTTCTGGTAAGATAACCGCTCTGTTACCTAAGGTGTCTAAACATGGCATTTCGCCCTCTTACAGCCCGCGCTCCCGGCGTGTTGCTTCGCGAAGCCAAGCCGTTGAAAGCCATCTTTGGCCATGCGCAACGCTTGGGCCGTTTGCAGCGCCTGCTTGAAAGCCAGTTGCAACCGGCCGCACGTGAGCATTGTCATGTGGCGTCCTGGCGAGAAGGCAATCTGCTATTAATTGTCACTGATGGCCATTGGGCCACACGCTTGCGCTATCAGCAAAAACGCTTGCAGCGCCAGTTGATGGTCTTTGACGAGTTCGCCGGTTTGACGCGCATTCAGTTCAAGGTACAGCCGCCCACCGTGCCGCAAGGCGCAGTGGGGCATACGATGGACCTGTCGGAAAATGCGGCCGAAACCCTGCAGGCAACCGCCGAAGGGATCAGCGACCCAGGCTTGCGCGCAGCCCTGGAACGGCTGGCCGCCCATGCCCGGCCCAAAGCCTGAACACTACTTGCGTTTGCTGCCGCCCAGCAACGAGCCCAACAGGCCACGCACCAACTGGCGCCCCATTTGATTGGCCGCCTGCTGCATGGCTGACTTCAGCGCCTTGCCGGCAGTAGTCCCCAGGAATGCACCGGCCTTGTCGGTAAAGCTCGGTTCTTCGGCGGTCGGTGCGGTTTCCTCGGTGGGCCCAAGTTCCTTGCGAGCCATCAGCACTTCATAGGCCGACTCCCGGTCAACCGGCTTGTCATAGCGGCCCAACAGCGGCGAACTGGCGACCAACGCCGCACGCTCTGCTGCGCTGAGCGGCCCGATCCGCGATTGCGGGGGAGCAACCAGTACGCGCTGGACCACTTCCGGGGTGCCCTTTTCCTGCAAGGTTCCCACCAACGCCTCACCCGTCCCCAACTCTGTGAGCACCGACAAGGTATCGAAGGTCGGGTTGGGCCGGAAACCGTCGGCCACCGCCCGCAGGGATTTCTGCTCTTTGGCGGTGAACGCACGCAAACCATGCTGAATGCGCAAACCCAGTTGCGCCAGCACCGTATCCGGCAAGTCGCCCGGCGATTGGGTGACAAAGTACACGCCGACGCCTTTGGAGCGGATCAAGCGTACGACTTGCTCCAGACGTTCCTGCAAGGCTTTTGGCGTATCCGCGAACAGCAAATGCGCCTCGTCGAAAAACAGCGCCAGCAGCGGTTTGTCGGCATCGCCACGCTCCGGCAATTGCTCGAACAACTCTGCCAGCAGCCACAACAGGAAGGTCGCGTAGACCTTCGGCGCTTCATGCACCAGCCGGCTGGCATCGAGCAGATGAATGCGCCCGCGGCCATCGCTGGCCGGTTGCAGAATATCTTCCAGTTGCAGGGCCGGCTCGCCAAACAAGGCTTCGGCGCCCTGCTGCTCCAGCACCGCCAGGCGCCGCAACAGCGCCTGGCTGGAACCGGTGGTCATCAACGCCGCGTCGTCACCCAGCAGCTCCGGGTGATAGCGCAGGTGATTGAGCAGTGCCTTGAGATCCTTGAGATCCAGCAGCAACAGACCTTCGCGGTCGGCCACCTTGAAGGTCGCATAGAGCGCCGATTGCTGGCTGTCAGTCAGCTCCAACAAGCTGCCGAGCAACAACGGGCCCATTTCGCTGATGGTGGTGCGCAGCGGATGGCCGGACTGCCCGTGGATATCCCACAGGGTGACCGGATACGCCTGGGCCGTGTAATCCAGGAACGGCATACCGGCAATGCGCTCGGCCACTTTGCCCTGAGGGTTGGCGGCGGCGCCCAGGCCACAGAGGTCGCCCTTGATGTCAGCGGCGAACACCGCCACGCCCGCATCACTGAAGGCTTCGGCCAGGCGCTGCAAGGTGACGGTCTTGCCGGTGCCGGTGGCGCCGGCGATCAACCCGTGACGGTTGGCCAGGCGCATGGACTGGGCGATGGGCTGGCCGTCAAGGCCGGCACCGATAAGCAGTTGTGTGGAGTCAGGCATTTCGTCACCTATGGTTAATCTTTAGTGCCGCGAGGTCGATATAGACGGATGTAAGCCCGACAAAGACTAAAAAATGGTCAGATAATTCCGATATGGACCAACGGAGCTATCACCAGAAATACCACACCTTTTTTAACGCTGCCATTTTGCGCCTCCCCTATAGGACGCGCCTCGGATATTAAGACCTTAGCGGACCCTACAAGCCATGAATAAAAATCTGCGCTTCAGCCACAAGATCCTGCTTGCAGCCTCCCTTATCGTCATCGCCGCCTTCGCGTTGTTTACCCTTTACAACGACTACCTGCAGCGCAATGCGATTCGTGACGACCTCAATAACTACCTGCACGAAATGGGCGACGTTACCGCCAGCAATATCCAGACCTGGCTCACCGGGCGTATCGCCCTGGTGGAAAACGCTGCGCAAAACATTGCCATCAATCCTGAACCGTCCGTGGTTGCCAGCCTGCTGGAACAGAAAGCGCTGACGTCTTCGTTCATGGCGACCTACGTGGGTGACAGCCAGGGCACCTTCACCATTCGCCCTGACACCAAGATGCCCGACGGCTTCGACCCGCGTGTTCGCCCCTGGTACAAGGGCGCCCAGGCCAGCAATGGCTCAACCCTGACCGAACCTTATATAGACGCGGCCACCGGGCAACTGATCATCTCCGTGGCCACCCCCAGCGCCAAGGGCGGCCAAAGTATCGGTGTGGTAGGCGGCGACCTGAGCCTGCAAACCCTGGTGGATAACATTGGCGCGCTGGATTTCGGCGGCATGGGTTATGCCTTCCTGGTCAGTGCCGACGGCAAGGTGCTGGTGCACCCGGACAAAACCCTGGTGATGAAGACCCTGGCTGACGTGTATCCAAAGGACACGCCGAAGATCAGCAGCGACTTCAGCGAAGTACAAGCCAACGGCAAAACCAACATCGTGACCTTCACCCCGATCAAGGGCCTGCCATCGGTGAACTGGTACCTGGGTGTGTCGGTGGATAAAGCCAAGTCGTTCGCCATGCTCAGTGAGTTCCGCACATCAGCCGTGATCGCCACGATCATCGCGGTGGTGATCATCATCGCCTTGCTGGGCATGTTGATCCGCGTGCTGCTACAGCCGTTGCACCTGATGACCCGGGCCATGCAGGACATCGCCGACGGCGAGGGCGACCTGACCCGGCGCCTGATCATCCAGAACAACGATGAGTTCGGCACCCTGGGTACGGCCTTCAACCGCTTCGTGGAGCGCATCCACACCTCGATTCGCGAAGTCTCGTCAGCCACCGAGCAGGTCAATGAAGTGGCGCTGCGCGTGGTCAGCGCCTCCAATTCGTCGATGGTCAACTCCGACGAACAGGCCAACCGCACCAACAGCGTCGCCGCCGCCATCAACCAACTGGGTGCCGCCGCCCAAGAGATCGCGCGCAACGCTGCGCAAGCCTCCAATCAGGCCAGCGACGCCCGGCATTTGGCTGAAGACGGCCAGCAAGTGGTTGAGCGCAATATCAAGGCAATGACGCAGTTATCGAGCATGATCAGCGCCTCCAGCAGCAATATCGAAGCACTTAACAACAAAACAGTGAATATCGGCCAGATCCTGGAAGTGATCACCAGCATTTCCCAGCAAACCAACCTGCTGGCGCTCAACGCCGCCATCGAAGCGGCGCGCGCCGGGGAAGCCGGGCGTGGCTTTGCGGTGGTGGCCGATGAAGTGCGCAACCTGGCCCATCGCACTCAGGAATCGGCGCAACAGGTGCAAACGATGATCGAGGAGCTACAAGTGGGCGCGCGCGATTCGGTCAGTACCATGAGTGAAAGCCAGCGTCACAGCCTGGACAGCGTTGAAATCGCCAACCTGGCCGGTGAGCGCTTGAACAGCGTGACCCAGCGCATTGGCGAGATCGACGGCATGAACCAGTCGGTCGCCACCGCCACTGAAGAACAGACCTCGGTAGTGGAGTCGATCAACATGGACATCACCGAGATCAACACCCTCAATCAGGAAGGGGTGGAAAACCTGCAATCGACGCTGCGCGCCTGCTCGGACCTGGAACAACAGGCCTCGCGCCTGAAGCAATTGGTGGGTAGCTTCCGGATCTGAGGTCCCCCACCTTAATCCACCTGTAGGAGCGAGCAAGCTCGCTCCTACACAGTGCATTTTTCCGCTCCCGCCACCTTCATCCTGCGAATCTAAACCGAACATCTATCCTTACCTCAGGTCCATCTAGGGAGAGCAATGGATCGGAGGGATGTTCATCGTGCATATCGCTGACATAACCATGTTCTACGCCCCGGCAAGCGGTGGCGTACGCACTTACCTCGATGCCAAGCATCGACGTCTGGCGCTCAAGCCCGGGATTCGCCATAGCCTGTTGATCCCCGGCGCGCACTTGAGCGAACAGGACGGGGTCTTCAAAGTACCGGCCCCTGCCCTGCCCTTTGGCAAGGGTTACCGCTTCCCCCTTCGCCTGGCGCCCTGGCGAAATGTCCTGCACGATTTACAGCCCGATCTGATCGAAGTCGGCGATCCATACCTGACTGCCTGGGCAGCGCTGGATGCCCGGCGTCAGTTGGATGTGCCGGTCATCGGCTTCTACCACTCCGACCTGCCGCTGCTGGTGAGCAACCGCATGGGGCCCTGGTTTACTCCCAACGTTGAAGCCTATGTCAGCAAACTCTATGGGAATTTTGACCGGGTGCTCGCCCCCAGCCAGGTAATGGCCGACAAACTCAGTGGACTCGGGGTAAAAAACGTCTTCGTCCAACCTCTGGGGGTTGACCTGCACACCTTCACCCCGGATGCGCGCGACCCCGGCCTGCGTGCCGAACTGGGAATTGGCCAAGATACACGGCTGTTGATCTTCGCCGGACGCGGTTCCAAGGAGAAGAACCTGCCGGTACTGCTCAACTGCATGAAGCGCCTGGGCGAGGGCTACCACTTGTTGCTGGTGGGCTCCGGTATGCCAGCCAGCGTGCCGGACAATGTAACTGTGATAGATGGTTTCCGCCCCGCTCACCATGTCGCCCGGCTGATGGCCAGCGCCGACGCCTTGTTGCATGGCGGCGACCAGGAAACCTTCGGTCTGGTGATTCTGGAAGCCATGGCCAGTGGCATCCCGGTCGTCGCCGTCGCGGCCGGGGCCTTTACCGAGATTGTCGATGAGCGCTGTGGCCTGCTGTGTGCCCCCAACGACCCCAAGGCGATGGCCGATTCGGTGCGCGAACTGTTCAGCACCGACAGCCGGCGTTTGGGCGCCCAGGCTCGGCGCCATGTCGAGCAGCATTACGCGTGGGACACGGTGGTTGACAGCCTGCTGGGGCATTACCACGCGGTGCTGGGCAGTCATAAGCCGATGCTCGCCCATGGCTGAACCTGCGCTGATGCTGGTGCTGCACGACGTGGCACCGAGCACCTGGGCCGACTACCGGCCCTTTGTGGACGCCGTCGATGCCTTGGGCAACGTGCCCATCACCTGGCTGGTGGTGCCGGACTTCCATCACCATGATGCCCTGGCAGCCCACCGCGATTTTCGCCAGCTGCTCGACAGCCGCGTCGCCAAGGGCGACGAACTCGCCTTGCACGGCTATTACCACTGCGACGACCAACCTGCGCCGCGTTCGCCGAAAGAGTGGTTCATGCGGCGCATCTACACCCATGAAGGCGAGTTTTACCAGTTGTCCGAGGCCGAGGCGTTGCGGCGTCTTACTGCCGGCATCGAAATATTCCAGCGCAATGACTGGCCGTTGCACGGCTTTGTCGCCCCGGCCTGGTTGATGAGCGAAGGCACCCGCCAGGCGTTGCGCCAGTTACCGCTTTGCTACACCAGCGACCCGCAGCATCTTTATCGCCTGCCTGACTTCACCCCTATCGATGCCCCGGGTCTGGTCTGGAGTGCCCGCAGCGCCTGGCGCCGCAGGCTGTCCAAAGTGCTCAGCGACCGGCGCGAACAGCGCTGGCGCGAGGCCCCGCTGATCCGATTGGGATTGCACCCGGTGGACATGCGCCACGAGTTTTCCCGTCGTTACTGGCTGCAAACCCTGCAACGCCTGCTCAACGCGGGTCGTCGCCCCCACACCAAGGCCGCCTGGCTGAAGACGCAGTCATGGGCCGATTGATCTGGCTGCTGTTGGCCCTCTTGGTCGCACTGTTGATACCCGTATGGCTGGGCGGCGGCGAAACGGTTGCGCGCCTGCGGCAGTTTCCCTTGCCCCAACTAGTGGGGATGTTTGCCATGATTATCGGCTGCTGGCTGATCAACAGCCTGCGTCTGCGCCTGTTGCTGGGCGAGCAAGGCAGCCAACTGGGACGGCTCAAAAGCCTGGGGGCAGTGATATCGACCGAGTTCGCCATGTGCGCCACGCCCGGCGGCAGCGGCGGACCGCTGACCCTGATGGCGTTGTTGGCGCGCAATGGCATACGCCCTGCCCGTGCGAGCGCGGTATTCGCCATGGACCAGTTGAGCGATTTGCTGTTTTTTCTGTGCGCCTTGGCGGGAATCGTTTTGTATGCGCTGTTCCATAGCCTCAACCCGCGCCTGGAATGGTTGCTGGGGCTCAGTGTCATATCGATGATCGGCGGGATCATCAGTGGCCTGGCGGTGGTGCGTTTTCATCGTCGTCTGATTCGCCTGGCCGGCGCGATGCTCAAGGCCATTAGGGTAAGGGCCCCCACCCGTCGGCGCTGGGCTCGCAGGTTGCTGCGTTTTCTCGCGGCGTTCACTGCCACACTGAAATTACCCTGGCCCTTGTTGCTCGGTGTGTTCGCGCTGACCAGCCTGCATTGGTTGTTGCGCTACAGCGTGTTGTACCTGGCGCTGCGCGGTTTGGGCGGGGATGTGCAGTGGGCCTTGAGCTTCCTGATCCAGATGCTGTCCCTGACGGCGGGGCAGTTCAGTCTGTTGCCGGGCGGGGCGGGAGCGGCAGAGCTGACATCAGCGGCCTTACTGGCCCCCATGGTCGGCAAGTCCACTGCGGCAGCGGCAATCCTGATCTGGCGGGCGGTCACCTATTACTTCTATCTGCTGGCCGGCGCCCCGGTCTTTGTGCTGATGGTCGGCAAACCGCTGTTCAAGCGTCTTTTACAGGATCGACAGGCGGCTCGTCCTGCGCCTGCAGCTGTTCCCACAAACGGGCCGCATCGGGAAACTCAGTACCATCCTCGGCGCCCAGCGCCTGCGGGTCGTAGCGACTCAGACAACCCTCGCCCACCGTAGCGGGCGCCCTGGAGGTGGCTTTATCGAGTGGATCGGTCATAGAGGCCTCCTTGATAGCAGGAATAAAAAAGGGCCTGAGGAGTTTTACTCCCAGGCCCCTGCTTATTCAACCAAACCCGAACGATCAGAACACCACGGTCTTGTTGCCGTGTACCAATACCCGATCTTCCAGGTGGTAACGCAGGCCACGGGCCAGCACCATCTTCTCGACGTCCCGGCCAAACCGCACCATGTCTTCGATGCTGTCACTGTGGCTGACACGCACCACGTCCTGTTCGATGATCGGGCCGGCGTCCAGCTCTTCGGTGACGTAGTGGCACGTCGCGCCAATCAATTTCACGCCGCGCAGGGAAGCCTGGTGATACGGCTTGGCCCCAACAAACGATGGCAAGAAACTGTGATGGATATTGATCACCTTGCCGGCGTATTCGCGGCACAGTTCAGGTGGCAGGATCTGCATATAGCGCGCCAGCACCACCACATCCGCTTCGTGCTGCTTGACCAGGCGCGACACCTCGGCGAATGCCGGCTCCTTGTCTTGCGGGTTGACCGGTACGTGGTAATACGGGATGCCATGCCACTCGACCATGCTGCGCAGGTCGTCATGGTTGGAGATCACGCAGGCGATCTCGCAGTCCAGCTCGTCGCTGTGCCAGCGGTGCAGTAGATCTGCCAGGCAGTGGGATTCGCGGCTGGCCATCAGCACCACGCGTTTTTTCTGTTCCGTGTCGGTGATGTGCCAGGTCATCGAAAACTCTTCAGCGATGGGCGCAAACGCCTCGCGGAAAGCTTCCAGGCCAAAGGGCAGCGTATCGGCACGAATTTCGTGACGCATGAAAAACCAACCGCTGAGATCGTCCGAGTGATGGCTCGCCTCGGTGATCCAACCATTGTGGGAAGCCAGAAAGTTACTGACCTTGGCAACGATGCCAACCCGGTCCGGGCAAGCAATCACCAGCCGAAAAGTGCGCATTAGGGGGAAACTCCAGAACTTCGCAAAGGCCGCTATTCTAGCGATTGCGCAGAAAAACTGCAGTATTCCTTGCGCCTTATTCTGCAGCCGCCTGGTGGCAACAGCCCTTAATAGCGTAAGGCTTTACCATCGCTATATGACCGTACAACGGCACGCCCAGACAGTTAGCGAAAAATTAAGGTATTTATCTTTCGGCGTAACGGCTGCCAATTAACACTTTTGCATCGCTTTGCCACAAACATTCAATCTGCTTCACATAAATATTTTCTTAAATGTTTACTTGGTGAAATTGCCTGACTATTATTAGGCCACTCACCCTGTCAATCAGCGTTCTACATAAGGTAGTCCACATGTCCCTGATCAACGAATACCGCGCCACCGAAGAAGCAATCAAAGAGCTGCAAGCCCGTTTGAAGAACCTGTCCCAAGACGACAAGCTGCAAACCGAGCTGGAATTCGAAGGCAAACTGCGCACCCTGATGGGTGAATACTCCAAATCCCTGCGTGACATCATCGCGCTGCTGGATCCAGAGTCGAAAGTTAAAGCGCCGCGCGGCGCTGTAAAAACTACCGGCACCAAGCGTGCTCGCAAAGTCAAGCAATACAAAAACCCGCACAACGGCGAAGTGATTGAAACCAAAGGTGGCAACCACAAAACTCTGAAAGAGTGGAAAGCCAAGTGGGGCGGTGACGTAGTTGAAGGTTGGGCGACTCTGCTGGGCTAAGCCTGGTCGGACGTTCACCCGATACGCTACACATTAAAAACGCCAGCTTGCTGGCGTTTTTTATTGTCTGAATACTCAGCAATTACCGGCCTACAGGCTCAGGCGGGCCGCTAAAGAATCGGCATACTCCTGCCATTGATCCAGCACCTGGCACTGAAATGAGGTGGCACTAAGCGCCAACTCCTCGCGCGCCTGCTTAAATGCCATCAGGGTATTCGGTGCTCCCCACTGCGGATCTGACAAACGTTGCTGACAGAAAAGTCTCCAGCGTTGTTGTTCCTCTGTATTCAAGGTTTCAGGGAAGTTACGTGCGCGATAGCGAAATAATAATTCCGGCAAACGATGATCATCGAACGGCCACGATTGATGTGCTAATTGGGCGGGCTCTGCCATGCGAACTTGTTCACATAACCGGCGATCCCGATCGCCAATAAAACCATCGTAGAGCTGCTGCTCCGGGTCTGCATTCGAGGCAAAGTCTTCCTCGGCGTAAATGGCCGCCAACTTGTCGCGCCAAACTTCCTGTGCGTCAGTTAGCCGCAGCGCCCGCGCCTGATAGGTGTTCATATCCAGTTGCAGACGCTCGCGGTCTTGCGCACGCAACACCTTCAACGGTGCTACCACCGGGCAGCGGTTGATATGCAACAACTTGAGGGGCACCGGCAGTTCACCGTCCGCCAACTCATCACGGCGCGTATAGAGGCGCTCGCGCAAGGTCTGTGCATCCAGGTCCAGCAACCCCTGTGGGTCGAGCCCAAGGTCGCAGACGATCAACGCATTGCGGTTGCGCGGGTGCCAGGCCAGGGGCAAGACCACGCCCAGGTAATGGCGCTCGGCGGAAAAACGCCCGGAGATATGCACCATTGGTTGCAACAACCGCACCTCATCCATAACTCGCTGCTTGCTGCGCAGTTGAAATAACCACTCGTACAGCCTGGGCTGCTTTTGCCGAACCAATCGCGCCAGGGCGATGGTTGCACGCACATCAGATAACGCATCGTGTGCCTGACCATGGTCGATACCATTGGCGTGGGTCAGCCGCTCCAGCTTGAGCGTCACGCGCCCGTCCTGCTCAGGCCAGATAATGCCCTCCGGCCGCAGCGCATAGGCAGTGCGCATCACGTCGATCAAATCCCAACGGCTGTTACCGCCCTGCCACTCGCGCGCGTAAGGGTCGAAAAAATTGCGGTACAGGCTGTAGCGCGTCATTTCATCGTCAAACCGCAGCGTGTTGTAACCGGCGCCGCAGGTGCCTGGCGCGGCCAACTCGGCGTGCACCCGGGTCATGAAGTCGGCTTCGGCAAGGCCCTTCTGTGCCAGGACGCCTGGCGTGATACCGGTGATCGCGCACGCAGCCGGATGGGGCAGAATATCGTCGCCGGGCTGACAATAAAGATTGATCGGCGCACCGACCTCGTTGAGTTCGAGATCGGTGCGGATACCAGCTACCTGGAGTGGGCGATCGTTGCGCGGGTTGATACCGGTGGTTTCATAGTCGTACCAGAAAATCGAGGTCACGGGCTATTCCTGTGCTGAAGACCGACAAAGTCTAGGCGCTGCAAGGCGTCTGGGGCCAGCGATACCTTTACTGTATAAATATCCAGCAAAACCTTGAGTGGTTGCTTCCAGCGTCGACACTGCTAGCATCCGTGTCTCCTAACCGCTTTGCACTGCCAGGGATCGCAATGCCGCCAGCTCCTTTGGATACCCATTACCAAATCGAGACCCCGGAGGGGATCGACCTGCCCTTGCGCCCTGCCGGCCTGCCATCCCGGGCATTGGCTTTTGCATTCGACCTGGGTGTGCGTGGCATAATCATGGGCATCCTGCTGGTGCCCCTGGCGCTGCTGGGCAATATTGGCATCGGGCTGGGGTCGCTGCTGCTGTTCCTGGTGAGCTGGTGGTACATGGTGCTGTTTGAAGTGCTCAACCAGGGCTGCTCGCCGGGCAAGCAGGTCATGGGCCTGCGGGTGGTCCAGGATGACGGCACACCCATTGGCTGGTCGGCGTCGCTGATCCGCAACCTGCTGCGCTTTGTCGACATGCTGCCTTTTGGTTATTTCCTCGGTGCGATCAGCTGCCTGCAACACCCGCATTTCAAGCGTCTGGGCGATCTGGCCGCCGGTACACTGGTGGTCTACCGCGAACTACCGCTGGTGCGCCCGCGTATCCCTCAAGCCGCCGCGCTGCGGCTGCCCTTTGCACTGGAGTTGAGCGAACAGCGGGCCATCCTCGGTTTTGCCGAGCGCCAGGCGGAGCTGTCTGCCGAACGCGTGCATGAACTGGCGGCGATCCTCGCCACGCCCCTGCAAGTGCCTCCGGCACGCGCCGTGGAGCAACTCAACGGTGTGGCCCGTGGCTTATTGGGGCCGACATGAAGCAGAGTCTTTTTGAAAGCCGCCACCAGCAGCAATGGCAAACCTTCGCGCAGCAACTTGAGCAGTTGGAGCAAGGCAAAGCCAAGGCTGGCGGAGTGGCTGACTTCCCTCACCAGTATCGACGCCTGTGCCAACACCTGGCCCTGGCCCAACAGCGTGGCTACAGCAGCTACCTGGTAGACCGGCTGCAGCAACTGGCGCTGCGCGGCCATCAACAATTGTATCGCCATCGCAGCCAACTGGCGGCCAAGATGCTGGCGTTCCTGCTCGCCGATTTCCCATGCCTGGTACGTGAACAGTGGCGCTTCGTACTGATCGCCGGTCTGCTGTTCTTCGGCAGCCTGGTGGGCATTGCACTGCTGGTCTACCTGTTCCCCGACCTGATCTACAGCATCGTCAGCGCCCAACAGGTGGCCGAGATGCAGGGCATGTACGACCCCGCCGCCAGTCGTCTGGGGCGCGCTGCCGAGCGTGCAGCCAGCGAGGACTGGATGATGTTTGGCTATTACGTGATGCACAACATCGGCATCGCCTTCCAGACGTTTGCCGCCGGCCTGTTGTTTGGCCTGGGCAGCGTGTTCTTCCTGATTTTCAACGGCTTGGTCATCGGCGCTGTCTCAGGGCACCTGACCGACATTGGCTATGGTCAAACCTTCTGGTCATTCGTCATCGGTCATGGCGCATTCGAATTGAGCGCCATTGCGCTGGCCGGTGCCGCGGGTTTGCAATTGGGTTGGTCACTGATCGCTCCCGGGCGGCTGGCACGTAGCGAGGCCTTGCGCCTGGCAGCCCACAAAAGTGTGCGGATACTCTGCGGCGTCATGGTGTTTCTGCTGATCGCGGCGTTCATCGAAGCCTATTGGTCCTCCACCACCCACATCGAGCCCTGGCTCAAATACCTGGTAGGCACCGCGCTCTGGCTGCTGGTGGCCGTTTATCTGATCTTCGCCGGACGGACTCGCCATGCGCCTGACTGACGCCAGCGTGGTGATTCGCCCGCGTACTTCCTGGGAAGCCATGGACCTGGGCGTACTGATGGCCAGGGAACATCGTTTGCTGCTGATGGGCAGTTGGGCAATGGTGAGCCTGCCGGTGTTTATCTCGCTGACCGTGCTGCTGTGGAATTACCCGTCGCTGGCCATGTTTCTGTTCTGGTGGCTCAAGCCGGCCTTTGACCGCTTGCCGCTGTACATTCTTTCCAAAGCCCTGTTTGGCGAGCCCCCCCGTCTCAAACAGGCCGTTCGCCAGTGGCCGCAACTGCTCAAGGGCCAACTGTTCGCCAGCCTGACCTGGCGACGCCTGAGCATGAGCCGCAGCTTTACGTTGCCGGTAGGTCAACTTGAAGGCCTCGAGGGTCAGGCGCGGCAACAGCGCCTGGGGATATTGCTGCAACGTAACGCTGGTGCCGCCCGCTGGCTGACCATTATCGGCGTACACCTGGAAATCGGCCTGTGGTTCGGCGCCATGGCGCTGTTCTATTTATTCATCCCGCAGCAGCTGGAAATGGATTGGGACTGGCAACGCCTGGCACTGGCAACCAGCCCGAACGTGCTGTGGCTGGAGCACCTGGGCAATGCCTTTTACGCGCTGATCCTGGTGTTCTGGGAACCCATCTACGTTGCCTGTGGTTTCAGCCTGTACCTCAATCGGCGTACGGCTCTGGAAGCCTGGGACCTGGAGTTGGTATTGCGCCGTTTGCGTCAGCGCCTGAGCAGTGCTGCGTCGCTGTTGTTGCTGGTCGTCGGGCTGACGCTCATACCGTTCAGCCCACCCGCCATGGCCGATGAATCAACGGGCCATAAGCCACTCAATACCCAGGCTGCCAGTCAGTCCATCAAGGCACTGCTGGACAAGCCGCCCTTCAAGAATCCGGAAACCGTCACCCGTTATCGGTTTGGTGAAGAAAAAACACCGGTTAAAAGCACAGCCCGTGGCGACGGTAAATTACCCGGTTGGCTCCAGGCCTTACTCGACAACCTCAACAGCGATACCTTCAAGCCCCTCGCCAAAACCCTGGAAATACTATTGTGGAGCCTGGTGATTGGTGGGCTGGCCCTGGTGGTGTGGCGTTACCGTGAGTGGCTACGCACCTTTGTCAGCCGCAGCCGGCGCGCCCGCCCTGCGACCGCCACACCTACCCCCGCTCAGTTGTTCGGGCTTGAGCTGGGGCTCGATACATTGCCGCAAGACATCGCCAGCGCCGCCGAACAACTATGGCCCACTCAGCCAAGGCAAGCCCTTGGCCTGCTGTATCGCGGCCTGCTCAGCCGGCTGCTGCATGAATTCGACCTGCCGCTCAAAAGCGCCGACACCGAAGGCCAGGTGCTGGAGCGCGTTCGACACTTGCAACAACCGCAGTTGCTGGCGTTCAGTGACGAACTGACGCGTCACTGGCAAAACCTCGCCTATGGTCATCGCCTGCCGCCCTCCTCGACCCAACAAAAGCTGTGCAGCGATTGGCGCGCTCTGTTCAATGACGGAGCCAGCCAATGAACCGGCCATTATTGTGGGTGGCGCTGCTGCTGGTGTGCCTGCTGGGCATGGGTGGCTTGTACGCCTGGCACAAGGCAATCCCCTATGACGAAGTGGTGGATCGCGGCCCATCGCCGGATGCACTCGCCAATCCTTATCTGGCCGCCGAGCATTTCCTGCACCAGCAAGGCCTGGTGGTGGAACGCGCCAACGGCCTTGAACGGCTCGCGGACCTACCCGCCAAAGGTCATAGCCTGTTGCTGCTGGGGGAACGCAGCAACATGACCCCGCGCCAGGTCGAGCAACTGCTGGGTTGGACAAACGCCGGCGGGCACTTGCTGCTGGTCGCCGAGGCATTGTGGGACGAGGAGACCAGCAAGAGCGGCGACCTGCTGCTTGATCGCCTTGATATCCACCAGGCTTTGAGCGAAACCTTCGACGAACCGGCGCCTGCCCGTAAAAAGCCTGCGGCAGACTTGACCAGGCTTTATGTCGACAACGAAACCGCCCCGGCGTATTTCATTTTTGACACCGACTTCAACCTCATCGACCCCAAACACCTGGCGCAGTTTTCCGCCAACAGCGCCCATTCAAGCCACCTGATGCAACTCAACCTGGGGCACGGCCGCGTCACTGTGATTACCGATAGCGACCTGTGGAAAACCCCAAGCATCGGCCAACACGATAACGCCTGGTTACTGTGGTACCTGACCCAGGAGACTGACGTCACCTTGCTGTTCAACAGTGAAACGGACGATCTGTTTACCCTGTTGATTCGATATTTCCCACAGGCCCTCGTCGCCCTTGCGGCACTGCTTGCCCTGGCGCTATGGCAGGCCGCCATGCGCCAGGGCCCGATCCAGGCACCGACGCCCAAGGCACGTCGGCAGCTCCAGGAACATTTGAAGGCCAGCGCCGATTTCCTGCTGCGCCGCAGCGGCCAGGGCACCTTGCTGCAAGCCTTGCAGCACGACATCCTGCGCGCCGCCCGGCGACGCCATCCAGGCTTTGAGCATCTCGATACAGCAGAGCAGTGGCAGGTGCTGGAACACCTGACGCGACAACCCCCTCACATCATCAGCCAGGCACTCGAACCACTGACGCAGAAACGGCTCTCCAGCGCCGACTTCAGCCGACAGGTTGCGTGCCTGCAAACCCTCAGGAATGCCTTATGAGCGACTCTCCAATGGCCACCGCCCTGACCGCCGAGAACCTGCAACGTGCCAGCCAGCAAGCCCAGGCCCTGCGTGTGGAATTGCGCAAGGCAGTGATTGGCCAGGATCAGGTGATTGACGATGTACTCACCGCCTTGATCGCAGGCGGCCATGTACTGCTCGAAGGCGTACCCGGGCTCGGCAAGACCTTGCTGGTACGTGCCCTGTCCCGATGCTTTGGCGGTGATTTCGCCCGTATCCAGTTCACCCCGGACCTGATGCCCAGCGATGTCACCGGCCACGCCGTGTACGACCTGCAGACCGAACAGTTCAAACTGCGCAAGGGGCCATTGTTTACCCACCTGTTGCTGGCCGACGAAATCAATCGCGCCCCGGCCAAGACCCAGGCAGCGTTGCTCGAAGCCATGCAGGAACGCCAAGTCACCCTTGAGGGCGAGGCATTGCCCATCGGCGAGCCCTTCATGGTGCTGGCGACCCAGAACCCCATCGAGCAGGAAGGCACCTACCCGTTGCCCGAGGCCGAGTTGGACCGGTTCATGCTCAAGGTCCGCATGGACTACCCCGACGCCCAACAAGAACTGGACATGGTCCGCGAAGTGACGCGCTCATCCAGGGCAGACATGCTGGATGTGCAGCCGTTGCGCACTGTGCTGCAGGCCGAGGATGTGGTGCTGATGCAGCAGATCGCCAGTGACGTGCCCCTGGATGAACAGGTGCTCGATTACGCTGTGCGCCTGGCGCGCGCCACACGCAGTTGGCCAGGACTGACCATCGGTGCCGGGCCCAGGGCCTCTATCGCCCTGGTACGCGGCGGCCGGGCTCGGGCGCTGTTGCGTGGTGCAGAATTCGTGACACCCGATGACATCAAGGGCTGTGCCCTGGCAGTGCTGCGGCATAGGGTACGCATCGCGCCGGAACTGGACATCGACGGCCTGGAGGTGGATCAGGTGCTCAAGCAGTTGCTGGATCAAGTAGCGGCGCCAAGGCAATGACACGCCCATGAAACCGACCCGTCTGCTCCTGATCTGGCTGGGTGTGCTGCTTGGCCTGAACACCTTGTTGGGCGCTTCCGTCGCGTTGCAGCTCAAGGTACCTGAAACCTTGCATTCAGTGGCCTGGGGCCTGCTGCTGGCTTTGCTGCTGCTGGCGCTGCTGGATGCCGCACGCTTGCACCGTCGCCCCACGGTGCGCGTCCACAGGAAACTGCCCGGCAGCCTGGCGCTGGGCCGCTGGGAAGAAGTGCGCCTGAGCCTGGAGCACGACTTTCCTCAGCTACTGACCGTGCAGGTATTCGATCACGTGCCCGATGGCCTGAGTGTGGATAACCTGCCTCAATCCATTGAATTGCGCCCTGGCGAGCGCGGCGAGTTGGGCTATCGCGTTCGTCCCTTGCGACGCGGGCATTTCAGCTTCAGTCGCTGCGAACTTTGGCTGCCCAGCCCATTGGGGCTGTGGTCGGCACGGCGATGCATCGAAACCCACGACGCCACCCGGGTCTACCCGGATTTCGCCCGCTTGTATGGCGCGCAGTTGCTGGGTGTGGATAACTGGCTGAGCCAGTTGGGCGTGCGCCAACATCAACGCCGGGGATTAGGCCTGGAATTTCATCAACTGCGCGAGTTTCGTGAAGGCGACAGCCTGCGCCAGATCGACTGGAAAGCCACCGCCCGTCAACGCACACCGATCGCCCGGGAATACCAGGACGAGCGCGACCAGCAAATCGTATTCATGCTCGATTGCGGCCAGCGCATGCGCAGCCAGGATGCCGAGCTATCTCATTTCGACCACGCCCTCAACGCCTGCCTGCTCTTGAGCTACGTCGCCCTGAGACAGGGCGACGCCGTGGGGTTGTGCACCTTTGCCAGCGACCAACCGCGCTACCTGAAGCCGGTCAAGGGCAGTGGCCAGTTGAACACTTTGCTCAATGCTGTCTACGATCTGGAGGCCACCCGAAACACCGCCGACTATGAGGCTGCCGCCCATCAATTGCTGGCACGCCAAAAACGCCGGGCACTGGTGATCATCATTACCAACCTGCGGGACGAGGATGATGAAGCGCTGATGAGCGCCGTCAAACGAATCGGTAGGCAACACCGCGTACTGGTGGCCAGCCTGCGAGAGGAAATCCTCGATCAACTGCGCCAGGCCCCTGTGCAAACATTGCCCGAAGCACTGGCCTACAGTGGCACCGTCGATTACCTCAACAGCCGAAACCAACTCCATGATCGCTTGAGCGCTCATGGGCTTTCAGTATTGGACACGTTGCCTTCAGAAATGGGCGCCACGCTGGTGACGCGCTACCTGGGATGGAAAAAAGCCGGGGTTTTCTAACTGCTGTGTTCAGACGGAAGCCTGTTGAGGATCAAAGCTGAAGTACTGCAACAGGGCATCAATCAATTGCCTGTACTCTTCGGATGCATTCTGCACCCGGAACCCGGAGTCATAGTGCTGAGGATTGACATCCTCATGACTCCATAAACAGGTCGCTGTGAGATCAATCGTCTGAAATTCGCCTTGTGCCGTTGGTACTTTCAGGCACAGCTCAAAATCCACATTGATCATCATGGGTAATTGGCTGATCAACATCAGCCCGTTTTCAGACACATTGCCCAAAAAACCGATTGGTTTGTCGGTGATACGGTTGAACACCTGCAAAAAGTAAGGCAATTGATGCCGTTCGATCCGTCGCGCAGTAAACATGATGAAAGTCGCCATCCAATAGCCAAAAGTCTGACTGTGCCAGTGATTCGGAGCGAGCAACCGCTCGCTCTCCCTGGATCCCGGTTTGACAACAGGTACCGCTCGTCACCAGACAGCTGCCAAATCCGGGCCTTGCATCCGTTCGAATGAAAACTTATACAAACAGACCTTCAAAGAATAGCCCAAGACTGGCAACGGGCCAGCCATGAAATGACAAATTTCATTACAACGACGCTGGCCGTGGTTTTGCGACGCCACCGCCCTGGTAATGCCCCAACTGCTGCAAGGTATCGAGCCGGGCGCGAGCGCGGTAGGCATACTCGCTCGACGGGTATTGGCTGATGATGAACTGATAGGTTTGTGCGGCATCGACAAACAGTTTCTGCCGCTCCAGGCACTGCCCGCGCAACATCGAAACCTCCGGTTGCACATAGCGACGGGTACGGCTTTCGCGATCGACCTGGGACAACTCCAGGGTGACACGTGCGCAGTCGCCCACCCCATAGGCACGGTAGGCGTTGTTCAAATGGTGGTCCATCGACCAGCGGGTACAGCCGACAACACTGACGGCCAGGGCAGCAACAAGCAAAATTCGCATGGGGGTTCTCCTGTCTTGTGCAGTGTATCGACCCCCGGGCGAAAATCTTCAAGGCTGTTTGCCCATCCAACTGCAGCAAAAACAAAGGCAATCGTCGATAAGTAGTGCAAACGAACAATGACTACAACGAAAGAGCATAGTAGCCTTCCCCAGCGCTTGAACTCAGGAGTCTGTGCATGTCCGTCCGTCGTACCAAAATCGTCGCCACCCTTGGCCCGGCCAGCAACTCGCCGGAAGTCCTCGAACAGCTGATTCTGGCTGGTTTGGACGTCGCCCGTCTGAACTTCTCCCACGGCACCCCGGACGAGCACAAGGCTCGCGCCAAGCTGGTGCGTGACCTTGCCGCCAAGCATGGCCGCTTCGTCGCATTGCTGGGTGACCTGCAAGGCCCGAAAATCCGTATCGCCAAATTCGCCAACAAGCGGATCGAGCTGAAGATCGGTGACAAGTTCACCTTCTCCACCAGCCACCCGCTGACCGAAGGCACCCAGGACGTTGTCGGTATCGACTACCCCGACCTGGTCAAGGATTGCGGCGTCGGTGACGAACTGCTGCTGGACGACGGTCGCGTGGTCATGCGCGTCGACACTGCGACCCCGACCGAGTTGCACTGCACCGTGATCATCGGTGGCCCGCTGTCCGACCATAAAGGCATCAACCGCCGCGGTGGCGGCCTGACAGCGCCGGCCCTGACTGAAAAAGACAAGGCCGACATCAAGCTCGCCGCCGAAATGGAAGTCGACTACCTCGCGGTGTCCTTCCCTCGCGACGCCGCCGACATGGAATACGCCCGTAAACTGCGCGACGAAGCCGGCGGTACCGCCTGGCTGGTAGCGAAGATCGAACGTGCCGAAGCCGTGGCCGACGACGAAACCCTCGACGGTCTGATCAAGGCTTCCGACGCCGTGATGGTTGCCCGTGGCGACCTGGGTGTGGAAATCGGTGACGCCGAGCTGATCGGTATCCAGAAGAAGATCATCCTGCACGCACGCCGCCACAACAAGGCGGTGATCGTCGCGACCCAGATGATGGAGTCGATGATCCAGAACCCGATGCCGACCCGCGCCGAAGTGTCCGACGTGGCCAACGCCGTGCTCGACTACACCGACGCCGTGATGCTCTCGGCTGAAAGTGCCGCCGGCCCGTACCCGCTGGAAGCCGTCCAGGCCATGGCACGCATCTGCGTCGGCGCGGAAAAGCACCCGACCAGCAAGACCTCCAGCCACCGCATTGGCAAGGTCTTCGAAAGCTGCGACCAGAGCATCGCCCTGGCAGCCATGTACACCGCCAACCACTTCCCGGGCGTTAAAGCGATCATCGCCTTGACCGAAAGTGGCTACACGCCGTTGATCATGTCGCGCATTCGCTCCTCGGTGCCAATCTACGCGTTCACCCCGCACCGCGAAGCCCAGGCCCGCGCGGCCATGTTCCGTGGCGTATACACCATCCCGTTCGACCCGGCATCGCTGGCACCGAACGAAGTCAGCCAGAAGGCTATCGACGAATTGGTCAAGCGCGGCGTCGTGGAGAAAGGCGACTGGGTCATCCTGACCAAGGGCGACAGCTACCACACCACCGGTGGCACCAATGGCATGAAGATCCTGCATGTGGGCGACCCACAGGTCTGAGTGACAGGCTGAAAAAACAAAAGCCCCGCCATGAGAATGGCGGGGCTTTTTGCATTTCAAATGCCGGCTGAGGTGTTGAACCGTCGGGCCTCATCGGGAGCAAGCCCCCTCTCACAGTTAACCGCGTACACCCGCAAAGCCTGTACTCGACAGTCAGCACTCAACCACGGGGCAGGAACACATCGGCCAACAGTTGATTACGCGGCAGCCCCGCCAGAAACAAGCGCTTGGAAAAGGCTTCGACGCTGGCAGGATGCCCGCAGACCAAGGCCAGGGTTTGTCGCGAAGCAAGCCGCAGTTGCCCCAATGCCTGGGCCAACTCATCTGCAGTCCATAACTCCACCACAAGGTTCTGATGCTGCGCGGCCAGCGCCGCCAGGGGTTCGGCCAGGTAGTGAGCCTGGGCATCATGGGCCAGGTGAATGACGCGGATGGCACCCTGGTGATCCTGGCGCAGCGCTTCGCGCAATACCCCCCACAACGGACCCAGCCCAGTGCCGGAGGCCAGCAGCCACAAGGGCCGGGCTTGCCAGTCAGGGTCGTAGTGCAACGCCCCGCCGCGCAACTCGCCCAAGCGTAACGGCTCACCGACCTTGAAGTGGCGAGCAGCATCGCTGAATTCCCCGGGTTGACGGCAATCGATATGAAACTCCAGGTACGGGTCCTGCTGGGGCACGCTCGCCAGGGAATAGGGGCGCGCCACCTGCCCTGCCCACAACACCAGATGCTGCCCGGCGCGGTACCGCAGGCCACGCTCGGGTTGAAGGCGCAGGCGCAGCACCGTCGGACTCAGCCAATCGGCACCCTCCACCCGCGCAGGCAGGCCATCACGCAACGGATCAAACGCCTCGACCCTCAGATCAGCGCTGATCCGGCACTGACACGCCAGGCGCCACCCGTCCTGGCGTTGCGCCGAGCTCAGCGCGTCAGGCTGCTGGTCGTCGACTTCGCCCTGGCAACGCACCAGGCACGCATGGCAACTGCCGGCCCGGCAACTGTAGGGCACGGCCACACCTGCCTGATTCAAGGCATCCAGCAGGTTGCTGCCGGTGGTGACCGGCCAGTGGCGTTCGCCGACGTACAGTTCAGGCATATCAGGGTCTCAAGCATAAGGAGCGCGCACAGGGAATCATGCCTGCGACAGTTTGACCATAGTCGGGTGTATCGGCCACCGTGCCGGGTTATACTGCCGCGCCTTTTTAGCGTCGCGCCTGCACCACTTTGGCGTGCCTTGGAAAGGTGGGCTCAGCCGACCGATGCAGCACTGAACCCACCTTTATTGAATGTTCCCTTATAGAGGAGCGCGACTCATGACCGTGATCAAGCAAGACGACCTGATTCAGAGCGTTGCAGACGCCCTGCAATTCATTTCCTACTACCACCCCGTTGATTTCATCCAGGCCATGCACGAAGCCTACCTGCGCGAAGAATCGCCGGCGGCCCGTGACTCCATCGCCCAGATCCTGATCAACTCGCGCATGTGCGCCACCGGCCATCGCCCGATCTGCCAGGACACCGGTATCGTCACCGTGTTCGTGCGCGTAGGCATGGATGTTCGCTGGGACGGCGCCACCATGGGCCTGGACGACATGATCAACGAAGGCGTGCGTCGCGCCTACAACCTGCCGGAAAACGTTCTGCGTGCCTCGATCCTCGCCGACCCGGCAGGCGCGCGCAAGAACACCAAGGACAACACCCCTGCGGTGATCCACTACTCCATCGTCCCGGGTAACACCGTGGAAGTGGACGTGGCGGCCAAGGGCGGCGGTTCCGAGAACAAGTCGAAAATGGCTATGCTCAACCCGTCCGACTCGATCGTCGATTGGGTGCTCAAGACCGTTCCGACCATGGGTGCCGGCTGGTGCCCACCAGGTATGCTCGGCATCGGCATCGGCGGCACTGCCGAGAAAGCCGCGGTAATGGCCAAGGAAGTGTTGATGGAATCCATCGATATCCACGAGCTGAAAAAGCGCGGCCCGCAGAACCGTATCGAAGAGATGCGCCTGGAGCTGTTCGAGAAGGTCAACCAACTGGGCATCGGCGCCCAGGGCCTGGGTGGCCTGACCACCGTGCTCGACGTGAAGATCATGGACTACCCGACTCACGCCGCCTCCCTGCCGGTGTGCATGATCCCCAACTGCGCCGCCACCCGTCACGCGCACTTCGTGCTCGACGGTTCGGGCCCGGCGTCGCTGGAAGCGCCATCGCTGGACGCCTACCCGGAAATCGTCTGGGAAGCCGGCCCATCGGCCCGCCGCGTCAACCTCGACACCCTGACCCCGGAAGAAGTGCAGAGCTGGAAGCCGGGCGAAACCGTATTGCTCAACGGCAAGATGCTCACCGGTCGCGACGCGGCGCACAAGCGCATGGTCGAGATGCTGAACAAGGGCGAAACCCTGCCGGTGGACCTCAAGGGCCGCTTTATCTACTACGTCGGCCCGGTTGATCCGGTGCGCGAGGAAGTGGTTGGCCCAGCGGGCCCGACCACCGCGACGCGGATGGACAAGTTCACCCGTCAGATCCTCGAGCAGACCGGTCTGTTGGGCATGATCGGCAAGTCCGAGCGCGGCCCTACCGCTATCGAAGCGATCAAGGACCATAAGGCCGTGTACCTGATGGCCGTGGGCGGCGCCGCCTACCTGGTGGCCCAAGCGATCAAGAAGTCCCGCGTGGTGGCGTTCGCCGAGCTGGGCATGGAAGCCATCTACGAGTTCGACGTGAAAGACATGCCGGTCACCGTTGCAGTCGATAGCAACGGCGAATCGGTACACATCACCGGTCCTGCCATCTGGCAGAAAAAGATCAGTGAAAGCCTGGCGGTGGAAGTGCAATAAGCACCTCCTCCCAAGGATAAAGGCGACTGCGGCCCCATGGCCCAGTCGCCTTTTTTATACCTGAAGCGATTGCCATGGCGAACGCTGTCAAATGTGGGAGCTGGCTTGCCTGCGATGACATCAATTCGGTGTGACTGAAGCACCGAGGTGTCTGCATCGCAGGCAAGCCAGCTCCCACACAAGCTCGTTCGCCACAAGATCCAGACAGCTCATGCTATGGTGCTCGCCCCTCACTGTGCCTGCTCATCATCGTATGATCGTGATCCCTCGCCCTCTGCGTCTGACGTTTTACTCGTTGCTGATCATCGCCGGCGCAGTGCTGGCCGCCGCCTTGGCCACCCGCCATGCCGAGCGCCAGGCCCTGGTGGATGAAGCCGCTCGAGCCAATCAACAGCTGGCGTTGTATGCCAACTCGCTGCATACCTTGATCGAACGCTACCGCGCCCTCCCCGCCGTGCTGGCGCTGGATTCGGAAATGATCAGCGCGCTGAAGGGCCCACTCGATAGCGCCACCCAGGATGTACTCAATCGCAAGCTCGAACGCATCAACGGCGCCGCCCAGTCCTCCACTCTGGAGCTGATGGACCGCACCGGCCTGGCGGTAGCCGCCAGCAACTGGAATTTGCCCAGCAGCTATGTCGGCCACAATTACGCGTTCCGCCCGTATTTCAGCCAGACCTTGAGCCAAGGCACCGGGCGCTTTTACGCGGTGGGGGTGACGACCGGCATTCCGGGGTATTTCCTGTCCAGCGCGGTGGTCGATGAACACGAGCAGTTCCTCGGCGCCATGGTGGTCAAGCTGGAGTTTCCCGAACTGGAACGCGAATGGGCTCAGGGCAATGACTTGCTGCTGGTCAGCGATGCACGCGGCATTGTGTTTATCGCCAACCAGCCGGGCTGGCGTTATCGCAACCTGCGGCCGCTATCAGAGAGTGACCTGGCGGAACTCAAGGCCACTCGCCAATACGACAAGAAGCAGCTGCAACCATTGGAGACCCAGACCCTGCAGCGCTTCGACGACAACAGCCACCTGATGCGCGTCAACGGCCCGGACGGCAGCGCCAACTACATCTGGGAATCCCTGCCGCTGAAAGCCGAAGGCTGGACCCTGCACCTGCTGCGCAAACCGCAGTTCCCGTTTGAAGACCAACGCAATGCCGGCCTCGCCGCCGCCGGGTCCTGGCTGGCGCTGGTGTTTCTTGTGCTGTTCCTGAGTCAACGCTGGCGCCTGGCTCGCCTTCGCCAACGCAGCCGCGAAGAACTCGAACACTTGGTAGAAGAACGCACCCAGGCCCTGCGCACCGCCCAGGATGGCCTGGTTCAATCAGCCAAACTGGCGGCGCTGGGGCAGATGTCCGCCGCCCTTGCCCATGAGATCAATCAACCGCTGACCGCACAACGCATGCAGCTGGCCACCCTGCGGCTGTTGCTCGACCATGGCCGTGTGGACGACGCCTACAAGGCGCTCACGCCGTTGGATGACATGCTGACGCGCATGGCCGCGCTGACCGGCCACCTCAAGACCTTCGCACGCAAAAGCCCCAGCGGCCTGCGCGAACGCCTGGATCTGGCCACCGTGGTCGACCAGTCCCTGCACCTGCTTGACGCGCGCCTACGCGATGAGGCCATCGGCGTGGTGCTGGACCTGGCCCGCCCGGCTTGGGTACGCGGCGATGCGATTCGCTTGGAACAGGTGCTGATCAACCTACTGCGCAACGCCCTGGACGCCATGGCCGACAAGCCGCACAAACGCCTGGAAATCCGTCTGCACGCCGATCAGCAGCTGTGGCAGTTGAGCGTCAGCGACAGCGGTGGCGGGATTGCCGAAGAACATTTGAACAACGTATTCGACCCGTTCTTCACCACCAAACCGGTGGGTGACGGGCTCGGCTTGGGCCTGGCGGTGTCCTACGCTATCGTGCATGAATTGGGCGGGCGCCTGATCGCCGGCAATCTTGGCGACGGCGCAGTCTTTACCCTGACCCTGCCCGTCGCGCTGGAGACACCTGACCTATGTTGAACGCAGTGATTGTGGTGGATGACGAAGCCAGCATTCGTACGGCCGTCGAGCAGTGGCTGAGCCTGTCGGGGTTTGACGTTCAGTTGTACAGCCGTGCCGAGGAATGCCTGGCGCACCTGCCGAAGGACTTCCCCGGGGTGATCTTGAGCGATGTGCGTATGCCCGGGCTCAGTGGCCTTGAATTGCTGGCCGAGGTACAGCGGCGCGATGCTGACTTGCCGGTGATTTTGCTCACCGGCCATGGTGACGTGCCGATGGCCGTCGAAGCCATGCGCGACGGCGCCTACGACTTCCTGGAAAAACCCTTCAGCCCGGATGCCCTGCTCAACAGCCTGCGTCGGGCGCTGGACAAGCGCGGCCTGATCCTGGAAAACCGTCGCCTGCACCAACAGGCCGATCACCGTGCACAACTGGAATCCAGCCTGTTGGGGGTGTCCAAGGGCCTGCAAACCCTGCGTCGCCAGGTGCTGGACCTGGCGACACTGCCGGTCAATGTGTTGATCCGTGGCGAGACCGGCAGCGGTAAAGAACTGGTTGCCCGCTGCCTGCATGATTTCGGCCCACGAGCCAAAAAGCCGTTTGTGGCGCTCAATTGCGCGGCTATCCCCGAGCAATTATTTGAAGCCGAGCTGTTCGGCCACGAAAGCGGCGCCTTCACCGGCGCCCAAGGCAAGCGTATCGGCAAGCTGGAGTACGCCCATGGCGGCACCGTGTTCCTCGACGAAATTGAAAGCATGCCCCTGGCGCAACAGGTAAAACTGCTGCGCGTGTTGCAAGAGCAGAAGTTGGAGCGATTGGGTTCCAACCAGAGCATCAATGTCGACCTGCGCATCATCGCCGCTACCAAGCCGGACCTGCTCGAAGAAGCACGCGCCGGGCGTTTTCGCGAGGACCTGGCTTATCGCCTGAACGTCGCACAACTGCGCCTGCCGCCCCTGCGCGAGCGTCGCGAAGACATTCCGTTGTTGTATGAGCATTTCGCCCAAAGCGCTGCCGAACGTTTGGGCCGCCATCTTGAGCCATTGAGTGGGCCGCAGCTGAGTCGCCTGCTCAGCCATGACTGGCCGGGCAACGTACGTGAACTGGCCAACGTCGCCGAGCGCCAGGTGCTGGGGCTTGGAGAGCCTGAACCTGAAGGTATTGAACCTGGGCAATCGCTGGCGGCGCAGCAGGAGGCTTTCGAGGCGCATTGCCTGAAAGCCGCGCTGACCCGGCATAAAGGCGATATCAAAGCGGTGCTGGCCGAGCTGCAACTGCCGCGACGGACCCTCAATGAAAAGATGCAGCGGCATGGGTTGGTGCGGGAAATGTTCCTCTGATCCTGCTTATGTAGCGATTGCAAGGACGTCTTCGCGAGCAAACCATAAGCGGATTTCCGCTCATCCCGCAAAAATAATCGGCAACTTTCCGCTCAAAAAAACCTCGCAACCCTTCTATTCCGGGCCTTCATCCACTTGGCACAGCTTCTGCTATAGCCCAAGCCAGGCAGTGCTCAAGCACGCTCCATAAAAACAACTAGATGAAGGATCCTTCAATGGATAACTCCAACTCCCTGCCTCTGGGATCGGCGTCTGCGCCGGCAAAAGAACGCACCACTTCCAGCCGCATCAAGTCGATCTTCAGTGGATCGGTCGGCAACATGGTCGAGTGGTACGACTGGTACGTCTACGCCGCCTTCTCGCTGTACTTCGCCAAGACGTTCTTCCCCAAAGGCGACACCACCGCCCAACTGCTCAACACCGCCGCGATCTTCGCCGTGGGCTTCCTGATGCGCCCTATCGGTGGTTGGCTGATGGGCCTGTATGCCGACAAGGTCGGGCGTAAAAAAGCCCTGATGGCCTCGGTCTACCTGATGTGCTTCGGCTCGCTGCTGATTGCCCTGAGCCCTGGCTATGAACTCATCGGTATCGGTGCGCCGATCCTGCTGGTGTTTGCCCGTTTGCTGCAGGGCCTGTCGGTCGGTGGCGAATACGGCACTTCCGCCACTTACCTCAGCGAGATGGCGACCAAGGAACGTCGTGGTTTCTACTCCAGCTTCCAATACGTGACCCTGATCTCCGGCCAACTCATCGCGCTGGCGGTGCTGATCGTGCTGCAACAACTGCTGACTACCGAACAGTTGTACGCATGGGGCTGGCGTATCCCGTTCGCCATCGGCGCCTTGTGTGCAGTGGTCGCGCTCTATCTGCGTCGTGGCATGGAAGAAACCGAGTCGTTCACCAAGAAGGAAAAGGCCAAGGAAAGCGCAATGCGCACCTTGATGCGCCACCCCAAGGAACTGATGACAGTGGTCGGCCTGACCATGGGCGGCACCCTGGCGTTCTACACCTACACCACCTATATGCAGAAATACCTGGTGAACACGGTCGGCATGAGCATCTCCGACTCCACCACCATTTCGGCAGCCACGCTGTTTCTGTTCATGTGCCTGCAGCCGATCATCGGCGGGCTTTCGGATAAAGTCGGCCGTCGCCCGATCCTGATTGCCTTCGGTGTCCTGGGTACCCTGTTCACCGTGCCGATCCTCACCACCCTGCACACCATCCAGAGCTGGTGGGGCGCGTTCTTCCTGATCATGGCAGCGCTGATCATCGTCAGCGGCTACACCTCGATCAACGCCGTGGTGAAAGCCGAACTGTTCCCCACCGAAATCCGCGCCCTGGGCGTGGGCCTGCCCTATGCGCTGACGGTGTCGATCTTCGGCGGTACCGCTGAATACATCGCGCTGTGGTTCAAGAGCATCGGTATGGAAACTGGCTACTACTGGTACGTGACCGCGTGTATCGCAGTGTCGCTGATGGTCTACGTGACCATGAAAGACACCCGCAAGCACTCGCGGATTACCACGGACTAAAAAATGTGGGAGGGGACAACCCCCCTCCCACATTGGATATGATGTGGGCCCCAGAATCGAGAGCAGAACAGGTCATGTCCGACGATATCCACTTCTACGAACCCGCCAACGGCCACGGCCTGCCCCATGACCCGTTCAATGCCATCGTCGGCCCACGCCCGATTGGCTGGATCTCCTCGCACGACAGCGAAGGCCGCCTGAACCTGGCGCCTTACAGCTTCTTCAATGCATTCAACTACATCCCACCGATCATTGGGTTTTCCAGTGTGGGGCGCAAAGACAGCTTGAATAACATTGAGCAGACCGGCGAGTTTGTGTGGAACCTGGCCACTCGCCCGTTGGCCGAGCAGATGAACCAGAGTTGCGCGGCGGTCTCACCGGATGTGAATGAATTCGAGTTGTCCGGCCTGACGCCGGTGGCTTCGAAAGTCGTCGCTGTACCCCGCGTCGGCGAGAGCCCGGTGTCGTTTGAATGCAAAGTGACGCAGATCATCCAACTGCAACGCGCCGACAAGGAGCTGGTGCCGAGTTGGCTGGTACTGGGCGAAGTGGTTGCGGTGCACATCGCCAAGTGGTTGCTAAAGGATGGGATCTACGACACTGCTGCCGCCGAGCCGATTTTGCGCGGCGGCGGCCCGGCGGATTACTTCCAGTTGGGGCCGCAAGCGCTGTTCAAGATGTACCGCCCAGGCGCCACAAAACCCTGACTGACATACAGTCAAATTGTGGGAGGGGGCTTGCTCCCGATGGCTATGTATCAGCTAAAAATTTGCTGGCTGATACACCGCTATCGGGAGCAAGCCCCCTCCCACATTTGATCGGCAGCGTTCGTTAGTTGGAAGCCGTTGCCCAAGTCAGTTGACCTTCCGCGTCCACGTCGACCAGGTCCTCTAGCTGCACAGTGGCCGCATCATCGGCATCCGAAGCCGTCTTGAACTTCTGCCCGTCAAGGATCTTGTGGAACTTGGGGGCGCCCATGCCATCCAGTGCCTTGACGGCGATGGCAGCGCTATAGCCACCCTCTTCTTCACGCACCAAGGCGGAAACGGCTTCGTGGTGGGCAAATTGTTTACGTGCCATGTTGCAGGTCCTGGCCAATGGAAAAGTCGGCCATTGTAAACCGGTTCAACCGGCCAGTTGCAGGTACTCGCCGTAGGCGTTGACGGCAGATGCATCGGTGAAGGTCTGGAAGTCCATGCTGCGCACGACCATGTCGTTGAGCAACTCCGTAAAAATCATCAAGGTCGGTGAGCTGAAGTAGGCACTCATGGCCTCCTCGCTGCTCCAAAAACCTGATACCAGCCATATATCAGGATCGACCTGGGAATGCTGCAACGAAAATTGCAGGCAACCTGGGGCTTGGCGGCCCGGTTCGATCAAACTGCTCAAGCGTGCACCGAGTTCGGTGCTGCACCCGCTACGGGCGCGGATAAAGGCCATGTGGCTCGCGGGAATGGGGGTGGACATGTTCGACTCTCCCGTTGAGAAGTGATGCTCGGCAAGCACGGTGAGGGTGTGTTGCCACAGGATCAAAGATAGCGGCCCAGCTGTGGATGCGGTTAGTCGATTCCTGCAGGCTTATTGCACAATCCTGCGAGAAACATAGAGAGGACGTTTGGCCCCCGGGATTTATTCCATGCACCGGCCCAGTGTTTCAGGGAGATGACAGGCGGCCTGCTTGCCTGATTCACTACCTATCGCAGGATCAGGCAAGGATCCTGCAGAATCGACGTAACACTTTTTGAAAAGCTGCCGCTAAGCTGAGCCCATCAAAGCAGCGTGTAGAGGACGCCCCATGTCGTCGCCCGAACCAAAGCCCATCCCCGTCGATGCCGAGATGGAGAAACAACGCGCCGAGCTGGCCAGTATCGTGCACCGCCACACCTGGGAAGATGGCTCCTACGGCACGGCGATCACCTCGCTGTATCTGAACCGCCACAACACGCCACGCGATTTCATGCCGGTGCTGGTGGAACCTGCGCTGTGCATCCTCGCCAGCGGCAGCAAGGAAGTGCGCCTGGCCGACGAAATCTTTGCCTACGACCCGCTCAATTATCTGGTGTTCTCGGTCGCCATGCCGGTAGCCGGTAGAATCATCGATGCCACCCCGCAAGACCCCAACCTGTCGGTGCGCATCAATATCGATCCGGCCCAGCTCACCGCGCTGATTGCCGAAGCCGGGCCTATGGGGGTGCCGTCGCGTCCCACCTCTCGCGGCATGTATGTGGACCGCATCGACACCCCGTTGCTCGACGCCGTGCTGCGCCTGGCCCGCCTGCTGGACACGCCCAAAGACATCGCCATGCTCGCGCCGTTGATCAACCGTGAAATTCTCTATCGCTTGCTGCGGGGCCCACAGGGTTATCGCCTGTATGAAATTGCCGTAGCCAACAGCCAGAGCCATCGCGTCAGCCAGGCGATCAAGTGGTTGAACGGCAACTACGAACAACCGCTGCGCATCGACGACCTGGCCAAGGAAGTGAACCTGAGCGTCTCGACCTTGCACCATCGCTTCAAGGCGATTACGGCCATGAGCCCGCTGCAGTACCAGAAACAGCTGCGCTTGCAGGAAGCCAGGCGTTTGATGATTGCCGAAGGACTGGAAGCCTCGGCCGCGGGGTATCGGGTGGGGTATGAAAGCCCGTCGCAATTCAGCCGGGAATACAGTCGGTTGTTTGGAGCGCCACCGCTGCGCGACCTGGCCCGGTTGCGCCAAAGCATCTGATGTACGCAGCTCAGGTGTTTGTTAGTCCAAGGTTCTTGGTAGTTGCAGGGTGACGCGCAGGCCGCCTTCGCGCAGGTTCTGCAAACTCACTTCACCCCCATGGCTATGGGCAATGTTGCGCGCGATCCCCAGCCCCAGGCCATACCCCTGCTGCTGGCCGGCCAGGCGAAAGTGCGGTTCGAACACCTGCTCCAGACGCTGCTCCGGCACACCGGGGCCTTCGTCATCCACATGCAGGACGAACTGCACACCATCGTCCTCGATATGCAGATGCGCGTTCTGCCCGTACTTCAAGGCGTTGTCGATCAGGTTACCGATGCAACGCTTGAGCGCCAGCGGCTTGCCCGGGTAGGCCGCCAGGGCCGCGCCTTCAAGGGTTACCCGCCCGTTGCCGTTGGGCGCCAGGTACGGTTCCACCAGGCATTCGAGTACATGATTGAGGTCAACCGGCTGGATGTTTTCGTGGATGTCGGTGTCTTTCACGCATTGCAGCGCGCCTTTGACCAGCAGTTCCAGCTCATCCAGATCGCGGCCGAATTTGGTTTGCAGGTTCTCGTCTTCGAGCAATTCCACACGCAACCGCAGGCGGGTAATCGGGGTGCGCAAGTCGTGGGAAATTGCGCTGAACAACTGGCTGCGTTCGGTCAGGTAACGGCTGATGCGTTCGCGCATTGCGTTGAATGCGCGGCCCACCTCCACTACTTCACTGCCGCCGCCTTCGGCCACCGGTTCTACATCGGCGCCCAGGGACATATCCCGCGCTGCCCGCGCCAGGCGCTTGAGCGGCCGGCTTTGCCAATGCACCAGCAAACCGATAAACAGCAGCAAAAAACCACTGGTCAGCACGATAAACCACACCTGCTGGGACGGCAGGCCCTGTTCTTCAAGGCTGGTGTACGGCTCTGGCAACAGCGAGGCGATGTACAGCCATTCGCCGGGAGCCAGTTGAATTTGGGTGACCAATACCGGTGGGTTAACCGGCTCCAGGGTTAACGCGTAATGAGCCCAGGAGCGTGGCAGTTCGTCGAGCTTGAGGCCGGCATTGAAGATGCGCAGGTCTTCGGCGCTGACGAACTCCACCGAGATATGCACATCGGCGCCCAGGGTTTGGCGTAGCACCTCGTCGACCGCCTCCAGCACCGCTTGCTTGCGTGGCGTCTGCGGCAGGATCGCCATATCCAGCGGGCGATCATTGAGGGTCACTACAAAGCGGGTACCGCCCATGCTGCGCAACTGATCAAGAACCAAAGGCCGATAGGCCACCGGCAGCGAACGGAAATAACTCACGCTGGCGGTCATCGAGTGCGCCAGGCTACGGGCGCTGGTCACCAGGCCCTCAAGCTGGGTGGCGCGCAATTGCGACACCCAGATCACGCTGGACAGCGCCTGGGCGAACAGCACGGCGAGCAAGGTCAGCAGCAACATGCGCCCCAGCAGCGAGCGTGGCACCGGAAAGCGGCGGCGGCGCTCGATCAAAGGTTCAGTGGGCATTGCCGGCAACCACGCTGGCTGCCAGTTGATAACCGCTGCCGCGCACGGTGCGGATCAGCCTCGGGGGTTTTTCGGTATCGCGCAGGCGTTGGCGCAGACGGCTGACGGCCATGTCGACGATACGGTCAAGCGGCATCAGGTCACGGCCGCGGGTAGCGTTGCCGATAGTGTCGCGGTCGAGGATCTGTTGCGGGTGATCAAGAAACAACTTGAGCAAGGCAAAGTCAGCGCCGGAAAGGATGACCTCTTCGCCATCAACGTGAAACAAGCGGTGGCTGATCATGTCCAGGCGCCATTCATCGAAGACCAGCACATCACCGCCAGTGCTGCGCTCCTGGCCGAATTGGCAACGGCGCAGCAGCGCCTTGATCCGCGCCTGCAACTCGCGAGGGCTGAACGGCTTGCCGATATAGTCGTCAGCGCCCAGTTCCAGGCCGATCACGCGGTCGGCTTCGTCGGAACTGGCGGTGAGCATGATGATCGGTACCTGCGCCTGGCGCGGGTGCTGGCGGATCCAGCGGCACAGACTGAACCCGTCTTCATCCGGCAACATCACATCGAGGATGACCAGGTCGCACGGCGCCTCGTTCATCGCCTGGCGGAACCCCGCACCATCGGCCACGCCACGGACCTGGAAGCCGGCGCGACTGAGGTAGGTTTGCAGCAATTCGCGGATCTCCTGATCGTCGTCGACGAGGAGAATGGATTTACTGATTACGCTCACGGGGGCCTCCTTGTTGTTATGGGGTGTTCTGTAGGGCCTCATCAGGGGCAAGCCCCCTCCCACATTTGCCTGCATTCCAGAGTTGGAACGCGGCCAAATGTGGAAGCGGGCTTGCTCGCTAAGAGGCCATCACAGCCTATGCAAAAGCCTGCTCAAGCGCCACGCCAGCCCCGGTCAGCCCCGAATACGGCGCTGTCACCAACCACACCGGAATACCTTTGAAGTAGTCGCTCATGCAGCCTTTATCCGCAAAACTTTTGGCGAAACCGCTGGCGATAAAGAAGTCGGCAAACCTGGGTATCACCCCACCCACGATGTACACGCCACCGCGCCCACCGGTGGTCAAGACGTTATTGCCCGCGACCCGCCCCAGCCAGATGCTGAACTGGTCCAGCACTTCCATGGCGACCGCGTCACCGGCCAGGCCCGCTGCGGTGATGGCTTCGGGCGTATCCAGCACCGGCTCGTGCCCGTCCACCGCACAAATAGCGCGATACAGACGCGGCAACCCGCCGCCGCTCAATACGGTCTCGGCGCTGACATGGCCGATCTCCGTGTAAATATGCTGCCACAGCTGGGTTTCCCGCGGGCTGCTCAGGGGCAGGTCGACGTGCCCGCCCTCCCCCGGCAATGCCGCGAAACGCCCGGCGCCAAGGTCCAGCAAGGTGCCAACGCCCAGGCCAGTGCCCGGGCCGATCACCACCGCTGGGCGCAAAGGCTCCGGCGTGCCTTCGCAGACCACGCGGAACTCGTCGGGCTTAAGACGCGTCATGCCCAGGGCCATGGCCGAGAAATCATTGACCAGCAGCAGTTCATCCACTTGCAGGGCTTGGCAAAACGCCGTCTTGCTCAGGCGCCAGTGATTGTTGGTGAACTTGAACTCCTCGCCACTCACCGGCCCGGCCACCGACAGGCACACCGCACCGATGTCCCCGATTTCCAGGCCTTCCTCTGCGAGATAGACCTTGATCGCTTCTTCAGGGCTTTGGTGATCCGCTGTGGCATGCACGCGGATCGAATGCAGCTCCTGATCTCGCCATAACGCAAAACGGGCGTTGGTACCCCCGATATCACCGACCAGCGCAAGCTTCACTTAAGCGTCTCCAAGGCAGAGGTAAAGGCGCTGGCGCCCTGCTCTGCGGAGCTTGCGGCCAAGCGCATGAATGCAAACAGCTCGCGACCTGCTCCCACGTTATTGCCCAACAGGCCCGTGGCAGGCGTGCGCGCTGCAAATACTTCGGCGTCCACTTTAAGCTCCAGGGTGCCGGTGACGCCATCGACGCGGATGATATCGCCATCCTGGACCCGCGCCAGCGGCCCGCCGCTCTGGGCTTCGGGGTTGACGTGGATCGCGGCAGGGATCTTACCCGAGGCGCCGGACATTCGCCCATCTGTTACCAACGCCACTTTGAAACCACGGTCCTGCAACACGCCGAGAAACGGGGTCATCTTGTGCAATTCCGGCATACCGTTGGAACGTGGCCCCTGAAAGCGCATCACCGCAACGAAGTCTTTTTCCAGCTGGCCCGCCTTGAAGGCGTCGGCCAGGTCTTGCTGGTCCTGGAACACCACCGCCGGCGCTTCAACCACCTGATGCTCGGGCGCGACAGCCGAAACTTTCATCACGCCACGGCCAAGGTTGCCTTCCATCACGCGCAAGCCGCCTTCCGGCGAAAACGCACGGGCCACGGGGCGCAGGATGGTTTCGTCGAGGCTCTCGATCGGGCCATCGCGCCAGACCAGTTCGCCGTCCACCAGGAACGGCTCCTGGATATAGCGGCTCAAGCCCTTGCCGGCCACGGTGTTGACGTCTTCGTGAAGCAGGCCGGCTTCGAGCAGTTCGCGGATCAGGAACGACATACCACCCGCCGCCTGGAAGTGATTGATGTCGGCCTTGCCGTTTGGGTACACGTGGGACAGGGTCGGCACCACCTCGGAGAGGTCGGCCATGTCTTGCCAGGTCAGGATGATGCCCGCCGACATGGCAATGGCCGGCATGTGCAGCGTATGGTTGGTGGAACCGCCGGTAGCGTTTAGCGCAACGATGGAGTTGACGATGGATTTCTCGTCGACGATCTCGCCGATCGGCGTGAAGTTGCCATTGGCCTTGGTCAAGCGCGTGACCTGGTGCGCCGCTTCGCGGGTCAACGCGTCACGCAGCGGCGTGTACGGATTGACGAATGACGCGCCCGGCAAATGCAGGCCCATCACTTCCATCAACAACTGGTTGGTGTTGGCGGTGCCGTAGAAGGTACAGGTACCGGGGCTGTGGTAGGACTTCATCTCCGATTCCAGCAGCTCTTCGCGGCTGGCCTTGCCTTCGGCGTAGCGCTGGCGCACATCGGCTTTCTGCTTGTTGGAGATACCCGACGGCATCGGGCCGCCCGGCACAAAGATCATCGGCAGATGGCCGTAGCGCAGCGCGCCCATCATCAGGCCGGGGACGATCTTGTCGCAGATCCCCAGCATCAGCGCGGCGTCGAACATGTTGTGGGACAGCGCTACCGCCGTGGACATGGCGATGACTTCACGGCTGAGCAGGCTCAGTTCCATGCCCGGCTCGCCCTGGGTCACACCGTCGCACATGGCGGGGGTGCCGCCGGCGAACTGGCCGACCGAGCCCACTTCACGCAGGGCTTTCTTTATTTGTTCAGGGAAATGTTCGTAGGGCTGATGCGCCGAGAGCATGTCGTTATAAGAAGAAACAATTGCCACGTTGGCGGCATTCATCATGCGCAGGCTGTTTTTGTCTTCGGTGCCGCAACCGGCCACGCCGTGGGCGAAGTTGGCGCATTGCAGCTTGCCGCGCATCGGACCGTCGCTGGCTGCGCCGCGGATGAGCGCAAGGTAAGCCTCGCGGGTGGCGCGGCTGCGGGCGATAAGCCGTTCGGTGACCTCAAGAACGCGGGGATGCATGTATAGAACTCCAGGCTAACGGATGTGGCGACCTGAGTGTCTATGCTGATCAAACGCCCACAGCTCATGGGATGGCAGGGGGTCGTTTGGATCATCGGACCAGTTGATTCAGGTCACTCGTTGTAGATTGAACAAAATATTGCCACTAAAAAGGCTTGTTTTCTATTTTTATGCGAATAATCTTGTAATTCTTACAACAAATCGACGACAGGCACTTTTCCAATGACTCTACGTATCGCAATCAATGGTTTTGGCCGTATCGGCCGTAATGTCCTGCGCGCACTGTATACCCAAGGCTATCGCCAGGATTTGCAGATCGTCGCCATCAATGATTTGGGCGACAGTTCGATCAACGCCCACCTGCTCAAGTACGACACCGTACACGGCACTTTCGATGCAGAGGTCGCCCACGATCAGGAAAGCCTGACCGTCAATGGTGACCGGATTGCCGTCAGTGCCATTCGCAACCCCGCCGACCTGCCGTGGGCTGCGCACAAGATCGACGTGGTGTTCGAATGCACCGGCCTGTTCACCGACCGTGACAAGGCTGCCGCCCATATTACCGCCGGCGCGCGCAAGGTGATCATCTCGGCTCCGGCCAAGGGCGCGGATGCCACTGTGGTTTATGGCGTAAACCATGACATTTTGCGTCAATCCCACCAGATCATCTCCAACGCGTCGTGCACCACCAACTGCCTGGCGCCGGTCGCGCAGGTGCTGCACCGTGAGCTGGGTATCGAAAGCGGCCTGATGACCACCATTCACGCCTACACCAACGACCAGAACCTGACCGACGTCTACCACACCGACCCGTACCGCGCGCGCTCGGCCACCCAGAACATGATCCCGAGCAAAACCGGCGCGGCTGAAGCCGTTGGCCTGGTGCTGCCGGAACTGGCGGGCAAGCTGACCGGCATGGCGGTGCGGGTACCGGTGATCAACGTGTCTCTGGTGGACCTGACTGTGCAGTTGAAGAAAGAAGCCACGGCCGATGAAGTCAACGCCCTGCTGAAACAGGCCAGCCAGCACTCGAAGATCCTCGGTTACAACACCCTGCCGCTGGTTTCCAGTGACTTCAACCATAACCCGCTGTCGTCGATCTTCGATGCCAATCACACCAAGGTCAGCGGCAAGCTGCTCAAGGTGCTGGCCTGGTACGACAACGAGTGGGGCTTCTCCAACCGTATGCTGGATAACTGCCTGGCGCTGTGCAACGCCGAGTAATCCCACCTGTGGGAGGGAGCAAGCCCCCTCCCACAGTTACATTTTGTCCAGAGTAGGTTCAGGGAAATAGCCACTTGCCATTTCAGTTGATGATAAGCATTATCATTCGCTGCAAATCGGTCTGGTATCACTGTGAGCCAATCTCGCTTCAACCAAGTCTTTCTCACCCAACGGGTGATTCTGTTACGCACCTTGCAGCGGATGGTGAATAACCACAGCACTGCCGAGGACCTGTTGCAGGAAACCTACCTGCGCGTCACTCGGGCCCTGAGCGAGCGGCCGATCGACCACCTTGAACCCTTTGTGTACCAGACCGCGCGCAACCTGGCGCTGGATCACCTGCGCTCGCGCCGGATCCAGGCCCGCACGTTGCAGGAAGACGTCCCGCTGGACGTGCTGCAAAGCGTCGCCGCCCCTGCCAGCACGCCTGAAGAAGCCATTCAGGCCGAGCAACTGCTGGAGCATCTGAGCGTCAGCCTCGGCCAGTTGAGCGCTCGTCAGCAGCGGATTTTCATCCTCAGCCGCCTGCACGGTTGCAGCTACCAGGAGATTGCCGATCAGTTGAACGTGTCCTTGAGCACCGTACAAAAGGAACTGAAATTGATCATGGCCATCTGTGTAGGTGTGGCCGAACGGCTGGATCAGCCTTAAGCTCCATCCGACAGAGCTATCGATCCACGCTGTACGAAAAAATGAATAGAACGTGGCGAAGACCCGAGGAACACCGTGACGGACCCGAATAAACTGCGCCCCCATGAGTTGGCTCATGAGGTGCTGCAAGACACGGCCATGGACCAAGCCCTCGATTGGCTGATCGCCTTGCAGTGCCCGCAACCCGGGCAGCAGGCCGAGTTCGACGCCTGGCTGGCCGCGGACCCGGCGCATGTCCACGCGTTCAGCAAGGCCCAGGCGGCCTGGGCAGGTGCACCGGTACACAGCGCCGCCGTGGCCCTGGCGGTGCCACGCAAGCCAAGCGGCTGGCGCCGGATCAAACCGCACTGGAAGCCCTTGGCCACCGCGGCCGTGCTGTTGATCGGTCTGTTCAGCTTCAGCAACTTGCCGATGCGCTTGCAGGCCGATCACCTCACCGTGGTCGGCGAGCGCCAGCGCCTGCAACTGGACGATGGGTCCAAGGTGCTGCTCAACACCAACTCGGCATTTTCCAGCCGCATCACCGACCACCAGCGCATTGCGCGCCTGTACCAGGGCGAAGCGTTCTTCGACATAGCCCCCAGCCGTGGCCTGGCCCTGGAAATCGACGCCGGCCCCGTGCGCGCCAGCGTGCGCGACACCGCCTTCGCCGTGCGCTACCTCGATGGCGAGGCCCAGGTACAGGTGCAGCGTGGCGATGTCGACCTGAGCAACAGCTTCGACGATGCCCGCGTACGCCTGAGTGCCGGGCAAAGCATCCGCATCGGCCCCAAGGGTTTCGGCCAACCGGCCAAGCTCGATGTCGGCAAGGATCTGGCCTGGGTGCAGGGTCGGCTGGTGTTCGAAAATTGCCCGCTGAGCGAAGTCCTGGCTGAACTGCGCCGCTATTACCCTGGCTGGATCGTCAACAACAATGAGCAACTGGCCAGCGTCGCCGTCACCGGCAACTATCGTCTCGACCAGCCCCTGGACGTGGTGCGCTCCCTGGCCCACATCACCTCGGCCAAGCTGTCGGAATACCCAGCGCTGGTGATTCTGAACTAAATGAGAATTATTTTTACTCGATGTTAACCGGCGATACGTCTCGTTATAGCCAATGCAACTGATTCCTATTTGGTTCAGTTCGCAACTATAAGATTCGTATCCCGGAGCGCTCTCGATGTCCTCTCGTTTCAACCGCCGGTGTTCTTCGCCCGTTTTGTCTTTGCTGACCGCTGCGATCCTGCTGGCTGGCGCGCCCGTCATGAGCGCCACCGCCGCCGAACCCGCCCCTCGCAGCCACGGTAATTACAACTTCAGCATCGAGCAGCAACCGCTGGTGTCGGCGCTCAACGCCTTTACCGCGGTGACCGGCTGGCAAGTCGGCCTGCCGGCAGAGCTGGGCCAGGGAGTGTCGTCCCCTGGTGTGCGCGGCCCGCTGTCGCCGGAAAAAGCCCTGGAGCGGTTGTTGGTGGGGACCAACCTGAGCTACCGCAAACTGGGTAATAACAACATCGTGCTGGAGAAACGCGCCGCGGGCGGCGCCCTCGCCCTGCAACAGGTGACCATCAGCGCCACCCGTAACGAACAGGATGTGAACAGCGTACCCAGCACCGTCAGCGTGCACGACCGCGAGGAACTGGACCGCCAGAACACCAACAACATCCGCGAACTGGTGCGCTACGAGCCCGGTGTCTCCGTCGGCGGCGCCGGCACCCGCTCAGGCAACGCGGGCTATAACATCCGTGGTATCGACGGCGACCGCATCCTCACCCAGGTGGACGGCGTCGAAGTGCCCAACAACTTCTTCAACGGCCCCTACGCCAAGACCCGTCGCAACTACGTAGACCCGGAAATCGTCAAGCGCGTGGAGATCCTGCGCGGCCCGGCCTCGGCCCTGTACGGCAGCAACGCCATCGGCGGCGCGGTGAGCTATTTCACCCTCGACCCGGACGACATCATCAAGCCCGGCAAGGACGTCGGCGCCCGCCTGAAAACCGGCTACAGCTCCGCCGACGAGAGCTGGCTGACCTCCGGCACCTTCGCAGGGCGGGTACAGGACTTCGATGGCTTGCTGCACCTGAGCCAGCGCAATGGTCATGAAACCGAATCCTACGACGGCAACAACGCCACCGGCCTGGCCCGCACCGGCGCCAACCCGGAAGATGCGCGCACCACCAACGTACTGGCCAAGCTGGGCTGGAACTATGGTGATGAAAACCGCCTGGGCCTGACCTACGAGAAGTTCAAGGATGACCGCGACGTCAACCTGAAGAATGCCGTAGGCGGCCCGTTCATCGGCGGTCGAGGCATGAACCTCTACCGTGCCCGCTCGGGCAACGACACCATCACCCGCGAGCGCTTCGGCCTGGAAAACACCTTTGCCCTGGAGTCGCCGATCGCTGATCGCATCAAGACCAGCCTCAACTACCAGATCGCCAAGACCGACCAGACCACCGCCGAGATCTACCAGGCTGGTCGCCGCGTACTGCGTACCCGCGACACCCTTTACGAAGAAAAACAGTGGGTCTTCGACGCTCAACTGGACAAGGCGTTCAGCGTCGGCGAAACCGACCACCAGGTGACCTACGGCACCACCCTCAAGCAGCAGAAAGTCACCGGCTCGCGCGAAGGCTCCGCCTCGTGCCTGGCCATTGGTGGCGGCTGCACCGCCATCGGCGCGCCCAGCCCGCAAGCAAGCGACAGCGTGAAGAAGGCCAGCGACTTCCCCGACCCGACCATCAACACTTACTCGTTGTTTGCCCAGGACCAGATCAGCTGGGATAAATGGACCTTCCTGCCCGCCGTGCGGTATGACTACACCCGGCTCAAGCCCAAGCTGACCCAGGAGTTCCTCAACACCGTCAACCCGACCGGCGAATATGCCGTCGATGGCAAGGACAAAACCTGGCACCGCGTCACGCCAAAGTTCGGCCTGACCTACGCCCTGACCGATAACTACACCTGGTTCGGCCAATACGCCGAAGGCTTCCGCACTCCCTCGGCGAAGGCCCTGTATGGCCGCTTCGAAAACCTCAACATTGGCTACACCGTCGAACCCAACCCCGACCTCAAGCCGGAAACCAGCAAAGGCATCGAGACCGGGATACGCGGCAAGTTTGACGAAGGCTCCTTCGACATCGCGGTGTACTACAACAAGTACCGCGACTTTATCGACGAAGACAACGCCGTGGTCGGCGGCACCGTGGAGCAGTTCCAGGCCGTCAATATCAAGCGCGCCACCATCAAGGGCGTGGAAGCCAAGGGCCGCCTGAACCTGGATGCGTTCGGCGCGCCGAAGGGTCTGTACACCCAGGGTTCGATTGCCTACGCCCACGGTCGCAACGACGACAATGGCGAACCATTGAACAGCGTCAACCCGCTCAAGGGCGTGTTTGGCCTGGGCTACGACCAGGACAATTACGGCGGCCTGCTGAGCTGGACCCTGGTGAAAAAACAGAACCGCGTCGACAGCACCACCTTCCACGCTCCCGACGGCAGCACCGACGGCCCGTTCAAGACCCCGGGCTTCGGCATCCTCGACCTGACCGCCTACTACAAGGTCACCAACGACGTGACCATCAACGGTGGCCTCTACAACCTCACCGACAAGAAGTACTGGAACTGGGATGACGTGCGCAGTTACGACAGCGTCGGCGAAGCTGGCGTAACCGGCCCGGCCAACCTCGACCGCCTGACCCAGCCCGGACGCAACTTTGCGATCAACCTGATCTGGGACATCTGATCCACCCACCTCACCTCGCCGGAATCCATCAGCGGCGGGGGGAGGATTTTTTACTGTGCCACGTCTTCTTGTTCGTCTAGTTGATAACAGCTCTCTTTAAGGGCACCCAGGCGCTCCCTCTTTCAAGGACTTTTTACATGACCGCTTCTCCTACCGCAGAACGCCCAAGCCTGCGCTCCCAGCGCCTGAACCAGATCACCAATGAACCGCACACCAAGCTGGATGCGTTGGTGAAGGCTCATGCGCCGTTCGAAACCCAAGCCAACTTCGCCCGCTTCGTGGTGGCCCAGTACCTGTTCCAGTCGGAACTGGTGGCGCTGTACAACGATGCCGCGCTGAACACGATCATTCCCGACCTGGCCGCCCGCTGCCGCGCCGAAGCCGCCAAGCTCGACCTGGCTGACCTGGACACCGACGTTCCGGCTCCGGTCGCCGGCGCGGTGAAAAACCCAAGCCAGGCCGAAGCCCTGGGTTGGCTGTTCGTGTCCGAAGGCTCCAAGCTGGGCGCCGCGTTTCTGATCAAGCGCGCCGTCGGCCTGGGCCTGAGCGAAACCTTCGGGGCCCGCCACCTGGGCGAACCGGCCGGTGGCCGCGCCGAAGGCTGGAAAAGCTTCACCCGCACCCTCGACAGCCTGGAGTTCAGCGCCGAAGAAGAAGCTGCGGTAGAAAAAGGCGCGATCGATGCGTTTGTGCGCTTCACCGTGTTGCTGGAACAGGCGTACGCTAGCGCCCCAGAAATGGCGTAAATGTTCCGGTAGACATCGGTTCAATGTGGGAGCAGGCAAGCCAGCTCCCACATTTGAGTGCATTTCATGGCAGATAATGTGTAAACCCTCCCACCAGAAAACTGCAGCATGACCGGCAAAACCCAATCCTCCTCAAAGATCGCCCAACTTCTCTATGGCCTGCTGGCCTACGTCAGCCTGGGGATCGGTTTGGTCGCGATTGTCATACCGGGTTTGCCGACCACCGAATTCATCCTGCTGGCCGCCTGGGCCGCCACCAAAAGCTCACCGCGCTTAAGCGCCTGGCTGGAAAACCACCGCCTGTTCGGGCCGATCCTGTTCAACTGGCGCAACGGCAAGATCATTGCGCGCCGGGCCAAGGTCAGCGCCACCGTAAGCATGTTGCTGTGTGCCGTGTTGATGCTGGTGATGCTTGATCATGGCTGGCCCGTGTACCTGGCAATCGCCGGGATGAGCCTGGGCAATCTGTGGATCTGGTCCCGCCCCGAGCAGCTCGCACGGCCCGTATAACGCCCGGCGTAGGCATTTTCCTACCGCTCATCGCCTATTACTCATGAATTGATTTGTGACGCCGATGTTTCAGGAACGGCGCCGAATGGACTTGGCTCTGCTGCGTGCATACCCACAAGTCCATTCGTGAGTGAACCTATGTTCGACACCCTTTCTATCCGCTTGAAAATCGTGCTGCTGTCCGGCCTCTGCCTGCTGGGAGTGATCGCACTGGTGGTCGGCATCAATATCTACAACACCAACCAGAACGATCGGTTGGTCAGTGATTCAAGCTCACGAATGCTCACCGCCAGCGTGGAACAGCTGCTGCAAGCCAAGGCCGCCGAACAGGCCGGGCACTTGCAAAAGACCTTCGGTGAAAACCTGCTGGCGGTTACCGCCCTCGCCGACCAGATCAAGGACCTGCGTCAGTTGGGGACCAAGCGCTCCATTGAAGCCGGCGCCCTGCGCGAAGAAATCAACCAGAGCGTGAAAACCGCGTTCGAGCGCAACACCAAGGTACTGGGCATCTGGCTGTCGTTCGAGCCCAACGGCCTGGATGGCAAGGACAGTGAATTCGTTGACGACAAGGCACGCGTCTCCAACGAAAAAGGTCGCTTTTCCAGCTACTGGAGCCGTGCCGGCGGCGAAAGCCTGAACACCATCATGGTCGAGGATGACCTGACCAAGACCACCCTCAACCTCAGCGGCACGCCTTACAACATTTGGTATACCTGCCCACGCGACACCCGCAGCACCTGCCTGCTGGACCCGTATGAAGACACGGTGGCCGGCAAACCTGTGCTGATGACCACCATTTCCCTGCCTCTGATCGTCGACGGCAAAGTCATCGGCGTCGTGGGTGTCGATATCGCCCTCACTGCCCTGCAAGCCACCACCGATGCGGCACAAAAGGACGTGTTCAACGGGGCTGCTCACCTGGAAATCCTGTCCAGCACCGGCCTGATTGCAGCCTACAGCGGCGAACCGGCCAGGGTCGGCAAGAACCTGGTCGACACCCTCGGCGCCGAAGGCAAGGAGATCGTGCAACTGCTGGGCAATGATCGGCCCATGATCCGCGAACAGAACGACACGATTCGCGCCGTGTACCCGGTCAAGCCGATTGCCGATGCCAAATCCTGGGGTGTGGTGATCAAACTGCCTAAAAGTGTGATGCTGGCTGATAACGAAAAGCTGCAAGCCGTGCTCGACGAAGCCCAGGCTACCGGCACCCTCAAAGCCTTGCTGGTGGCAGCCGCCGCCGGCTTGCTGGGCTTGTTGCTGATCTGGCTGACCGCCACCGGCGTGACCCGTCCGATCAACAGCGTGGCGGCCATGCTCAAGGACATTGCCAGCGGCGACGGCGACCTCACCCAACGCCTGGCCTACACCAAGAAAGACGAACTGGGCGAGCTGGTGAATTGGTTCAACCGCTTCCTCGACAAGCTGCAACCGACCATCGCCCAGATCAAACAAAGCATCACCGAAGCCCGAGGTACGGCGGATCAATCCTCGGCCATTGCACGCCAGACCAGCGAAGGTATGCAGGTGCAGTTCCGTGAAATCGACCAGGTCGCCACCGCGTCGAATGAAATGAGCGCCACCGCCCACGACGTCGCCAACAGCGCCTCCAATGCCGCCAGCGCGGCACGCGGCGCCGATCAGTCGGCCCGCGAAGGCATGTCGATCATCGAGCAGAGCACCCGCGACATCACCACCCTTGCCGAGGAAGTCAGCAAGGCCGTGACCGAAGTTGAAGCCCTGGCAGTCAACAGCGAGCAAATCGGTTCAGTCCTGGAAGTGATCCGCAGCATTGCCGAACAGACCAACCTGCTGGCATTGAACGCCGCGATCGAAGCGGCACGCGCCGGCGAAAGCGGGCGCGGGTTTGCGGTAGTGGCCGACGAAGTACGCAACCTGGCCAAACGCACCCAGGATTCGGTCGAGGAAATCCGCGTGGTGATCGAGCGCATCCAAAGCGGTACCCGTGGGGTAGTGGCGACCATGCACTCCAGTCAGCACCAGGCCCAGAGCAATGCCGGGCAGATCCATCAGGCGGTGCAGGCGCTGGGCAAGATCAGTGACGCGGTCACGGTGATCAGCGACATGAACCTGCAAATCGCCAGCGCTGCCGAAGAGCAGAGCGCGGTGGCCGAAGAGGTCAACCGCAACGTCTCGGCGATTCGCACCGTGACCGAAACCCTCACCGGCCAGGCTACCGAGTCGGCGGCGATCAGCAGCCAGCTCAACGCGCTGGCCAGCCAGCAGATGAAGTTGATGGATCAGTTCAGGGTGTAATTCACACCACAGGTCCAATGTGGGAGGGGGCTGCGCGACAGCCCCACGTTGACGATGTGACCGGGTGGTTGGGTGGTTGGGTGGTTGGGTGGTTGGGCCGAGTACATATCCGTTATTTAGGTAACGGCCACTATAGGTTCCGCTCTTACAGCGGGTCACTTTCGAAAAGCGTGTACGGACCGGACACATGGTTGACGGGTGTGCGGGGACATGGT